>DASPXD010000046.1:0-2267 GCA_035637435.1 Gemmatimonadales bacterium
TCTCCTTGCGCAGCAGAAGGCGCAGGCGGCGATCGGGAAGGCGCCCGTGTTCCCGTCACCGAAGGATCCGACGAAGCCGTGTAGTCGGCACCTCTTTGATGAGTGGCTGCGGCGGGCGCATCGTCTCGCCAGGATTGTGCCGCCACGTCGGGGAATGTGGCACCCGATTCGACGGAAGTGGGCGACGGAGCGGAAGGGGTACCCCGTGAAGGACGTCGCCGCGGCCGGCGGTTGGAAGACCGAGGAAGTGCTGACGACCTCGTACCAGCAGGCCGACGCCGAAACGATCAAGAATGTCGTGTTGCATCCGACGCACCGGATCGTGAGCCGGTAGAAACTCACAGCATAACTCACAGCACGGGGCGCAACAAAGAAAAAGCCCTACAGCAGAAGTCGCTGCAGGGCTTGATCTTCACTCAGTCGGGACGGCGGGATTTGAACCCGCGACCCCCTGAACCCCATTCAGGTGCGCTACCGGGCTGCGCTACGTCCCGTCTTTCTGCGAGTGCGGAAATGTAGCCGCGGTACGGACGTGCGGTACCCCTAACCCCGTCGTGACGCGCCGCACACACCGCACCCTGCACGATTGCGCGCGAGACGCGTGGGTCGGGACTTCCGCGCCGTGCCTACCAGCGGTCGGCATATGCCGTGCATTGAAGCCGGGCATGCAAGCCTCTCGCACCTTCATTCATATCGCACTGGCGCTCGTCGCCGCGAGCCTGATCGCGCCGGCTCGCCAGCTCGCCGCGCAAGGTGGCCCGAAAACCACACGGGCCGCCGCGGCGACCCCATCCACGGACGTCGATCAGCCGTCGGTGCGACCGGCCCGCAGCTTGCTCCGCCAACTCGTCGGCCGGTGGCGCTTCGCGACCTGGTTTGCCGGAAACTTCGACGGGCCGCCCGATGCGTCGGGCACGCGCCTCGTGGACACCCTGTACGACGCTCTCCGGGTCCAGTGGACCGAGCAGCTCGACAGCTCCGCGAGCCGCAGCCAAGGGATCATTGGCTTCGACGCGCGCACCGGACGCGTGTACAGTTCGGCCGTCTACAGCGAGGGGACCGGACCTGAGCTGCTCGTGGGCACAGTCAGCCCCAGCGAACCACTCGTCACGTTCGCACCGCTCGTTCCCGCGCCGAACGCGGGCCAGCGCCTGATGGAGTCGTTTACCCTGACGCTGATCGACTCGGACCACTTCACCTGGGTGCCGCTCGATCACGGCTGGCGCGCGGTCTTTACACGCGAGCGCTGAGACCCGACTGGTCGATTCCTGCCAGGGTCGTTCGACGCACTCCTGGGTAACAGAACGATTCCATTCCGATAGGCGGGGTTCTCGATGAGACTCGACACGTACGTCAATTACGGCGGCACCTGTGAAGCGGCGTTCCGCTTTTACGAGCAGCAGCTCGGCGGCAAAATCACCATCCTGATCACGCACGAGCAACAACCCAATCCACAGGTCCCGGAGCACTGGAAGAAGAAAATCCTGCATGCGCGTCTCCAGGTGGGCGATGCGGTGCTGCTGGGAGCCGACATTCCGGGCGCCGAGCCGATGCGCAGCGCCTATGTCACGCTCACCGTGGACGACGTTCAGGAAGCAGAACGACTGTACCAGCTCCTCGCGGACGGGGGGCAGGTGTTCATGAAGATGGAAAAGACGTTCTTCGCGTCGCGATTCGCGATGCTGCGGGACCGATTTGGGACCTCCTGGATGCTGCTCGCTGAAGTACAGACGCCGCGACGATAGGATCGAATAGCTCCAACGCGTGTGGCGCAAACGCCACACGCGTGGGGCCGCGGCAACACGTCTGAATCAAACTCAGCCACGCCAAGCGCATGGCGTCGCCCGGTATGGAAAGTGCCTTCCGAGCGGGCACTCGATGCGTACGAAACAGGGAAAATTCGCCTCCCTCGCCGGCCTCGCACTCGTCATCAGTTGTAGCGTCGGAACGCTGTTCGACGCCCCTCCCAGCAAAGTGATTGCCGTCACACCATCCCGGGTCGTCGATTCGGCACAAGAGAACAGCGACACGACACACACCGCGGCACTAGCACTCTCCACGGCACGCGGCGACGAGCCACCACCGTGGACGGCGCATCGCGCCGCGAACGCGCGGTGGCTGACGATCGCCGGCGACTCGAGCTCGGCGATCGACACGCTCCAGTTGGCACTCGATCCCACCGGCCTGCCGCGGGGCATCTACCGCGACACGATCGTGATCGTCCCGCAAGACCCGAGCATCGCGCGGGCGCGCGTGCCGGTCGAGCT
>DASPXD010000047.1:0-15261 GCA_035637435.1 Gemmatimonadales bacterium
TTGCGAGCGCTCGTCCATGCTCCCATCAGCTCGGCATTATCACCGAACCGATACTGCACCACGCCGTCGAGCAACTGCACCTGCTCGGCTATCTCCGCGCAGCGGTGAGCAGCGCCTGCTGCGTGGCTTTGAGGCACGGAGTACTTGGCCGTCGCCGGCGTCGGCCTGGCGAACATGACCATATATGACTATCTTATGGTCATGAAGAATACCGTGCGGATCGCCGAGTTGAAGAGCCGCCTGAGCGAGTATCTCCGCCGGGTGCGGCGCGGCCAGAGCATCACCGTCCTCGAGCGCGATACCCCCGTCGCCCGGCTGGAGCCGATATCCGCGGACACCACTCGGCTCGTCGTGCGCGAACCGACCGCCGGCGCGCCGCGACCCCGCGCAGTCCGCCTGCCGCCCCCGCTCAAAACCAAGCGCGACATTCTGGCTCTGCTTGCCGAGGAACGCGGCGAGCGGTGATCGCATACGTCGACTCGTCCGTCATCCTGCGACTGGTCCTTGGACAAGCCGGATACTTGCGCGAATGGCGCACGCTCGACGACGGCGCGACGAGCGCGCTCGCCGAAGTCGAATGCCTGCGCACCCTCGATCGCCTGCGGATCGCCGAGGCGCTGCCGGAGCAGCAGATCGCCGAGCGCCGCTCCGCCGTGTACGACGTCCTCCAGAGCCTGACCATCATCGAGCTGACCCGGCCTATCCTGAGCCGCGCCGCGCAGCCGCTGCCACTCACGCTCGGCACGCTCGACGCGCTCCATCTCGCCAGCGCACTGGCCTGGCGCGAACACGCGGGAGACCGAGTGGTGCTCGCGACCCACGATGCCCGATTGAGCGCGGCGGCACGGGCGTCGGGCATGGCCACCATCGGCACGTAAAGGGGCTGAGACTACGAGCGCGCCGCGCGGTTGATTATGCGCGACTGAGGCAGGATGCGACGGCGATCCTCGACCCGTCGCACGAGGCCGCTCCAACCGCATCCCAAACACCAACGGTGCTCCACCGGCGGGAAAACCCGTCGCAGGATGGGATGGCGAATCAGGGCAAGCTTGTCGGCGCAGCGGGGGCAGGAAAACGCCTTCGGGAGCATCAGGTAGACGACAGCGAGCACGATCGCGGCGCGCAGCAGCACGGTCGCAAACAGCACGACCACGATCAACATCAGGCCGCCTTCTCCCGCACGAACGCCGTGATCCGCCGCTCCAGCTCGGCCAGCTCGACCGGCTTCACGAGCACGCGGTCGCGCGGCACCTCCGCCAGGCCGCGGCCCGCCAGATGCGTGATGTCGCCCGAGAGAAACAGCACGCGCTCGGCGAGAGCGGGCTTCTCCTCCCGCAGCCGCTGGAAGAACTCCGCGCCATCCATGCGCGGCATCCGCAAGTCGGCGAGGATGACGTGCGGCTCCAACCCGGCGCGCAAGCGCTCGAGCGCGACCTGCCCGTCGCCCGCTTCGGTGATCTCGGCACCACGTTTGGTGAGGAACCGCCCCATGGGCCGGCGAATCAGCTCTTCATCATCCACCAGCAGCACGCGAATCCCGGCGAGGCTCGGCGTGGCTGTGACCGGTGCGGGAGTAGGCTGGGGAACGGCCACGCGGGCTGACGGAACGGACGCACGCGCAGACGGCAGCCACACCAGAAAGCGCGCGCCGGGCTCCGCGCGCTTCACCAGGTCGAGCTCCCCTTCCGCCTCGCGCACCAGCTGGCGCGAGATATACAGGCCGAGCCCGGTGCCACGCACCCCTTTCGTGCTCGCGAAGGGGCGGAACAGCCGCTGCGCGATCTCGGGCGCGATCCCCCGCCCATTGTCCGTCACGGTGACGCAGACGCGCCCTCCCGTGTCATCGATGAACGAGTCCACGTTGAGGCGGCGCGGCGGCTTCACACCGCGCAACGCATCGAGGGCATTGCTGAGCAGATTGACGATCACCTGCTCCAGCCGGTTGGCGTCGCCGACGACGATGGGCAGCTCCGGATCGAGCCGCCCCCCGATGGAGATCTCATCGATGCTGAACCGGTAGGACACCAGGTCGAGGGCGCTGCGCACCACGTCGTTCATGTTCACGGCCGCCGTGCGCTTCTCGCCGGCGCGCACGAACCGCAACAGTCCCCGCAGCAGCTTCGCCGCGCGCTGCGCCTGCCGCAGGATGTTCTGCATCTCGTTCCGCTGCTCGGCGGGAATCTGCGTGTCCGCCAGGCGCAGCTCGGCGTGGCTGGCGATCGCCATCAGCGGATTGTTGACCTCGTGCGCGACGCCGCCGAGCAGCTCGCCCGCGGCCGCAAATCGCCCTTGCTCCTCGGCGCGATCGCGCAGCACGCGCGTCATATGATTGAAATGCGTGGTGACGTCGCCCAGCTCGTCGTCATGAGCCACGGGCACCTGGATACTCAGGTCCCCTTCGGCGATCTGCTTGATACCGCGCTCGAGCGCGGTCAGGGGAGTCCACATGCGGCGCCGCACGATCAGCAGCGCGACGGGGACGAGGACGGCGCCGACGATCAACACCACGACCGCCGTCACCGAGCCGAGGTTGCCGGTGAGCGCGAGCGTCACCGCCGCGCCATACATCATGGCCGCGAGGATAACGACGATGATCAGCCCGCGGAGACGCTTCTTCATGCGATCAAAATGCAACCTCCACCGTTCCGAATGCCACTGGACGGGATGCGCCGGGCGGCCTAATCTCCCCGTTCCCGACCACCGCCCAAGGTACAGCCCGATGCGATCCTTGCCCGTTCTTCTGACGTTCGGCGTCGTCGCCTGCACACATCCCACCGCGCCCGCTCGCCCGACCCCAGCTCAGAACTCGGCTCACCAAGATACGTCCCGCGCGGCATCCGGCCGCGTCCAAGCACCGGAAGTAGCAGCGAAGCCCTACAACCAGGTCATCACCCCTGGGGCGGTGACGGACTCCGGCGTGTTCATCGCGCATCGGATCGGCGAGAAGCTGTTCTACGAAATCCCGCGCGTGATGTTCGGTAAGGAGTTTCTGCTCGTCGCCGATCAGCGGGGCACGATGCGCGGGATACGCTACGCCGGGGAGGAAATCAGCAACCGCATCGTGGTCTGGGAACGGCTCGGCAGCAAGGTGTTGCTGCGCATCGTGTCGTACGCGATGCGGGCCGACAGCACGCAGCCGGTCGCCCGGGCCGTGCGGCTGTCCAACATCGCGCCGATCATCATGAGCTTCGACGTCGCGGCGTGGCACACGCCCGACAGCAGCGCGGTGATCGAAACAACCAAGCTGTTCACGACCGACGTCCCCGAGCTGAACCTGCGGCAGTCGGGCATCCGGCCACGCCGCATGGATCCGTCCCGATCGCTCGTCGAGCGCGCACGCTCTTTCCCGCGCAATCTCGAGGTGAGCGCGCTGCAAACGTTCGAGGTCGATTCCGTGCCGGGTCCGGCGGGCGCCCCGCCGAACCGGTCGCTCAACTCGATCACGATGCTCATGAACTATTCGATGGTCCTGCTGCCCGACCATCCGATGATGGCGCGGTTGTGCGACGATCGCGTGGGCTACTTCAACCTCTCGTTCGAGAACTACGACGAGGACCGCGTCTCCGGCCCGCGCCGCTGCTTCATCCAGCGGTACCGCCTGGAGCCGAAGGACCCGAACGCCGCCGTCTCGGATCCCGTCCAGCCGATCGTCTGGTACATCGATCCGGCGACCCCCGCCAAATGGGTGCCCTGGCTGATCAAGGGCGTCGAAATGTGGGAGCCGGTGTTCCGCGCCGCAGGGTTCAGTAACGCGATCACGGCCAAAGTCGCGCCGACCGATGACCCGAACTTCGACCTCGACGACGCGCGTAACTCGGCGATTCGCTGGCTGCCGTCCACCATCGAAAACGCCTACGGCCCGCGGCTCAGCGATCCCCGCTCCGGCGAGATCATGAACGCCAACATCGGCTTCTACCACAACATCACGAGCCTGGTGGAGGCGTGGTATTGGACGCAGGCCGGCGCCGCCGATTCACGCGCGCGGCAATTGCCGTTCCCCGATTCGCTGATGGGCCTGATGGTGGCCTACGTCGCGACGCACGAAGTCGGACACAGCCTCGGCCTGCGCCACAACATGGTGGCGTCCACCTACTATCCGGTGGATTCGCTGCGCAGCAAATCGTTCACGTGCCGCATGAAGGGCACGAGCCCGTCGATCATGGACTACGCGCGCTACAACTACGTGGCGCAGCCCGGCGACAGCGCCTGCCTGATGCAGGGCATCGGGCCCTACGATTTCTTCGCGATCGATTGGGGCTACCGCCGCATTCCCGGCGCAGCGACGCCCGATGCCGAGCGCCCCAAGCTCGACTCGCTCGCGCGTCTACAAGATTCGCAGCCCTGGGATCGCTGGATCGGCGACGGCGAGGCGGTCGATCCGCGCATCATCACCGAAGCGCTGGGCGATGACCCGGTGCGCGCCAGCGGCTACGGCGTACGCAACATCAAGCGGCTCGTACCGATGCTGATCCCCGCGACGACGCAGGACCGGCTCGACAATTACGACCGCCTCGACGACCTGTACGGCGAGCTGATCGCCCAATGGGCCCGGGAAATGAACCACGTCGCGGTCGTGGTGGGCGGCGTCTACCAGTTCACGAAGTACGCAAGCCAGTCGGGCAGGGTCTATCAGCCGGTGCCGCGGGAGAAACAGGCGGAAGCGGTGCAGTTCCTGAACGACAACGTCTTGACGACGCCGTCGTTCTTCTTCGATGCCGAGATCCTGCGGCGCATCGAGCCGACCGGTTTCGTGGAGCGGGTGCGCCTGCGCCAGAGCGCGATTCTGAATACGCTGTTCCAGGACCAGCGGCTCTCGCGTCTCGCCGAGCAGGCCGCGACTCAGCCGGCGGGAACGGCCTATACGATCCCCGATCTGTTCGGGGACGTGCGGCGCGGCGCCTTTTCCGAGCTGGCCGGGGGTGCGGTCCGGGTCGATGCCTACCGCCGCAACCTGCAGCGCGCCTTCGTCGATCAGATGGAGCGGCTCATCAGCACGCCGCTCGTGACGCCGTTCCCGCCAGGATTCACGCCATTCCCCGGCTTCACCCCACCGGCCCCGCGGCCTGCAGACGCGCGCGCGCAGGCTCGGCTCGAGCTGGTCGAGCTGCAGGGTACGCTGCGTGTCGCCCTCGCCAGGGCTGGTGACCGGGCCACCCGCGCGCACATTGTCGATCTGCAGGCGCGGATCAATCAGATCCTGAACCCGCGATGAGTCCACGACCGGTACTGTTGGCAGGGAGGGATGCGTGAAACGATGCAACGTTGGAAGGTTGGAATGTTGGAACGTTGGACGGTTGGTGACGGGCATGTTGGTCATTCTCACCTTCCAACTTTCCAACCGTCTCACCGCCCAGACATTCGAGCAGCGCCTCCTCGCCATCCCCGACACAGCCAGCCTGCGCCAGATGTCGCGCGACCTCTCGGCGGTCCCCCACATGGCCGGCACACCCGCGCAGGCCGCGACACGCGATTACGTGTTGGGCAAGCTGCGCTCGTGGGGCGTCGATGCCTGGAGTAAGGAGTACAGCGTCTATCTGCCGCAGCCCGACACCGTCGAGGCGTGGCTGATCGCCGGTCCCCGCGCCAAGCCTACGCGGCTCGAGCTCCGGGAACCGGGAACCGGGCCCCAGATCCCGCCTTTCAATGGCTACAGCGGCGACGGCAATGTCACGGCTGAAGTCGTATACGTGAACTACGGGCTGATCGAGGACTACAAGACACTCGATTCGCTGGGCATCAGCGTGAGCGGCAAGATCGCGATCGCGCGCTACGGGCGCTCGTTCCGCGGTATCAAGGCACGCGAGGCGCAGAAGCGGGGGGCGGTCGGGTTGATCGTCTACTCCGATCCACAGGACGACGGCTTCTTCCGGGGCGACGTCTATCCCAAGGGGCCGATGCGCAACCCCAACGGCATTCAGCGCGGCAGCATGATGAACGGCAACGGCGATCCCACCACGCCGAGCTGGTCGTCGGTCGCGGGCGCCAGGCGGCTGCCGGAGGATTCGCTCGACATCCCGCGCATGCCGATCATCCCGATGAGCTACGGCAACGCCCGCCGCTTCCTCGAGCCGGTCGCCGGCCCGTCCGTCCCGCAGAGCTGGCAGGGAGGCTTGTCGTTCCGCTATCACATCGGCCCGGGCCCGGTGCGCGCCCATCTGCACGTCAAGACGGAGCGGGGGAGCCGCGCCTTTCACCCGATCTGGAATACGATCGGGATGATTCGCGGCGAGCGGTGGCCCGATGAGTGGGTGGTGGTCGGCGGCCATCGCGACGCATGGGGGCCGGGAGCCCGCGACAACGTGAGCGGCACCGTCACGGTGCTGGAAGCGGCGCGCGCGTTTGCGACGCTCGCCAAAGACGGGCAGCGGCCGGCGCGGTCCCTTCTCTTCATCACGTGGGACGCCGAGGAATGGGGGCTGATCGGCTCGACCGAGTGGGTGGAGGAGCTCGAGGATTCTCTCCGGGCGCACGTCGTGGCCTACATCAACGAGGACGGCACCTTTTCCGGCCCCAACTTCAGCGGCGGCGGATCGCCGTCGTTGAAGCCGTTGTTCCGCGCCGCCACCCGCGTCGTCCCCGATCCGACCGGCCCGGGTAGCGTGTACGATGTCTGGTTGAAGAGCAAGAAGGATGATACGACGGCGCTGACGTTCGGCAATCTGGGCGGCGGGTCCGACTTCTCCGGCTTCTACCATCACCTGGGAATTCCGTCGGGCGGCATCGGCTTCGACGGGCCCGATGGCATCTATCACTCGATGTACGACTCCTACGACTGGATGTCGCGCTTCGGCGATCCGGCGTACAAGTCGCACCGCGCGGGAGCGCAGCTCGTTGCCGTGATCCTCGGCCGCCTCGCGAACAGCGACCTGCTGCCGCTCGATTACGCCGCGTTCGGCGTGGAGATGGACGGACTGGTTGCGCAGCTCGATTCCGGCATCACGAAGCAGCAATGGACCGCGACGGTCAGCACGCAGCCGCTGAAAGACGCGCTTGATCGTTTTACGGCGGTCGCCCGCGCATTTAGCGCCGCGCGCGACACGGCGCATGTGAACGGCGACCGCGTGCAGCGCGTCAACCAATCACTCATGCTGGTCGAGCGCCGGCTGACGCGTCCCGAAGGTCTGGTGAGCCGGCCGTGGTTCAGGAGCCTGCAGTTTGCGGCCGATCTCGATAACGGATATGCAACGATGGCATTTCCGAGCGTCAACGAGGCCATCCGGTATGCGGACGCGGCGACCGCCAACAGGGAGCTGGTCGATCTCGTAAATCGAGTGGATCAAGCCCGCGCGGCCCTTGTGGAAGCCGCGGCGGCCCTGCGCTAGATTGGAGCCACGATGGAACCCGACGACCGCACGCGCATCGTCATCTATTACGCGATCTGGGCCACGATCTGCTCGGCTGTGGCCGGCCTCGTCGTCGCGCTGATCCACACGTGGTTCTTTAGTTACAACCCCGGCCGGTCGGCCGTCATTGAAACGCTGTTCAGCGGCGCCGTGGCCGCCGTGGCGCTCGCCGCGGCCCAGGGCGCAGTCGCACTCGTCACCGGCAGCCTGCTGGCGAAGCTCGGACGGACGCTGCAGCTCACGCTGCTGCTGGGTCTGCTGATCGGGTTGTTCGACTTCGTGATGTACTTCCTGCAGATGGCGGTCCCGGCCACCGAGCTGGGCTGGATTCCCGATCTCATCATCATCGTTGCGGTGACGGCCGCGATCACGGCGGCTGGATCGCGCCGGGTCGCGGCCCTCGCGTGACGGACGAGCAAAAAGAGGCCATCGAGCAACTCGAACGTCGCGTCGCGACGCTCGAAAACATTGTCCGCCGCCTGACGTTCGTCGCGAGTGGCGAACGTGTGCTGGCGCAGTCGCAACAGCCGCCGCAGCGCGCCACTACTCCGGCTCCGCCGATGGTTCGCGCAACGCTCCCGACCGTCACCGAATCTCCCCAGGCCGCAACCGACCTCGAGCAGTGGTTCGGCCAGCGCGGGTTGCTCGCGGTCGGCGTCATCGCGCTGCTCGCCGCCACGGCGTTTTTCCTGAAGTACGCGATCGACCGGGGCTGGATCGCGCCGCTCATTCGGGCGCTGCTCGCGATCGTCGCGGGCATCGCCGTCGCCGCCTGGGGACACCAACGGATCACCCGAGGCATGCACCGCTACGGCGCGTCGCTGATTGGCGCGGGCGGCGGGCTCGCATTCCTCGGGCTGTGGGCGGCCGCAGGACCGTACGCGCTCGTTGAGCGCAGGGTCGGGATCTTGTTGCTGGCGACCACGACCGTGGCCGTGACGCTGCTCGCGTTGCATCACCAGGTCGAAGGCCTGGCGATCTGGTCGCTCGCGGGCGCCTACCTCGCGCCGCTGCTGCTCCAACCGCCCGACCCGAACCCGGTCGCGTTCCTCGGTTATATCGAAGTGGTCGGATTGGGAACCGGCATCCTCGCCTACACGATGAGCTGGCGGCGCACCTTTGATCTGGCGCTGTTCGGCTATCTGGTGCTCGCGGCGGCGGGAGGGTCGACGGCGCTCGCCACACCGACCGGCTGTTGGCTGGTCGTCGCCGCCGCGCTGCTCGCGCTGCACGTCACCCATGTGCGGCCGTGGCCGGAGGCCAGGCTCGGCGTGGTACTGCTCGCGTGGGTGATCCTGGGCACGAATCTCGGCAACGTGACGAGCGATCCGGCGCGTTGGCTCTCGCTCGCCGGCATCGCAGCGGTGACCGCGTTGTTGTTCTGGCAACATCTCGAGCGCGATCCGTTCCGCCCGGGCGCGCCAGACGTCGCCGGGGACCAGCTGCTCTTTATCGCGAATCCGCTGGCTTTCGTGATCCTCGCCTTCGTCGTTCTGAACTATTCACCGGGTCTCGTGCCGGCGGCGCTCGGTGCGGCCTACCTCCTCGCCGGCTGGCAGCGACGCGCGGCTCCCTTCCTGATCATGGGCTTCGCGCTCGAGGCGCTGGCGGTGGCCCTGGAGTGGTCAGCCGCCAGTGTGACGGTCGGGTGGACCGCTCTCGCCTTGCTCGCGCTGCTCGCCGAGCGGCAGGGCGGGCGTCCCGGCGGGCGCCACGCCGCGGTCGGGCTCGCGTCAGCGGCATTCGTAGCGCTTTTCACGGTCGCGCTGTTTGCCAGACAGCAGCAACCGGTGTTCACCGACCCCTGGGCCTTGGCGTTGTACACCTACATCGCCGGCACCGCCGTCGCCGCGCGCTGGTGGGGCGCGGAAGCCAAACCCACGCTCTGGAAAGGCGGGGGCGCCGAATGGATGTGGATGCTGTGTGGCACAGCCGTGTTTCTCGGTGGATCCATTCAGTTCTGGCGCGCGTTCGGGCAGATCGCTCCGCTCGCGGCTGACCTCGCCTTGAGCGTCTGGTGGCTGCTGTACGCGGGAGCCCTGGTCTGGCTGGGCTTCGAGGTCGACCGGAAGATGATTCGATCGGCGGGGCTGATCGTCGCCGCCGGCGCCGGCCTCAAGATCGTGCTATACGACCTGTCCACGATGGAGGCGTTGTATCGCGTGGCTTCGTTTTTTGCCCTGGCCCTGATCGCCCTGGCGGTCGCCTACGCGTACAACCGCAAGGCTAAAGTTTCGGCAGGGTGATCCCTTTCTGAGCCTGATACTTTCCCTTCTTATCCTTGTAGGACACTTCACACTCATCACCCTCATCCGCCGTAAAGAACAGCACCTGCGCAATTCCTTCGTTCGCGTAAATCCGCGCGGGGAGCGGCGTCGTATTGGAGATCTCCAGCGTCACGAACCCCTCCCATTCCGGCTCAAAAGGCGTCACGTTCACGATGATGCCGCAGCGCGCATACGTGCTCTTGCCGACGCACACGGTCAGCACGTTCCGCGGTATCCGGAAGTACTCCACTGAGCTTGCCAGCGCGAACGAATTCGGTGGCACGATGCAGATGTCGCCTTTGAATTCGACGAACGATTTGGGATCGAAGTGCTTCGGGTCTACGACCGCCGAGAGCGCGTTAGTGAAGATCTTGAACTCCGGCGCGACGCGCATGTCGTAGCCGTAAGAGGAGACGCCGTAGGAGATCACGCCCTCGCGGACCTGCCGGTCCGCGAACGGCTCGATCATCCCGTGCTCCCTCGACATCTTGGTAACCCAGCGATCAGATTTGATGGACATGCGGGCGCAATGTAATGGGCAAGCGCCAGCTTGACGAAGGCCCGAAACTTAGTGAATTTTTTCACGAGCGCCATGCAGCCCTACATCCAGTTCTTGATGCTGCTCGGAATGGCTATCATCGCCGGCACGACGATGATCGTGATCTCGCATTTTCTCGGGCCGCGCCGGCCGACCGACGTCAAAGAGCGGCCGTACGAGAGCGGGATGCCGCCGCTCGGCAGCGCGCACGAGCGCTTCTCGGTCAAGTTCTATCTGGTCGCCGTGCTGTTCATCCTGTTCGACATCGAAACCGTCTTTCTCATCCCCTGGGCGACGATCTTTATGGGGGGTGGAGGGACCGGGACAATTTCGACAGGATTCCTGCTGATCGAAATGCTGGTGTTCCTGCTGATCCTGTTCGTGGGATACATCTACGCCTGGAAGCGCGGCGCCTTCCAATGGGACTGACGACATGAAGCGAGTCGGCGAGACCAAAGAAGTCAGTGGCCAGAGCCCCAACTACCTGGTCGCCAAATTCCAGGACCTGGTCAATTGGGCGGTGAATTCGTCGCGTGCCAATTCGCTGTGGCCGATGCCGTTCGGCACGGCGTGCTGCGCCATCGAGTTCATGGCCACCGCTGCGAGCCGCTTCGACTTCGCCCGCTTCGGTATGGAGCGCCAGGCGTTCTCGCCGCGCCAGGCCGATGTGCTGATCTGCGCCGGCCGGCTGCCGTTCAAGCTCGCCCCCGTGATCCGCCGCATCTACGACCAGATGCCGCAGCCCAAATGGGTCATCTCCATGGGCGCGTGCGCCTCCACTGGCGGCATTTTCGACAACTACGCGATGGTGCAGGGCATCGATACGATCGTCCCCGTGGACGTCTACGTCCCCGGCTGCCCGCCCCGTCCCGAAGGCCTGTTGTACGGCATTCTCCTCCTTCATAAGAAGATCAAGGGCGAGTCGCTGTTCGATCACGTCCGGCGCCGCGACGAACAGCCGCTCGACGAGAAGGGGCTGCGGCTGCCGCCCGAGACGATCGACGAAATCTCCGAGCCGTTCGGCAACTCCGTCCACCAGTTCCGCTCTTCGTGATTCCCGGCGCTTTGCGGGAAGCCGTGGCGCGCGACGGCGAGCAAATCGTCTACGTCGCCCGCGACCGCTTGCTCGAAGCCATGAAATGGCTGAAGGAGACGCCGGGCCAGGAATACGACTACCTGGTCGATGTGACGGCGGTTGAATTCAGGGATCGCGAGCGTCCCCTCGAAGTCGTGTACTTCCTGCGCTCGCTGACGCGCAAGGCCGATATCCGGATCAAAGTCGAGCTGCCGCCCGACGCAGAGCTGGCCGTCGACTCCGTCTACAGCCTATGGCACGGCGCCGATTGGCTGGAGCGGGAAGTCTTCGACATGTTCGGCGTCACCTTCCGCGGTCATCCCGATCTGCGTCGCATCCTGATGTGGGAAACGTATGCCGAGGGCTATCCGCTCCGGAAAAACTTCCCGCTGCGCGGCCGCTTCTCCCGCGCCGAACAGGTGCGCCAGGCGTTGAACGCCAATCCCGAAGCGCACTACTCGATGGAAGAGCTGTCGATCGCCGACGCGGCCGGTGACCTGCCTGAGGACATGCGCGAGCGGCTGCGCCGAGGCGAGCGCGGTACGATTCCCGAGCCCCCCCCGCCCCCCTCCGCGGCATGAGCAAGCGAACCGTCGAGCTCGAGCTCGCGACCCCCGGCGTGGATGCCGCCGGGCGTCCCGCCCGCGTCCCGCTCACCGCTGCCGCCGAGCCGGACCTGGGCGGCGAGCATCTGCTCATGAACATGGGTCCCCAGCACCCCGCGACGCACGGCGTGTTGCGCCTCGTGGTGGAGCTCGATGGGGAGACCGTGGTGCGCTGCATCCCGCATCTCGGCTACCTGCATTCGGGGTTCGAGAAGCTCGGCGAGTACCGGCACTACAATCAGATCATCCCGCTCACCGACCGCACCGACTACCTGTCGCCGATGGCCAACAACGTCGGCCTGGCGCTGGCGGCCGAGAAGCTGATGGGCATCGAGATCACGCCGCGCTGCACGGTGCTGCGTGTCATCGCCTGCGAGATGAGCCGTATCATCTCCCACATGGTCTGGCTCGGCACCACGTCGATCGATCTGGGCGCGTTCACGCCGTTCCTGTGGGCGTTCCAGGAGCGCGAGCGGATCTACGACCTCCAGGAGATGTGGACCGGCGCGCGGCTGACGACGAGCCTCACGCGCGTCGGCGGCCTCATGGCCGACATCCCGGATCAATTCGCCGGAAAACTGCGCGAATTCACCCGTACCTTCCCGAAGACCCTGGCCGAAATCGATCGGGTGCTCACCCGTAATGCCGTCTGGGCCGGCCGGACCCAGGGCGTGGGTACGCTCAGCGCCGCCGAGGCCATCAACCAGTCGCTCTCCGGCCCGATGCTGCGCGCCAGCGGCGTTCCCTACGACGTCCGCAAGGACAAGCCCTATCTCGGCTACGAGACCTACGATTTCGACGTGGTGGTCGGCGAGCACGGCGACGTCTTCGACCGCTACCTGGTGCGGCTCGAGGAATGTCATCAGTCGAACCGCATTCTCGAGCAGGCGCTCGACCGGTTGCCCGACGGCCCGATCAACGTCGACGACCCGCGCGTGATCCTCCCGTCCAAGACGCGGGCGATGAGCGACATGGAAGCGATGATCTTCCATTTCAAGCAGGTGATGGAAGGCGTGAAGGCGCCGGTCGGCGAGGCCTACGTCGGGATCGAGAATCCCAAAGGCGAGCTCGGCAACTACCTCGTCTCCGACGGCACCGCCAAGCCGGTGCGGTGGCGCATCCGGCCGCCCTCCTTCATCAATCTGTCCGCGCTGCCCAAGATGGCTGAAGGCCACCTGTTGTCCGACCTGGTCGCGATCAACGCGTCCGTGGACATCGTAATGGGTG
Source organism: Gemmatimonadales bacterium (assembly GCA_035637435.1). Lineage (GTDB taxonomy): Bacteria > Gemmatimonadota > Gemmatimonadetes > Gemmatimonadales > GWC2-71-9 > 20CM-2-65-7. Next base: position 13,056 of record DASPXD010000047.1, read on the forward strand.
AGGTCGATCGATGACGGTGCAGGAGGACTACCAACCCATTTTTACCGGGAAGGTGTTGGAGGAGCTGCAGACTATACTCCAGCGCTATCCCAACAAGCAGGCCGCCCTGCTGCCGGCGCTGTGGATCGCGCAGCGCGAGTACGGCTGGATCTCCGACCGCATCATGGCGGAGGTCGCCGAAGTGCTCGGGCTGACGCCCGCGTACGTGAAGGGCGTCGTCACGTTCTACACGATGTACCACCAGCATCCCGTCGGCAAGAACTTCGTGCAGGTCTGCACGACGTCGCCGTGCAACATCTGCGGTGCCGAAGGGGTCGTGAAAGCTCTGCTTGAGCAGACCGGTGCCGGTGATGCCGGAGCCACAAGTCCGGATGGAAAGTGGACTATCGTCGAGGTGGAGTGTCTGGGGGCCTGTGGCTTCGCGACACCTGTGCTCGTGAACGACGATTTCATTGAGAATGTCACGCCGGACAAGGTTGCGGACATCGTGAAGAAGTACCGCTAATGGGCTTCCCTCATAAGCCACATCCCAAGGAGACTGTTGTCCTGTCGCAGTACTTCGGCGACGCCGACGCGCGCACGCTCAAGGGCTGGACGAAGCGCGGCGGCTACGAGGCGCTGGCCCAGGCGCTCAAGACGGATCCGGTCGCCGTTACCGACGTCGTGAAGGAGTCGGGGCTGCGCGGACGCGGCGGGGCAGGGTTCCCGACGGGCCTCAAGTGGTCCTTCATGCCGAAGGAGAAAAAGCGTCCTCACTATCTGTGTGTAAATGCAGATGAATCAGAACCGGGCACGTTCAAGGATCGCGAGATCATGCGCTGGACGCCGCACGCACTGCTCGAGGGCTCTGCGATCGCCGCCCACGCGATCCGCGCCGAGGTCGTCTACATCTATATCCGTGGTGAGTTCACCGAGCCGTGGACGATCATGGAGCGGGCGCTGGCCGAGGCGAACGCCGCCGCCGTGTTCGGCAGCATCAAGATCTATCTGCATCGCGGCGCGGGCGCCTACATCTGCGGTGAAGAAACCGCCTTGATGAACTCGATCGAGGGCAAGCGCGGCAATCCACGCATCAAGCCGCCGTTCCCCGCCGCCGCCGGCCTCTTCGGGATGCCGACCACGATCAACAACGTCGAAACACTTGTGGCCGTGCCGCACATCCTCAAGCGCGGGGCGGCCTGGTACAAAGGGATGTGCCTCTCGAACCCCAAGAGCACGGGGACGAAGCTCTTTTCGGTCTGCGGCCACGTGCAGCGTCCGGGGAATTACGAAGTCACCATGGGCTTCCCACTCAAGGATCTGCTCTACGACATGTGTGGTGGCCCGCCCGCAGGCCGGACGCTCAAAGCCTGCATCCCCGGCGGCTCCTCCGTGCCGATCCTCACGCGTGAAGAGACCGAAGCGTGTCTGCTCGACTACGAAGGCGTCGTCGAGAAAGGCTCGATGCTCGGCTCGGGCGGCGTCATCGTGTTCGATGACTCGGCCGACATGGTCTACCAGATCATGCGGCTAGCGCGCTTCTACGCGCACGAGTCGTGCGCGCAATGTACGCAGTGTCGTGAAGGCACGGCGTGGACGACGAAGATCATGGAGCGGATTCTCGCAGGGCAGGGGAAGACGAAAGATCTCGATCTGCTGCTCGACCTTTCGGAGAACATGACCGGCAAAACGATCTGCGTGCTGTCCGACTCCTGCGCGGCACCGGTCGTGAGCGGGATCAAGAAATTCAGGGGAGAATTCGAAGCCTATTTGGCGGGCAAACGGCAACCAGTGATGGTGGGGTAATGGCTGACGGACTGATCAATCTCACCATCGACGGTGCACCGGTGAGCGTTCCGGCCGGTACCCTCGTGATCGAAGCGGCGAAACAGGCCGGGGTGCTCGTGCCGCACTACTGTTACCACCCCGGCTTGCCCGTCGCCGGCGTGTGCCGGATGTGCCTCGTCGAGATCGAAAAGGCCCCCAAGCTTCAGATCGCCTGCGCCACGACCGTCACCGAAGGCATGGTGGTCAAGACGCAGACGGCTCCCGCGAAGGCCGCCCGGCAGAGCGTGCTCGAGTTCCTCCTGATCAACCACCCGCTCGACTGTCCGATCTGCGATCAGGCGGGGGAATGCGAGCTGCAAGACTTCGTGTTCCAGGAAGGTCAGGCCCGCACTCGCTACGCCGAGTTCGCCAAGCGGTTCAATCCGGTGGAAGACTTCGG
>DASPXD010000048.1:0-20662 GCA_035637435.1 Gemmatimonadales bacterium
TCGAACCCTTAACCTGCTGATTACAAATCAGCTGCTCTACCAGTTGAGCTACGTCAGCTGGTCAAGGCTGAATCCGACAGACCCGTATTTTAGACAGACCGTGCGACTATGGCAAGGGATGGACTTCGAACGACTTAGGCCTCCTCAGCGCAGTCGCCATTTGGTACCCTGCGGCGTGTCCTCGATCTCGACGCCTTTCGCAGCCAGCTCCGCCCGAATCGCGTCGGCGGCCTTGAAATCCTTGGACTTACGGGCCTGGGCTCGGCCCGCCAGCCGCTCCTCGACCCAGCGCGCCAGCGCCGGATCGACGGCCCGTGCAGTCGGCAGGACGTCGAGTACGCCCGCAACCCGCTCGAAGGCGGCGAGCGCCTGGGCGGTGCCGGCCGCACCCTGAGGCTTGTCGAGCTCACGGTTCGCGGCGCGCACGAAGTCGAACAGAGCCGCGACTGCGCGTGGCGCGTTAAGGTCGTCGTTCAGCGCGGCGGCAATGTCGGTCTCGAGCTGCTCCGCGACTCGAGCCAGCTCGCCTGCTCCCTGCTCCTTGCTCCCTGCTCCCTGCAATCGATTTCGAAATTCCCCGAGTCGCTTCACGCCCTCGGCAGCGCCAGCGAGCGCCTCGTCGTTGAAGTCCACTGGTTGGCGATAGTGCGTTTGCAAAAACAGTAAGCGCACCGCTGCCGCATCAACTCCATGCTCACGCAGATCGCGCGCGGTGAGAAAGTTGCCGTGGCGTTTCGACATCTTGGTGCCGCGCACGTTGAGGAATTCCCCGTGCACCCAGTGCCGCGCGAACGGCCGGCCCGTCGCGCCCTCGGACTGCGCGATTTCATTTTCATGGTGCGGAAAAATCAGATCGATGCCGCCGGCGTGGATGTCGAGCGTCTGTACGCCGCAGCACTTCGCGATCTCCTCGAGCGCCATCGCGGAGCATTCGAGATGCCAGCCGGGCCGGCCGCGCCCGAACGGCGCATTCCACGCGGCGCCCACCGCCTCGTCCTCCGCGTTGGCTTTCTTCCACAGCGCGAAATCGCTCGGATCGCCTTTCGCGTATTCATCGCTGGCGACGCGTGCGCCGACTTTGATCTCTCGCGTGTCGAGCCGCGACAACCGCCCGTACGTCGGAAACTTGGCGAGCGAGAAATAGACGGAGCCGTCCTCCCCTTTATATGCGACGCCACGCTCGAGCAGCCGCGCCACGAGCGCGATCATCTGCGGCATGTACGCCGTGGCCGGTGTGTAGACATGGGCGGGCTTGATGCGCAGGTAATCGCGATCCTCGAAGAACGCTTTGGTAAACGGAGCGGTGTGTTCAACGAGCGGTTTCCCGGCCGCGCGCGCCGCCTTGATCGTGCGGTCGTCCACGTCGGTGAGATTCATGACCTGGAACACGTCATAGCCGACGTGCTCCAGCCAGCGGCGCAGCAAGTCCTCAAACAGGAATGTGCGGAAGTTGCCGATGTGCGCGTAGTTCCACACCGTCGGCCCGCAGGTGTAGAACGTGACACGCGGCGGCGCGAGCGGCTGCAGCGGCTCGACGCGGCGGGTGAGGGTGTTGAAGAGGGAAACCTGGGAAGGGGGAGCCGCCGTCATTGCGGCGAAACGTACTAGCGCATGTCGTGTGTTTCCAGCACGACCTCCTCCAGTGATTTGACGCGCACGCGCGACGCCCGCACCGGCAGCCGGTGCGCCCGGCACAACGCCAGCGCCGCTTCGACAGTCCTGCCGGCCAGCGGCGCCTCCAAACCGGCGGCGGTGACGCGGAATCCGGGAGGCGGCTCCGCGGGTGGGGCGTCCAGAATCACCTCGAGAATGCGCTCGCCGAGGAGTGTCGCCAGGGGACCGGCGCGGACGATCCGTCCGTCGCGCAGGACCAGCACACGCGCTGCGAGCCGTTCCAGCGCGGCGGGGTCGCGCGCGGTGATCAACACGGCGACGCCCTCTGCCGCGAGCCGCGCGATCCGGCCACGCAGATCGCGGCGAGCGAAGGCGTCGAGCCCCGAGAATGTCTCATCGAGCAGCAGCACCCGCCGTCCAGCCAGCGCAGCCTGCGCAAAGTTGAGACGGTGCAGATCCGCTCTCCCGAGCGAGTCCACGAGCAGCTCCGCGGCCGCCGCCAGGCCGGCGATCTCGAGAGCTTCGCGCACCAGCCCCCGCACATTGCGTTCGTTGCTCATCCCGCAATGCAGGCGCGCATAGTACGTCAGCACTTCCTCAACCATGAGCGCGCGCGGAAATACTGGATTGTCCCCCGCATATCCGATGAGCCGGCGCGCCGCGGGATCGGTGACGGGCATTCCCCACACGCGCACCTCGCCGGCCCTCGGTTTCACCGCGCCCGCCGCTACACGGAGCAGCCTCGTCTTCCCCGCCCCTGCCGGCCCGACCAACCCCGCAATCTCGCCGGGCAGCAGCGCGAGCGAGACGGGGCCGAGCCTGTGGCCACTGATGTCGGTGAGCGTCAGAGCATAGTCTGTCATCGCTGACGTCGACCGATGAAGGCGGCCGCGACGAGAACGCCGAGCCCTGTCCACGCGAGCGCGTGGAGGATCGCGCCCCAATCGGCGGCGGCAATATCGCGGTAGTGCCAGAGCGCCGGTCCGAGCTCCATCGCGCTGGCCGCGGTCAGCCGCACCAGACCCGGGCGTGCGAGATCGACCAGCCGCTCCGGCGGGATCGTGCCGGCGACCGCCATAAAGAGGAAGAGCGCGAGCCCCACGCCGCGGCCCAGCACGAGCACGAGCGCCAACGCACAGCTGCCAACTGCAGCCGTGGCGATCATCCCCGCCACAACCCCGTCCGTGCGCCAGCCCGTCGCCGTCGCGCAGATCATGACCAGCGCCCACGCCGGGACCACGATCGCGAGCCAGCGCCCCGTCGCGATGGCGAGTGGCGTGGTGGGATGCGTGAGGGCGGTGGTCAGCGCCGCCCGGTCGCTCGCATCCCCCACGATCGCGGCCGCGCCGAGGATCGCGCCGAGCGCGCCGGCTTGTAGGGTGACCGTGAGGGCGTCCAAGGCGTGCGCGCTGAGCCACACGAGTGTCGTGCCGAGTGCCAGTAGCGCGATGCCGAGCCGAGTCCGCGTGATGCGCGGGAGCACGAGCAGGAATTCGCCGTGCGCGCAGTGCAGGAATCGCATGGCGGCACGATAGCAACGGGAGCAGCGGCGTGTGGTACCGATTTCGCGCCGCTAATATCAAATCGTCGCGCGCGCTCCGATGATCGCGTCCACGAGTACGTCGGAATCAAACCGTACGGGGTCAGTCGCGGGCAGACCCGTTTCCTCGGCAGCCTTGGCGACCGCCTCTCGCGCCGCCGCGTCATCCATGTCGTACGTATTGAGACAGATGCCGATCACCTTGGTCGGGTGCACGGGATGCGCGGCCCGCTCATAGATGTCGATCATCTCGAGATAGGAGGGGATCTTCACCCACGGCTCGCGCCCGTGATAATCGCCGATGTAGTCGCGCGTCACCTGATGGCAGAGAATCAGCGCGTCCGGACAGGACCCGTGCAGCAGGCCGAGCGTGACGCCGGAATACCCCGGGTGAATCAGACTGCCCTGGCCTTCGACGAGCACGATGTCGTTGTCCTTCGCGCCCTGGAGGACGAGCTGCTCCGCGGCGCCGGCGATGAAATCCGCCACGACCGCGTCCACGGCGATGCCCCATCCCTCGATGAAGATCCCCGTTTGCCCCGTCGCCACGAAACTCGTGCGGTGGCCGCGCTGCACCAGCGCGTCGCGCAGCTGGAGCTGCGCCGTCATTTTGCCGACGTTACAATCGGACCCGACCGCGAGCACGACCAGCGCATCCACCTCGGCCGCGCGGCCATCGGCAATGGGGAGGTGCGGCGGCGGCTTGCGCGCATCGAGAATGCGAACCCCGCGCGAGCGGGCGAGCGCACCCAGCTCGGGATCGTCGCCGATGAAGGTGTGCAGGCCGCTCCAGATTTCCAGCTTGCGCTCGATGGCGGTGCGGAGCCATGCCCTCCATTCGTCGGGGAGGCGCCCCCCGGCCGGCGCGATGCCGATCAGGACGGCGGTCGCCCCCTTGCCTTGCGCGATGCCGCGCTCGAAATCGCCGACCACGGGAATCCTGCCGCCGAACCCGAGCACGTCCTGCGCCGTCTTCCCCGCCTTTTTGCGATCGAACACCGCGACGATGCGCTCCGGGAAATAGCGAATGCACGAGTTGGCGGTCTTGGACGTGAGCGGCCCGAAGTCGCCGTCGGCGATGATGAGAAACCGGTGCTGCGGCGGCGTCATTTGGCGGAGCCGGCGGCTTGCCGGCGCTCGACTCCGGACCACGGCTCGGTGGGACGCAGCACGGCGGGCTCGGCGCTCCCTGCCTCGCCGTAAATCTCTCGATAGAGTATGTGCCGAATCAGCACCATCGTCACACACAGCACCGGCACCGCCACGATCAGCCCGATCGCGCCGAGTAGCGCACCCATCACCAGCACAATCGCGATTGTGAGGACGGGCGGGATATCCACTTTGCGTTGCATGATCCGAGGGACCACGATATTCGAGCCGAACACGTGCACGAGCACGCCGAGCAGAATGACGAGCAGAACCTTCACCCAGTCACCCGATGCGACGACGAACACAGCGGGCAGTAACGTGGAGACGAGCGTGCCAAAAAACGGGACGATGGCGACGATGCCCGTGAAAATGCCGAACGCCAACCAATACGGCACACCGAGAATCCACAGGCCGACGGCCGTCAGCAATGCCAGCACGGCCATGGAGATCAGTTGGCCGACAACCCAGGCCCGCAGCGTGGCTCCAGCGTCGGCCGAGATGCGCGCCGCGATGCGCCGGTGGCGCGGGGCGAATAGCGAGATCAGCCCGTTGCTGTACAACGCCGGCTGGCGCGCCAGATACAAGGCCATCACGAGCACACTGGCACCTTCGATGAACAGCATGCCTCCGCCCCGTACATAACCGAAGATCGAGCCGCTCAGGAATCCCACCGCATCGGTGACGAGTCCCGACACGAAGCCCGACGAAGGATTCGCGAGCTCGGTCTGGTCGAGCACGGGATACTGGCCGGCCCAGCGCGCCAACACGCTCTGAATATTGGTCAGCGTTTGCGGCAGGCTGCCGATCAGTGCGCGCGTTTGCTCCACGACTGGAGGTGCGAGCAGCACCGCTACGCCCACGATCCCTGCCAGGGTGCCGACTACGGCGAGGGTAAGGCCGATCCAGCGGCGCATTCCAAACCGGCGCTCCAACCAGTCCGTGATCGCCGAGAGGTAGACCGCGAGGAGGAAGGCCAGAAATAGCAGCAGCAGGACATCGATGACCTTGAGAATGAACAGGACGACGAGGGCCGCAACGAAGAGCGCCACGAACGTGGCGCTCGACAGTCTATTGGACGGTGACGACTCCTGACCGTTCAGCTCTTCTGCTCCGCGTCGTCATCCTCGAGCAACTCGGCTTCCTTCGCGCCTGTGCCGAGCGCCCTGGCCTGCTCCTGCGTGCCGCCGGGCAGCAATCCCATCTTGCGCTTCAGCGCCAGCAGCTGCTCGTCCGCGTCCGCCTTCACCTCGAGGCCCTGGAACTGCTTGATCAGCGAATCGCCCGACAGGTCTTCGTTGACCTCGGCGGCGGCGATCAGCTTGCGCTCCTCATGCTCGATCTGTTCCGCCATCCGCTCGAACGTTTCGAACGCGCTCTTGTCCGAAATCGCTCCCATCGTCTCCTGAATGCGCTTATGGGCTTCGGCCCGCTTCTGGCGCGCGATCAGGATGTTCTTCTTGCGCTTGGCTTCTTCGATTTTGTCGTTGAGCTGCCGCAGCGACGCCTTGAGCCGCTCGGTCTCTTCGCGGTGCTTGACCCACGTTTCCTGCAGCTGCACGGCGCCCTGCACGTGCTCGTTGTAGCGCAGCAACGCCTGCTTGGCGAGATCGTCGCGCCCTTCCTGGACCGCGAGCACGGCCCGCTTTTCCCAGTCTTCCGACAGCTTCTTCTCCTGCTCGGCCTGCGCGGAGAGCCGCTTCTCATCGGCGATGGCGGCGGCCACCTGCTGCTTGGCCTTCGCCAGCTGGTTCCGCATATCGACGATGAGCTGCTCGAGAACTTTTTGCGGGTTCTCGGCGCGCGAAATCAGGTCGTTGATGTTCGACCGGATCAGCGTGGACAGTCGATCAATGATCCCCATCTAGGCTCCTGGCAATGAGCGCTCGCGCTTCTGCGCAAGCAGCCGCTCCGCAAAATCCAGCCGCTCGGCCATCTCGGCAATTTGTCCCTGCATGTCCGTGATGCGCTGGTCCAACTCCGCAAGGTGGTCGCCTTGCACGTCATCGATCGCGGCCTTGCGGCGACGCACACCCGTTCGAATTCGCTCGGCGATGGCAGCCGCCAAATCCGATTTGAAGAACGCCCAGAGCACCACGCCGGCGACTATCATCCCGCCGATCATCCCAACCAGCGGGATGAGCTGATTCGGATCGAACGGCAGCATCGGCGGCGGTGTCGGGGGAAGCGGACCCTGCAAGAGCACGTGCTGTCTTACGCCTTCCCTTTGCGGTCCGTTTCGCGTGGCAACATCCGCTCGGTAAAATCTACTCGCTCAGCCAGTTCCGCCACCTCCCGGCGCAGCTGCTCCACTGTTTCGACCAATTCCGCATGGTCCTCCGTGGTTCCGCCAGTCGCCGGCCCGTGCTTGAGTCGCTCGGCAAACGCCTTTCCGACTGGAGACAACGCGATCATCCAGGCGAAAAAGCCGCCAACCGCCACGATCGGGATGAACAACGCAAGAATGTCTTCCATTACCCGTCCCGTGGCTTGGCAAGGAGCCGTTCCGCGAAGTCCATCCGTTCCGCCAGCTCCGCAACTTCCTGGCGCACCTGCTGCAGCTCGGTCAGGATCTCATCGCGCTCCGCGGGCTCCATCCCGGGCCGGCGATGCTCGCCCGCGATACGCTTCGCCACGGCGGCAGCCACCGGTCGAAGCACCCAGAATGTCCCGCCGAAAAACATGAACGCCGCGACGGCTTCCGGCCCGTTCATGTCTGCGACTTCTTCGCGAGCAATCGCTCGGTGAAGTCCACACGCTCGCCGAGCTCACCGATCTCGCGGCGCGCTTGCTGGATCTCGCCCAAGAGATCGTCACGAAGCACCTGCAGCTCCTCCCTCACGCCAGCATCGACGTTCTTGCTGCGGATGCGCTCGGCGAGTGCACGCACGAGCGGAAACAGCAGGACGGTGGACCCGATGATGGTCAAGGTGATGAGAAAGGCTACGCCCTCGGGGGGCATCAGCGCGCTCCTGGCGGCGCAACGAGGCCTACGAGATCATCCGAATTCACCGCGTCTCCTCCATGCTTGTTCAACCTACCGTCTAGTCCCCGGCCTGCAACACCTTGCGGAGGAATTGTCCCGTATGCGAGCCCTTCGACTGCGCGACTTTCTCGGGCGGTCCAGCCGCGACGACGCGGCCGCCCAACTCGCCGCCTTCGGGGCCGAGGTCGATGACCCAGTCGGCCGTTTTCACGACGTCGAGATTGTGCTCGATGACGACGACCGTATTCCCCTTGTCCACCAACCGGTGCAGCACTTCCAGCAGCAGCCGCACGTCCTCGAAGTGCAGTCCCGTCGTCGGCTCGTCGAGGATATACAGCGTGCGACCCGTGTCGCGCTTGGAGAGCTCCGTCGCCAGCTTGACGCGCTGCGCCTCCCCGCCCGAGAGGGTCGTCGCCGACTGTCCGAGATGGATGTATCCGAGACCTACGTCGTTGAGCAACTCGAGTTTCGTCCTGATACGCGGTTGATGCTCGAAAAAGTCGAGCGCATCGGCGACGGTCAGATCGAGCACGTCGGCGATCGACTTTCCTTTATAGCGCACCTCCAGCGTCTCGCGGTTGTAGCGCCGGCCCTTGCAGACTTCGCACGGGACGTAGACGTCGGGGAGGAAATGCATCTCGACCTTCACCAGGCCGTCGCCCTGACACGCCTCGCAGCGCCCCCCTTTCACATTGAACGAGAAGCGGCCGGGGCCGTAGCCGCGCAGCTTCGATTCCGGCAGATAGGTGAACAGCTCGCGGATCGGCGTGAACAGGCCCGTGTACGTCGCCGGATTGGATCGCGGCGTCCGGCCGATCGGGCTTTGATCGATGTCGATCACTTTGTCGATGTGGTCGAGTCCCTCGATGCGCTCATGCGCTCCGGGGACGACCTTGGCACGGTAGAAATGGCGCGCCAGCGACTGATACAGGATGTCCGTAACCAGTGTCGATTTTCCCGACCCGGACACGCCGGTGACGGCGACGAACAGTCCGAGCGGGAATTCGACGGAGAGATCCTTGAGGTTGTGGTGCCGGGCTCCCAGCACGCGCAGCAGCCGATCGGCATTGGCGATGCGCCGCCGCGGGGGAACGGGGATGCGGAGCTCACCACGCAGGTAGCGGGCGGTGAGCGAGTCGCGATGGCGCAACACCTCCTCGAGCGGCCCCGCCGCCACGACCTCGCCGCCGTGGCGGCCCGCGCGGGGCCCCAGATCGACCACATAGTCCGCCGAGCGGATCGTCTCCTCGTCGTGCTCCACGACCAGCACGGTGTTCCCCAGGTCGCGCAGCTCTCGCAGCGTCGCGAGCAGCCGGGCATTGTCGCGCTGATGCAAACCGATCGAGGGCTCATCGAGGATGTAGAGCACGCCGACCAGACGACTGCCGATTTGTGTCGCGAGGCGGATGCGTTGCGCCTCGCCGCCTGACAACGTCACGGCCGAGCGATCGAGCGTGAGATAATCGAGCCCCACATCCACGAGAAACCGCAGCCGATCGGTGACCTCTTTGAGAATCGGCCGGGAGATTTCCGGATCGAGTCCCGCACGGCCATTGCCGCGCAGCGGGATATTGGCGAAGAACTCGAGCGCCTCGCGTACCGGCAGCGCGACGACGTCGCCGATGCTCCGGCCCGCCACCAATACCGACAGGCTTTCCGGCTTCAGGCGCCGGCCGCCGCAGGTGGGACACGGCTGCTCGACCATGTACTGCTCGAGTTGCTCGCGCACGGCGTCGGATGCCGTCTCGCGATACCGCTTCTCGACGTGGTCCAGAACGCCTTTCCATCCCGACTCATAGGACCCGTGCCACCGCTCGCTGTCGTACTGATAGGTGATCGTTTTGCCGGGCGCGCCTCTGAGCAAGGTCTTTTGGACCGCGGGCGGGAGATCCTGCCACGGAGTGTCGAGCTCGAACTTGTAGGTCTTTGCCAGCGCCGGGAGCACCACCTTCCTCAGGTATCCGCTCGGCTCACCCCACGGCAGCACGACACCCTCGAGAATCGAAAGACTGTGGTCCCCGAGCACGAGGTCGGCATTGACCTCGCGGCGGGTGCCAAGTCCGGAGCAATCGGGGCAGGCCCCATACGGGGAGTTGAACGAAAACTGCCGCGGCTCGAGCTCCGGGAGCGACAATCCGCACTGGGGACAGGCGTAGCGTTCGGAAAAGAGGCGGGACCGCGGGCTGCCGGTCTGGCGCACGACTTCCACCACCCCCTCGGCCGCCTTCAATGCGGTCTCGATCGAATCCGCGAGCCGCCCCCGGTCGGCGGCCCGCACCACGAGCCGGTCCACAACGACGGCGATGTCGTGGTTCTGGCGGCGATTGAGTTTGGGGACGTCCGCGAGGTCGTACGTTTCGCCGTTGATCCGTGCGCGCACGAAGCCCTGCTTGCGCATCGCCTCGAACACGTCGCGGAATTCGCCTTTGCGCCCCCGCACCAGCGGCGCCAGGACTTCGATCTTGATGCCTTCCGGCCACGCGAGCACCAGGTCGGTGATCTGCGACGCGGACTGGCGCTCCACCGGGCTACCATCGTTGGGGCAATGCGGCGTACCGGTGCGGGCCCACAGCAGGCGGAGGTAGTCGTAGACCTCGGTGATCGTGCCGACGGTGGAACGGGGATTGGCGCCGGCCGTCTTCTGCTCGATCGAAATCGCGGGAGACAGCCCTTCGATCGCATCGACGTCGGGCTTGTCCATGAGGCCGAGAAACTGGCGCGCGTACGCGGACAGCGATTCCACATAACGCCGCTGCCCTTCGGCGTAGATCGTGTCGAACGCCAGCGACGATTTGCCCGAGCCCGACAATCCCGTGATGACCACGAGGGCGTTACGGGGCAACTCGACGTCGATGTTTTTGAGGTTGTGTTCGCGTGCTCCGCGGACGATCAGGGCGTCACCAGACATAGAACTGTAGGCTAGATAGTGCAACGTATTTCGGTCAACTCTCGAGCGTCCGAGCCTTGCCTATCTCGCATCTGTTTCCTACGTTAGCATCCCCCATGACCCTGAACGCGCAGGTCTCGACATGAACCGCGGTGGCCCCCCCCCTCCCCCTGGCCCGCGGCGCGAGCGCCGCTGGCAAACCTCGCAAGAGCGTGCACGCGTAGCCGCCGAGTTGATCGAGGAGGCCGAATCGCTCACGCAGACAGGCGCGATTGCGTCGCCCACCGACGTGACCCGCGACAACCAGCCGCCGCCGTTGCGCGTCGCGCAAGGTGTAGCGACTCCTGGACCTCAGGCGACCACTGCGAAGCTGGATGACGGCGAGCTGGAACCGCCAGCCCCTCTTCCAGCGTCCCCACCACCTCCACCCTCCTCGACGACTGCTGCGCCGGAGCCGCCGGCTCCGGCGGCGCCCCCCCCCGACGATCCGTTGTATGTCGCGGCCCGCGAAGCCAGCGAGCGAGGCGAGGTCGATCGCGCGGCGGCGTCCTATCGCGATCTCCTGGCGCGTGATCCGAAGCACGTGAAAGCGCGCAACAATCTGGCGTTGATCCTCGACGCCCGCGGCGATCGGGACGGCGCGCTGGCGGAGCTGGATCGCGCCCTCGAGACCGAGCCCGACAACGTGGCGCTGTTGCTCAACCGCGCCGCGATCCTCGGCGCGACGGTGCGCTACGCCGCCGCGCAGCGTGACCTGCAGCGCGTGCTGCGCGCCGAGCCGGCGAACGTCGAGGCGCTGTTCAATCTGGGCATCGTGCTGACGCGCCGCGGCATGTGGCGCGAAGGCATCGATCAGCTGAAACGCGCCGCCGAGGTCGAGCCGGGCCGGGCGGCGGCCTGGTACTACCTGGGCGAAGCGCTCAATCACATGGACGATCTCACGGGCGCGCTGGCGGCCTACGAACGAGCCGTCGAGCTGCAGCCGGCGAATCCCAAAGCGCTGTACGGGATCGGCAAGGTCCTCGACCGCCTGAACCGACCCGACGAGGCCACGGCGATGTACCGCCGCTCCCGGGAAATGACCGGGAGGTGATTCGCGTAGTCGTGGACGATCTCGCGTCGTTCGCCGCTGATGCCGTCGTCCGTCCCGCCACCACTCGCCTCGATCCCACCGCTGCCGCGCTGCGCCGTCTGGAAACCCTGGGCGGCCGGGAATTCCAGAACCGCATCCGTCTGAGCCGCGAGCTGGCGGTGGGCGCGGCCGTCGTCACGGCCGGCGGCGGCGATTTGCCGGCGGAGTTCGTCATCCACGCGGTCATCCGCAGCGAGACGGAGCCGGTGACGCGCGGCAACGTCGCCCGCGCCTGGCTGTCGACGCTGCATCAGGCGCAGGAGTGGCAGTTCGCGCACCTCAGCACGCCGCCGCTCGGCACGGGCGCGGGCAACCTGACGCTCGAGGATTCCGCCGAGATCATGGCGACGGTGCTGCACGCGCATCGCGGCGGCGCCCAGTTTCCCGAAAACGTGTCGTTCATCGTGGAGCGGCCCGAGGATCAGCTGGTGTTCGAGGCGGCGCTGCATCGGGCGGTCTCCTGAGCCGGCGCCGCTGGGTCATCGCGGTCCTCGCGCTCTGGGCGCTGTCCCTGGGCTGGCTCGTGAAGCGCGAGGTGTTCCGTTCCACGGGCGCGCGGCTCGCCGAGGCGGCGATGGCGGTGGCGCCGGGCGGGATGTTCTATCGGCTCGCGGTCGGTGGCCAGCAGGTCGGCTATGCCTCGACGACCATCGACACCCTCCCGGATGCCATACGGGTCGAGAACGTGTTCGTGCTCGATGTGGCGGCGCTGGGCGCGCTGCATCGCACCACGGCGCGCAGCATTACGATGTTGTCGCGGGCGCTGCGCTTGCAAAGCGTCGAAGCCACGTTCGATGGTGATCTCGGCGAATTCGCGGCGCACGGCCGCGTGCTCGGTGATACGGTGTTATCGATCGCCATCGTCTCCGCCGGCGACTCCCAGATGACGCGGATCCCGCTGCGAGGCCCGATCACCCTGCCGACGTTGTTACCGCTGCGGCTCGCCTTCGGCGGTGAGCTGCGCTCGGGACGCTCCTATACCGCGCGGTTGTTCGACCCCCTGCTGCTGACGGGCCGGGACGTCACCGCCCGGGTTGCCGCGGAATCGACGCTCGTCGTGTCCGACAGCGCCGACCTCGACTCGACGACGATGACGTGGGTGCCGGAACACTTCGATACGGTGCGCGCCTTCCGCATAGATCAAGACGCAAATGGAATTCCGGCGAGCAGCTGGATCGATGCGCAGGGACGCGTGGTGCTTGCTTCCACGGATGGCGCGGACAATCAGGGATTCGCGATGGAGCGGGCGGCGTTCGAGGTCGTCTACGAGAACTTCAAACATCGCGATACCGCCCGCGTCGCGCGCAGCAGCGCCGCGCCCCGACCGGGCGAGATCGTGCCGCTGACGGCGTTGGCCGCCGGCGTGGCCGGCGACCCCACGCCGCGCCAGCGCCTGTCGCTGCGCAGGAACGGCCGCGACAGCCTCGAGATCGTTCAGCCGGGCGCGCTCGCCGCGCATGCGGCGCCCTACCGGCTGCCCTCGCGGGACACGGCGCTGGCGCGCTGGCTCGCACCCGAACCGCTGATCCAGAGCCACGATCCGAGGATCGCCGCGCAGGCGCGGCAGATCATCGGGCGCGAGCGCAGCCCCGCGGCCGTCGCCGAGCTGCTGACGCACTGGGTACGCCGCTCGCTGCGCCGGTCCATGCCGTCGCCCGGCAGCGCGCCCAGCGCCGTCAAAGTCCTCGAGACGCGCCAGGGTGATTGCAACGAAGCGACGACGTTGTACGTGGCGCTGGCGCGCTCGACGGGGTTGCCGGCGCGGACGGTGTCGGGGCTGCTCTATCTGAACGGGCGCTTTTACTACCATGCGTGGGCGGAGATCTACCTGAACGACTGGATTGCGGTCGACCCCACGTTCGACCAATTCCCCGCCGACGCGGCACATCTCCGGATTGCCGCGGGCGGACTGGCACGGCAGGTCGAGCTCGTCCCGCTCATCGGCCGGCTCACGCTCGAGGTGCTATGATCCGCCTGGAAAACCTCACGAAGCTCTACGGCAGCTTTGTCGCGGTCGACGACATCAGCCTGCACGTCCCCCGCGGCGTCCTGTACGGCTGCCTCGGGCCCAATGGCGCCGGGAAGACCACGACGCTGCGGATGATCGCCGGCATCCTCCGTCCCACGCAGGGACGCGTGCTGCTGGGCGGCGACGACGTGCATACCAATCCGCTGTCCGCCAAGATGCGGCTCGGCTTCATTCCCGACCGGCCGTTCGTGTACGACAAGCTCACCGGGGCGGAATTCCTGCGGTTCGTGGCCGGCTTGTACGGGCAGGAAGGCGACGCCGTCGAGCGGCGCATCGCCGAGTTGCTGGAGGTATTCGAGCTGACGAGCTGGAAGGACGAGCTGGTCGAGGCGTACAGCCACGGCATGCGCCAGAAGCTGATCATCTCGAGCGCCTTGATTCATCGCCCCGAGTGCATCGTGGTCGACGAGCCGATGGTGGGCCTCGACCCCAAAGCGGCGCGACTCCTGAAGGACATCTTCCGGCAGTTCGTGGGCCGGGGCGGGACCGTCCTGATGAGCACGCACACGCTCGAGGTGGCGGAAGCGATGTGCGACCAGATTGCCATCATTCAGCACGGCAAGGTCGTCGCCGCCGGAACCGTGAGCGACGTGCGGCGCCAGCACCAGGCGGGCGACGCGAGCCTCGAAGAGCTGTTCCTGAAGCTGACCGGCGGGGCCCAGATCCGCGAGCTGGCCGAGGTGCTCGGACGATGAAGCAGCCGTCGCTCGCGCACGTACTCCAGCCGAAGTGGCGCACGGCGCTGCAACGGCTGCGTGAGGAGCGCGCGAAGGGCGGCACCGGGAAGCTCATCATCCTGGTGCTGGTCGGCGGAGCATTCTGGGCGGGGGTGTTCGGCGTGCTGTACCGCATCCTCCGGAGTCTGCGGAGCGTCGAAGAGCTGGGTCCCCTCATCCCCGGAAAAATGCTGGGGCTCATCCTGCTGTCCTTCATCTCGATTCTGGTGCTGTCGAACGTCATCACCGCGCTGTCGAGCTTCTTCCTCGCCAAGGATCTCGATTTGCTCGTGTCGGCTCCGGTGGACTGGCTGCGCCTCTATCTCGCGAAACTCGGCGAGACGCTGCTGCATTCGTCGTGGATGGTGGCGCTGATGGCGGTGCCGATCCTCACGGCCTACGGCGTCGTCTACAAGGGCGGCGTGCTGTTCGCGCTGTACGCGGTGCTCTCCATCGTACCCATGCTGATTCTTCCCGCGGTGCTCGGCAGCGCAATCACGCTCGTGCTGGTGAACATTTTTCCCGCGCGACGCACGCGCGATTTGCTCTCGATCGTCGCCCTCGGCGCCGCGGGTGGCGTCATTCTCCTGTTTCGCGTGATTCGCCCGGAGCAGCTCGCCCGGCCGGAAGGGTTCCGCAACCTGCTCGACTTCGTCATCCTGCTGCGTGGCCCGACATCGCCGTTCCTGCCCAGCGAATGGGCCGCGCAGGCGATCATGGGCTACCTGCGCAACGAGATCGACCCGCTGCCGCTCGCGCTGCTGTGGAGCACCGCCGCGGCGTTCGTCACGCTGGGCGCGCTGCTGCACCGCGCGCTGTATGCGCCGGGCTTCACGAAAGCCCAGGAAGGCGCCGAGCGATTCATCCGCGGCTCGTGGTGGCGCTGGACCGTCGGCTCGTTGCTCGGCTGGCTGCCGGTCGCGAAACGGGAATTCGTCCTCAAGGACATCAAGCTGTTCTTCCGCGACACGACACAGTGGAGCCAGCTGATCCTGCTCGCCGTGCTCGTCGTGGTCTATCTCTTCAATATTCAGGCGTTGCCGCTGCATCGCGGGGAGCCCGTGGGATTCTTCTACGTGAATCTCGTGTCGTTCCTGAATCTCGGGCTTGCCGGCTTCGTCCTCGCGTCCATTGCGGCGCGCTTCATTTTTCCCGCGGTGTCGCTCGAAGGCCGGCAGATGTGGCTGCTGCGATCCTCGCCCCTCGACCTGCGCGCGCTCCTGTGGTCGAAGTACTGGGTCGGCACGGTCCCGCTGTTGGTCCTGGGAATGCTCCTCACCGGCCTGACGAACGCGTTGCTCGAGGTCCCGGCCTTCATGATGATCCTGAGTCTCGCGACGATGGCGGCGCTCACCCTGGCCATCGGCGCGATGGCACTGGCGTTCGGGGCGCTCTACCCGCAATTCGAGACCGAGAACGCGGCACAGATCCCCACGTCATTCGGCGGGCTGGTCTTCATGATGGCGACGATCGCGTTGCTCGCCGCGGTCCTCGGATCGCTGGCGAGCGCGGTGACGACGTACGTCCGCGCGGCGTGGGAGGGTCAGGCGATCGGGATCACGCCCGCGATGATCGGCTGGTTCATCCTGGCCGCCGCGCTGTGCACGGCGGCCACGATTGTTCCGTTGCGGCTGGCGCTGCGAAAAATGGAGAGCTTCGAGTTCTAGGCTAGCGCCAGCTGACGCCCCCGACAATCTGGAACGAGCTGCCGTTGCCGAGGATGAATTTGCCCTCGACGTAGGGCCGCGTCCGGCCGCGGCGTCCCTCGAGTCCCGTCAGCAGATTGAGGTTCGTGTCGCTGCCGCTGACGCCGCCGTTGCTGGCATGCGACCAGTTGAGGCCACCACCGACATACCACGCGCCGTAGCGCGTCGGCGGCCGATACTTCAGGTCAACGTTCAGCGACCACAGCGACCCGCCGCTCTCGAAGTAGTAGTCGAACGACGGATAGAGCGCGAGGTCAGGCGTGAACGGCCAGGTCAACTGTGCCCCGATGAGCAGATCGTCCACGTCGAAGTTCTAGCCGAGGTGTGCGCCATACGAGGGGCCGGAATTGACGATCGCGCGGCGGCGAGTGCGGCGCTGCGCATCCGCGGTGGAGGCCGTCAACGCGATCAGCAACAGCACCACCAGCACCCGCGAAACCCATCGGTTCACGACGCGCTCCAGAGTTCAGGGATGCAGACTGATAGGAAACGGGACTCGAAAATGCAAGAGTCAGGCGGCGACGCGGGCTCCACAGCGGTTGCAGTAGCGGGCATCGTCTTCGAGTGCCGAGCCGCAGCGCGCGCAGTAGCCGGGCGCCGACCCCAACCGCTTTCCGCATTCCGAGCAAAACACGGCGTCGGGCTCCGGTCGTGCCCCGTGTTCCGGACAAGCCGCTACGGGGCTGGCTTTGGTGATCCCCGGGCTTGCGCCCGGGGTCAGCCGAGGTTCACCGCGCATCGCGGTAAGGGCTTCTTGTGTGTACTTCGCTTTGAGCTGCTCATAATCCGTGTCGGAGAGTTTGCCGGTCGCGCGATCGAACTCGATCTCCTTGAGCGCACGGAGCGCGACCGTTTGCGGACTCATGTCATCGGCGGGGTCTTCGCCTTCGTCGCCGGCCGGCTCACTTCCCGCTGACTCCAGCGGTGGCCGCAAAATCGGACGCAACACGAAGTACGTCGCCCCCGCGGCAAGCAGGATTCCGAGAATCAGCTCGAGCATGGGGAGGAGACGCGGTTAGCCGGGAAGCCGGTCGAGCTCGCGGCGCAACCGCTCCAGCTCGGCGGGCGTGGCGTCGGGCGGCAACGTCGGACCGGCCGGCGCCGCAGCTTGCGCCTCCCGCGTCCAGCGCCGGATGGCGCGCACGAGAAACGCGCCCGCGATGACGATCACGATCGACGGGACGAAGTAGCCGGCGAGGTTGAAGCCGCGTTTCGGCGGCGCCATCAGGGCCGCCTCACCGTACTGCTTCACGAACGCGTCGACGATCTCCTGCGCGTTCTTTCCCTGCCCCGCGAGCCGAAGCACGTCTTTGTGGAGGGCAGGACTGTAGGTGCACGTGAAGTCGGTGGTGCGGCACGTGTAAATGTCCAACCCGCAGCCGCAGGTGCAGCGCAGTTTCTTTTCGACCGCCTGAATGCCGGCATCGTTGTCGGCTGCGGTGATGGGCTCCCGCGGGTGGCCGGCCCGCTCCGGATCGTAGACGCGCCCAGCCCGCACCGTGTCCTGAATGACGGCGCCGGCGGCGGCTGCCGCCAGGGCGAAGAAACCTCGACGGCTGACGTGCGCGGTCACCGTTCAGCCTCCAATTTCACCGCGTAACCGGCTTGCGCCGGCGTCGCCTTCGATCCTTTCACGGCCACGACGACGCCGCCCGGCCACAGCACAATCAGCCCTCCGATCACGAGCACCAATCCACCGAACCACACCCACCAGACGAGTGGGTTGATGGTAAAGCGAAACACCGCTTGCTCTGTGCCATTCACGAGACCGGCGAGGACGACGTACAGATCCACGCGCAGCCCGCTCATGATGCCGACCTCCGTGGACGGTTCGAACGTCGGTCGGCCGAGGCCGTCGACGTGCTGACGCTTCTCGGTGCGAAGCCGTCCGATCGGCTTCCCGTCGCGCTGCACCTCGACGAGGGCGGCCGTGACCTGGCGATTGAGCGCGTTGTATTGCGAGATCCCGAGGTGCGTGAACGAGTACATGTGGCCATCGGAACCCTGCAGCGTGGCCGTTTCGCCCGGCCGGAGCGTCGCCTGTGTCTCCGTCTTGAAGGCCATGCCGGCGAACGCGACGAACAGCAGCACGATCGCCACGTGGACGATGTAGCCGCCGTAGCGCCGGCGATTGCGCGACAGCAGCTGCACCAGCGCGACGGCAATGGGCTCGCCGTACTGGCGGTGGCGGGCGCGCGCGCCGCGCGCGAACTCCTGCACGACAGTCCCCAGCACGAACCCGCCGATGCTGAACGCCATGAGGGCGCCGATATCGCGCATGCCGGCGACCAGCAGGATGAGCAAGACGAACACGCCGCTCGTGGTCGGGACGGCAAATTGCCGTCGCAGATTCGAGAGCGACGCCCGGCGCCAGGCGATGAGCGGACCGACACCCGTCATCGCCAGCAGCGCGAGCCCGAGCGGAATGTTCACCTGATTGAAGAAGGGCGGACCGACCGTGATCTTGGTGCCGCGCACCGCCTCGGAGAGAATCGGGAACAAGGTGCCCCACAGCACCGAGAACGCGATCCCGATCAGCAGCAGGTTATTGAAGAGGAACCCGGCCTCGCGACTCACCATCGATTCGAGCGTGGCCTCGGCCTCGAGCAACGGCAATCGCGTGGCGTACAGCGTGAAGCTGGCGATCGCGGCCACCACCAGGAACGCGAGGAAGAAGTAACCGACCGGCGACTGCGTGAAGGAGTGCACGCTCGAGATGACGCCCGAGCGGGTCAGGAACGTGCCGAAGATCGATAGCACCCAGGCGCCGATGATCAGCGCCAGATTCCACTTCTTCAGCATGCCGCGCTTTTCCTGAATCATCACCGAATGCAGGAAGGCGGTCATGACGAGCCACGGCAGCAGCGCGGCGTTTTCGACCGGGTCCCAGGCCCAGTACCCGCCCCATCCCAGCTCCACGTAGGCCCACCACATCCCGATGAGCAGCCCGACGCTGAGAAAAAGCCACGACACGAGCGTCCATTTCCGCACCGCCACCAACCACTCGGCGTCGAGCTTCTTCGTCAGCAACGCCGCGATCGCGAACGCAAAGGGAATCGTGATCGAGATGTAGCCGAGGTAGAGCATCGGCGGGTGGAACACCATCCCGGGATTCTGCAGCTGCGGGTTCATGCCCGAGCCGTCCAGCGGCGTGAACGGCAGCCGCTGGAAGGGATTGGCCGCGAACAGCATCACACTCACGAAAAACGTGGCGACCAGGCACGTGACGGCGGCGACGTACGGCAGGTACATGCGATGGCGCCGGCTCGTGAGCAGCTGCGTCAGGACTCCGAACAGGCTGAGGACGGCCGCCCAAAACAGCAGGCTGCCTTCCTGTCCGGAATAGAGCGCGGACCAGAGATAGAAGGTCGGCAGATTGCGGCTGGTGCGCGACGCGACGTACTGGACGCTGAAATCGTGCCGGAAGATGGCGATCTCGAGCGAGATCACCGCCACCGCGAGCGCGGCGAACAGCGCGAACGTGGCGTTGCGGGCGCTTTGCTGCAGGTCGGGGCGCTGCTGTGCCCCGCCGGCGAATCCGGTGATCGCTCCCCACAGGCCCACCAGAAAGGCGAGCCAGAGGGAGAGAGACCCGAGCAACGTCATTTACGCCTTGGGAACGGCTTCGTAGCGCGACCCGCACTTCGCCAGCACGTTGGTCGCGTGAATCACGCCATCGCGTTGCAGTCGTCCTTCGACGACGACTTCAACGGAGTCGGTGAAGGTATCGGGCGGAAGGCCTTTGTACACGACGGGGTAGTTGACCGTGCCATCGGTGACTTGAAAACTCATGGTCTGCGTCGCGACATCCTTGGCGACTGTGCCGCGGACGACGCGGGCGCCGACTTTCAGCCCGAGGTCGTAGAACGACGGATCGGCCGAGACACGTTGCGCCAGCTCGCTGGGTGTGAGGAAATACTGTCCCGTCTGCTTGATGCCCGACGCCATCAGATAGCCGACCGAGCCGACGATCAGCACCGCACCCAGAGCGAACTTCGTGCCTGCTGTCATATCTCAATTATAGCACTCACTCAGCCCAATGCAGCGCCGTCTCCACCGCGCGGTGCCACTCCGTCGCGCGTGCCTGCACGGCGCGACGGTGGGCGCTCGGCGTAAAGCGTGTGAACATGCGGCCGGCGAGGAAATCGCCCGACGACTTCCAGAGTCCCGCGCCCAACCCGGCGAGTCCCGCGGCGCCGAGGGCGGTCGTCTCAACGAGATCCGGCCGAGCCACGGTCACACCCAGGACGTCCGCCTGGAACTGCATCAGCCAGTCGTTCGCGGCCGCGCCGCCGTCGACGAGGAGACTCGCGAGCTTCAACTTGGCGTCGGCCAGCATGGCGTCGAGCACGTCCTTGGTACTGAAGGCCATCGCCTCGAGCGCGGCGCGGACGAGATGGGCGCGGCTGCTCCCGCGCGTGAGGCCGACGATGGTGCCGCGGGCATTCGGCTCCCAATGCGGCGCGCCCAACCCGACAAACGCCGGCACGAAGTACACGCCACCCGTGTCCTCGACGCTTTTTGCCAGCGGCTCCGATTCGGCCGCACGGGTGATGATGCCGAGGCCGTCTCGCAGCCACTGCATCGCCGCGCCGGCGATGAAGACGCTCCCTTCGAGCGCGAACACCGGTTCACCGCGCGCGTCGCACCCCAGTGTCGTCAACAGGCCGCGCTTGGAGTTGGCGCGACGCTTTCCCGTATTGAGGAGCAGAAACGCGCCTGTGCCGTAGGTGTTCTTCGCCTGGCCCGGCTGCCAGCAGCCCTGACCGTACAACGCCGCTTGCTGGTCCCCCGCCACGCCGGTGATGGGAAGCTCGGTCCCGAAATGCTCCGCGGCCGCCGTCCCGAAATCGCCGCTGGAATTGCGCACATCGGCGAGCGCGTCGCGCGGGACGCCGAACAGTTT
>DASPXD010000049.1:0-27541 GCA_035637435.1 Gemmatimonadales bacterium
TGCTTGTCATACAGCTGCCGGTACCGCCCACTCGCCGCCAGCAGTTCCTCGTGCGTTCCCCGCTCCACGATCTCCCCACCCTCCAGCACCAGAATCTGATCCGCGCTCCGGATCGTCGAGAGCCGGTGAGCGATCACGAACGTCGTCCGGCCGCGCCGTAGCGCGCGCAAGCCGTCCTGGATCTTGGCTTCGCTCTCCGAATCGAGGCTCGACGTCGCCTCATCGAGCACCAGAATGCGGGGATCGGCGAGAATCGCCCGGGCGATCGAGATGCGCTGCCGCTGGCCGCCCGAGAGCTTCACGCCGCGCTCGCCCACCACCGTGTCGTACTGCTCGTCGAACTGCTCGACGAACTCGTCGCAGTGCGCGATGCGGGCGACGGCCTCGATCTCCTGCCGCGTCGCGTGCGGGCGCGCGAAGGCGATATTCTCGGCGATCGTGCCGTCGAACAGGAAGTTGTCCTGCAGCACCACGCCCAGCTGTGTGCGGTAGTCCGCCAGCGGCACGGTGCCGAGATCGCGCCCGTCGACCAGCACCCTGCCCTTCTCGGGCCGATTGAAGGCGAGGACCAGCCCGATGAGCGTGCTCTTGCCGGATCCCGACGAGCCCACCAGCGCCGTCGTCGAGCCGGCGCGCGCCCGAAACGACACGTCCTTGAGCACGGGAACGCCCGGTTTGTACGCAAAAATCACGTGCTCGAAGGCGACGTCGCCTCGCACCGGACCCAGCGGCGCGCGCTGCGCATCTTCGGCGTCTTCGGTCGTCATGCGGCGCAGCTCGTAGATGCGGTCGAGTCCCGCGAACGCTTCGGTGATCTGCGTGCCGATCGACGCGATGTTGATCAGCGGCAGCGCGACGAGACCCACGAAGAAGACGTACTGGACGAACTGCCCCAGCGTCATCGCCTGCGAGAGGACCGCCCGCCCGCCGACGAGAATCATGACCAGCGAAATCGCGCCGATGACGAGCTGCGCAAACGCGCCGACACCGGAGACGCCCGTCATCGTCGTGGCGATGTTGCGGAACAGGCTGTGCGCGCCGCGCGCGAACACGAGCCGCTCGCCGCGCTCCGACCGGTACGCCTTCACGATCCGAATGCCACCCAGCGTTTCCGCGAGACGACCGGTCACCTCGGCGTTGAGCTTGCCGCGCTCGCGGAACAGGGGGCGCAGCTTGGCGAACGCGTACGCCATCCCGCCGCCGAACAGCGCCAGCACGAGAATCGAGATCGCCGTGAGCTTCCAATTCAGCCAGAAGAGCACGCCCAGCGCGATACTCGCCGTGACCAGCCCCCCGAGCAGCTGCACCAGCCCCGTGCCGACCAGGTTGCGAATGCCCTCCGCATCCGTCATGATCCGCGAGATCAGGATGCCGGTCTTGGTCGAATCGAAATACGAGACCGGCAAGTGCAACACGAACGACTGGATGGATTTGCGCATGTCGGTGATGGCGCGTTGGGCCGCGACGCCGAGAATCTGCGACAACCCGAACGAGGTCACCGCCTGGACGACGGCCGCGGCGCCGACCGCTGCCGCAATGATGCCCAGCAGGTCCGCGCGTCTCTGCCCGACGACCTGATCGATGATGTAGCGGGACGACCACGGCAAGACGAGCCCCGCGAGCCGGCTGACCAGCATCAACCCGAGACCGATGGCGAGCCGGCTGCGATGCTGCCAGATCAGCGCCCGCGCTTCGCGCCAAGCGTTGGAGTAATTAGGTCTGGGTTTCTTGTCCGCCACGGCGAGAAGCTTACCTTGGCCGCGCCGCGCGTACCAGGAGTCCGGTGGTCGAGACGCGAACTTCGTAGGTCACCTGCCTGGCGTCCCGTTGGCTGCCGGCCGCCGTTGCGTTGATGAACGTCGCCGAGCCGTACTGCGCGTCGACGAACGGCCGCAGCACCCAATAGCGGCGCGCGAGATCAAACGTGTCGAAGGGCTTGTCGGTAGCGAGCGAATACACCGTGCGCTCCCGCGCCTGCTCGTCCGCCAGCTTCTGGTAGCGGCCCGCGATGCGATCGAGCTCATAGGCGGTGTGCAGGCCGACGAGATTCGCGAGCGGGCGCCACTTCAGGATGTGGGCATCGACGTAAATGGCGTCGCCGGCGAGATCGAACATGTGGACGCTGCGGTCGGGCAGCGTCACCGTGGCGCGGAATCGCTGGGGCGCGATCGGCTCCGTGACGATCGTCGCCGCCACGACTTCCGCCGTGAGCTCGCGATAGCCGCGAATCCCGACCGAGATCGTGGCGCACAGCGCGCCGACCGAGAGGCACAGGGCGGCGGCGAGAAAGCCGACCAGGGAGCTGAGGCGGCGGCGTTGGCGCCAGGCGGACCCCGCGACGAAGATCAATACCAGCGCCAGCAGCGCGCACGTGAGCATGAAGATGCGGACGATGCCAGTCATTCCCTACACGTTACAGGCCGGCTGCCTCTGGCGCGAATTCCTCATCCGCGACAGCTTGTCGGCTCACCGGGAAAACGGGACATGAAGCGGTCAACTTTGATCACTCTGGCGATCGTAGCGCTGGTCATCGCGCTCTTCTTCTATATGTCCACCGCCCACGCGACCCAAGAATGCCGGGTGTGCGTGGAATTCAACGGCGGGTCCAACTGCGCCACCGCCGCCGGCAGGACGGCCGCCGAGGCCACCGAGACGGCGCACAACACGGCCTGCGGCCCCCTCGTGCGCGGCATGAACGAGACCATTGCGTGCGGCAATCGGGCGCCGGTCTCGGTGCAATGCAGGAATCGGTGACCGGCTTTTCGATGCCACGCGTCGCTATTCGGGCGACGCTATTACAGACGAGCGGCGGCAAGCGCGGGGGCGAGATCTACGTCATGGAGCGCGTCCCGCAGCACGCCGGCCGCGAGACGCCGCTCGACATGTTGAACCGTCCCGAGGGCTTCTTCCCGTTTCGCCCCCAGGGCAACGGCGGAGGTGTTCTGCTGGTAGCCAAGGCGCGCACGGTAACATTGAGCGTGCCGCGGACCGAACCCGAGGATGCGACGCGGCTCTCGGCGGCCAAACAGGCCAGCCTGGAGGTGACGCTGGCGGACGGCTCCAAGCTGAGCGGCTGGGCGACCCTCGAGCTGCCGCAGCATCACTCGCGGCTGCTCGACTACCTCAACGCGTCGCCCGAGCCGTTCTTCGCCATCGCGACCGCCGATGAAGTCCACCTCGTGAACCGCGCGCACGTGCTGTACGCGCGCCCTGAGGACTGATGCATGCCGGCACGGCTTGATCCCTTCGTCGACGTGATGTTGCGCGAGCGCGCAGACCAGTTGTACCTGCTGCCCGACGAGCCGGTCACGCTGGTCAAAGACGGCAAGCCGCGCAAAGTCTCCAAGCAGCCGCTCACCGACCAGCACATCTACGCGCTGATGGTCGAAGTCGCGCCGCCCGAAGCGGCGGACAAGATCGACCAGCAGGCGGAGACCGAGTTCGATTACGCGGGCGCGAACGGCTTGGTGCGCGTGAGGATCGTGCCGGAGGGCGGGCGGCTGACCGCCGTGATCTCCGCAGTCCGGCGGGCCTCGCAAGAGCAAGCGGTGCCTGTAGTTCCGGCCTCCGCCGCCGCGCGGGCCGATACTCCTGCGGTGCGTCCGGCGCAGCCGGCAGCAAAACCAGCCGCGCCAGGCAAGGCTCCTCGGGCATCCGTCATCGCCGCCGCACCGATGGTGGAAGGTCCCGCGCCCGAAATGCCGGCGGCGCCGAACGCGCTCCCCGGCGAATTCGCGTCGTCGCAGTACGAGGCCGCCGAGCAGAAGCTCGGCAAGCTGCTGCGGGCGCTCGTCAGCTCAGGCAGCTCGGACTTGCACCTGCGGGTGGGCGAGCCGCCGCTGTTCCGGACGCACGGCGTGATCAAGCGCCAGCCCGGGGGGGGGGCGGACGCGGCGCTCAGCGTGAACGATCTCGAGCTGCTCGTGCTGTCGATCATGCCGGAGCGCAATCGCGGCGAATGGAAAGAGACGGGTGATACCGATTTCGCCTACGAGATCTCCGGCCTTGCCCGCTTCCGCGTGAATGCGGCGCGCGACCGCAAGGGGCCGATCGCCGTGTTCCGCGTCATTCCCGCCAAGGTGGTGACCGTCGAAGAGATGGGGTTGACCGACGAGGTGCAGAAGCTGTGCTACCTGACGAAGGGCCTCGTGCTCGTGACCGGTCCGACCGGCTCCGGAAAATCGACGACGCTGTGTGCGCTCATCGACCTCGTCAATCGGACCCGCACCGATCACATCATCACGATCGAAGACCCGATCGAGTTCGTGCACGAGAACAAGAAGTGCCTGATCACGCAGCGGCAGGTGCACGTGCACACCGAGAGCTTCAAGAGTGCGTTGCGGGCCGCGCTGCGTGAGGACCCCGACATCGTGCTGGTCGGCGAGATGCGGGATCTCGAGACGATCGCCATCGCGATCGAGACGGCCGAAACCGGGCATCTCGTCTTCGGCACGCTCCACACCACCACGGCCGCGTCGACCGTGGACCGCATCATCGATCAGTTTCCCGCGGATCGTCAGGCGCAGATCCGGGTAATGCTATCGGAATCGCTGAAGGGCGTGATTTCGCAGACGCTGTGCAAGAAGACCGGTGGGGGTCGCGTGGCGGCACGCGAGATCCTGCTCACCACACCGGCCATCGCGAACCTGATCCGCGAGGGCAAGACGTTCCAGATTCCCTCGATCATTCAAACCAGCAAGAAGCTGGGGATGCTGACGCTGAACGACGCGCTCCTCGAGCTCGTCGAAAAGAAGGTGATCGAGCCCGACGAGGCCTACATGCGGTCCGTCGAGAAAACTGGACTGGTTGCCAGTCTCAAGGCGAAGGGGTTAAAGGTGACGTTGTCCGCAGAAGGTTGACCCTTTCTTTGGAGGGTGTATGCGATTGTACCACGTAGCCGTCCGCATCACCGGACTCGCCATTCTCGCCGCCGTGGCGGCGTGCAGTGACACCGGCCCCACCACGGGACCAGCGCCCACATCGCTGATCCGGCCGCAGCAGGCGCCCGACATGGCCTCGCTGACCCGCGCGCTGCCGGGCTTCGGCGGCCTCTTCGTCGATCATGGCGTGCCCACCGTCTATCTCACCGATCTGCGGCAGCAGGGCCTGGCGGAACAGCTGCTGGGTGGCTTTGCGCGCGCGCGCGGTGCCGCGGGAATCCGTGTTCTCGCGGGACGCTTTGCTTATGGTGATCTCGACAAGTGGTTCCAGCAGGTATCGAACGAAGCATTTGCGCAGGGCGGCGTGGTGTTCGTCGATCTCGACGAGGCGGCGAATCGCGTGCTCGTCGGCGTCGAGCCAGGCGCATCCCACGCCAACATCCGCGCCCTGGCGGCCCGGCTCGGCGTCCCGGCCGAGGCGTTGACGGTGCGCGATGCCGAGCCCATCCGGTACATGGCGACGCTCCGCGACCAGGTTCGGGCCGTCGTCGCCGGTCTCCAAATCAATTTCAGCAATTTCCTGTGCTCGATCGGCTTCAATGCCACGAGCGGCGGCCAGGCGTCGTTCGTGACGGCGTCGCACTGCACCGATCGCCAGGGTGGTGTCGAGGGCACGCTGTACTACCAGCCGCTCGCCAGCACAGCCAACAGCTTCATCGGGACGGAAGTGGCGGATCCGAAATACTTCCGCGGCGCGGGGTGTCCCAAGGCGAGGAAGTGCCGCTTCAGCGATGCGTCGCGCGCCGCCTACGCGGCAGGGGTGCCCTTCACGCTCGGCGGGATCGCGGCGACGAGCGGACCCAACAACGGCTCGATCACGATCGCCGGCACCATTGCGATCAGGGGGGAAGGCAGCGCCATCGTGGGCGATGTGGTGAACAAGATCGGTCGCACCACGGGCTGGACCCAAGGCGTCGTGTCGGCCACGTGCGTCAATACCGGCGTGTCCGGCACCAACATCGTGCAGCTGTGCCAGACGTTCGTGGACGCGGGTGTGGGCGGTGGTGATTCGGGCTCGGATGTGTTCGCCCTCTCGGGCGGCAACGCCACGCTGCTCGGCGATCTCTGGGGAGGGAACTCCACGGGGACGATGTTCGTCTACAGCCCGATCGCGAACATCGAGCAGGAGCTCGGGCCGCTTACGACGTTCTGACCACGCTCGAGCTCACGCTGTCTGCGCCTGCAAGGGCGCGCGTCGGCAGACGCGCGCCCTTCACGCTCCGGCTCCGCAATACCTCCCGCCGTCCAGCGGAAGTCCATTTTCTCGGGCGCACGATCGTGTTCGACATCGTCGTCCAACGTGAGGACGGAGCAATCGTATGGCGCCGGCTCGAAACAGGAGTCGGCGCCAGCATTCTCCAGGTCCGAACGCTCAGACCTGGTGAGATGATGCAGTGGCGCGAGACCTGGGTCCCGCGAGAACCCGGGCAGTACCGCGCCCAGGGGATCCTGCCCTCCGACGCGCCCGAGCCGCTGCGGACCCCCTGGGTGAGCTTCGCGGTCAGCCCTTAATCGTTTTCGTCGCGTCGTCCCACGTCACCGTCGTGCGCCGGAAGTACGCTTCGTTCGCCATGTGACACGCCAGCGCGGCGTTGTGCCCGAACACCACGTCCTCGACGACCGGTTTCCGCGTGCGCACCGCTTCGAAGAACGTCCACAGATGCGGCCTGGTATCGTCGAAGTCGGGACTCGTGAAGCTCACCGTCTCCGATAGCTGGACCGGCTGGCCGACCTTCGGATCGTTGTCCTTGTGCCATTGCGCTTGGTACGCGTCCCGCAGCGCGCGCGGATAGCTGCCGGTGTAGTAGCTCGGCCACGAATCCGTGCCGTTCTGCGGCGAGAATGACAATGTATTGCCCGACACCTCGAGCACGCCCTTCGATCCCTGGATGCGATACTGCTCGGGCATCTCCGTCCCGAGATTCAGCCGCATGTACACGGGCAGATCGGTGTCGCCGTAGTAGTAAATCGTCGCGTGCACGTCGGGCATGTTGCGCCCATCCTTCCAGCGCCGGATCCCGCCCACCGCGGCCGCCTGCTTCGGCGGCTCGTTGATGCCGAGCATGAACTGCATGCCGCTGATCAGGTGGACGAGGAGATCGCCGGCGACACCGGTGCCATACTCCTTCCAGCAGCGCCAGCGCGCAAAAATGTTCGGATCGAGCGGGCGCTTCGGCACGTCGTTCTGCCAGGTATCCCAGTCGAGCGTGCGCAACGACAGGTCGGGCGGCGGCGGATACTCCCACGCGCCCGTCGGATCGTTGCGGCCGAGCCATCCTTCGACGAGCGTCAGGTCACCGAGCATGCCCTGCGCGACCATCTCTTTCGCCTTGGCGCAGATCTGCGAGCTGACCCGCTGCGAGCCGACCTGCAGGATGCGCCCGCTCTTCTTCACCGCGTCCACCATCGCCACACCGTCGGCCGCCGTGTGCGACATCGGCTTCTCGATATAAATGTCCTTCCCCGCGCTGACCGCCTCCACCACCATCCGGCGATGCCAGTGATCGGGCACCGCGGCGACGATGCAATCGATGGTCTTGTCGTCGAGCAGCCTGCGATACTCACGTGTGGTGGGAAGGTCGGGCCGGGTGATCTCCTTGGCCAACGTATGGCGGCCGTCGTACAGGTCCGCCGCGGCGGCGCACGTCACGCCGGGCAGCTGGCTGGCGGTACCCAGCAGTCCGGAGCCCTGCATGCCCACGCCCACCATCCCGAAGCGGACGGTGTCGCTGGGCGCGACGACGCGAAACTTGAAGGGCGCGAGTGAGACGCCGGCAGCAGCGGCACTCGCCTCGAGGAATTCACGGCGGGACCAGGTGGGCTTCTTCATGGCGACTCCTGAGATGCGGGGTTGAGCGGTCTATTATGCTTGTGTCGGCGCTAGTGAGCCACCGAGGGAAAGTGGCTCCTGAGTGGGGGTTACCTGCCGATGCTGCGAGCGCCCCGCCCGCGCGTGTGCGATTTGTCACCTCCCAGGGGACAGAACTGCGTTACAATTGTCCCCGCTTCGCATCTTTAATGGTTCCTCTTTGGTTCCGGCGTCCGACCACGGGATTCGCGCCCCCCCCCGCGATACGGCTGCCGCCCACGTCCTTGCACGGGGCTGCATGCACCCCAGCGGTACGGTCGCGCCCAGGCGGCCAGCTACGTGGCGACGCGCGGTTATCGCGCTGCTCCTTTGTGGAGCAGCGTTCGCTTGCGCTTTGTCAGATGCCCTTACCGGCCCCAAGACCGCCGCCGTCGTGCTCGGGTTTACCGGGGACTCCGTGCTCGTGGTGAGTGATACCGTCGCCTTCGGCGTCACCGCCGAAATCGACGGCGCGCCGCTGGCCGCGCCGCGTTTCCGATTCACGATCGAAGATACGCTCGTCGCTTCGCGCACCGCCTTCGGCGACTCGCTCGTCGCGCGGCGCCGCGGACGCACCCACCTCATCGCCGCGCTGACAAGCCCGCTGTTACCCCAGCCACCCACGTTGACCGTGGCCCTCGACGTCGTGGTCGGGGCCGTGACGGTCGTTCCCGCGAACGACACCCTCACCAGCATCGACGACACGCTGGTCCTGGCGGCGCCGGCGTTCGACGCGCACAACGTGCCCATCGGCGGCATTGCGCCCGCGTGGGTCTCCTCCGACACCACCGTTGCGGCCTTCGTGGCTCCGGGCCGGCTGGTCGCGCGCCGCAATGGGCAAGTGGTCGTGCGCGCGCTCGTCGACAACGACACCGGCATTGGCAGCGTCGTCATCGCGCAGCGGCTCACCCGGTTGCAGGCGGCGCCGTCCATGCTCGTCTTGAGTGCGTTGACGGCCGAATCCACTGTCGTGGTCAGCGGGCTCGACGCGCGCGGCCATCCGCTGAGCGGGGTGCCGATCAGCTGGGCCAGTGAAGCCTCCACGATTGCATCGGTGACCCCGGGGGGCCGTGTCCGCGCGGTCGACAATGGGACGACACGGATTTTCGCACAAAACGGGACACTGCGCGACACGGTGACGCTGATCGTCGAACAGCGGGCGACGCAAATCGTGATTCGGCCCGATCCCGTGCCGGCGATCGTGTCCCTGGGTGATCAGGTCTCCCTGACCGCGAGCGCGACGGACAGTCTCGGCTTCGTGGTGACCGTGCCGAACAAGAGCCCCGGATGGGCGACGCTCGATCCCACGATCGCGACCGCGGACCGCAATGGTCTCGTTACCGGGGTGGGGGTGGGGAGCGGTCGCGTCGTGGCGGTCATGGACGCGGCGCGCGATACTGCCACCGTTGCCGTCGGCGATCTGCCCGCCTCCATCGTGGTCCAGCCGGCGAGCGCCACGTTGGCGAGCCTGAAGGACACGCTGCATTTGTCCGCGACGGTCCGCAATAGCCGGGGCAACCT
Source organism: Gemmatimonadales bacterium (assembly GCA_035637435.1). Taxonomy (GTDB): domain Bacteria; phylum Gemmatimonadota; class Gemmatimonadetes; order Gemmatimonadales; family GWC2-71-9; genus 20CM-2-65-7. Next base: position 9,310 of record DASPXD010000049.1, read on the forward strand.
GATTCAGAACCCGGTCATTACGTGGCGCGCATCCGATGCCGCCATCACGCGCGTCGACACGGTGCCGCAGCCCGTGGCGGTGGCCGTCGGCGTGGGGACGGTGCGTGTCATCGCGGTGTCGGGCGGCGTTGCGGACACGAGCATCGTCACGGTGACCAACGCGCCGGTGTCTCTCGATATCACCCGGGCTGCCGACACACTCACCAGTATTTGGGACTCGCTGCCGGTTCCGGCGGTGATCCTCAACGCGCGGGGCGACACCCTCGCCTCGACCTCGGTGCAGTGGTCGAGCGATGCGCCGTTAGTGGGCAGCGTCGACGGCGGGGGACTCGTCGTCGCCCGGGATACCGGCCGAGCCGTCGTGCGCGCGAAGTACGCGATCGCACCTGGAGACACACTGCGGGATTCGATCGCAATCCGGGTGTTCAATCTCCCGGCATCGGTCGTGCTCAGCGACGACCGCGATACCCTAACCGCGCTCGGACAATCATTGACGTACACGGGCCAGGTTCGGAACGCGCGCGGCAATCCGATCGCCGGGTATACGATCACCTGGTCGTCCACCAACCCCGCCGCCGTCAGCGTATCGCCCGGCGGCGTCGCAACCGCCGCGGGTTACGGCTCCGCATTCGTGATCGGCCAGGCCGGCGGCATGGCCGACACCGTGATTGACGTCGTCACGAATCCGACACGACTGATCGTTGACAACGGGGTCGCGATTGCGCCGCGGTTCGGCACGCTCAAGCGGCCGTATTTGCGGATCGCCAATGGCGTGAACGCCGCTGACGTAGACGACACGGTGTTGGTCCGCCGGGGCTCGTCACCCTATGCAGAGACCGTCGCCCTCACGCGCCGCGTCACCTTGCTGGGCGATGATTCGGCGTTCGTCGCCGGCGGTCAGAACAACCCGCTGCTCTTGCCGCTCATCTCGCACGATAGCGGCGCCGCGGGCATCACGGCGTACACGCCGGCGACGGTCGTCATCAAGAATCTCGCGCTGCGCCACACGATCGCCGGACCCGCGATCGATGCCCGGCGGGCGGACCTGCGCGTGGCCGGCTTCTACGTCAATCCACCGGGGACGGTGGCGGCTCGCATCGGACGCGGGATCGCGCTCGACAGCGCCACGTCGTCTGCCGCGAGCATTACCAGTTCCGAGATTCGCTCCGTCCGCGGCTACGGCATTCGCGTCCGCGATGGTACAGGCGTCCTGGTCGATACCGTCTACATCGAATCCGTGGACTCGCTGCCAGGCGTGGATGTCGGCGCGGGGATCCGCCTCCTCCGTGGCAGCGGCAATGCCGTGCGCCACGCAACCATTCGGGGCACACAGGGTCCGGCCATCCTGGTCGACTCGAGCGCGGGCGCGACGCTCGCCGCGAACGATCTCGCCGGCCGCCAGCGGCTGGCGCTCGTCCGCTGGAGCACCGGCGCGACGATTCAGGGGAATCTGCTCGACACGCGGCCGCTGGGCCTGAACGGCGAGGTCCCCGCCGGCGGGACCCTGTTCGAATGGGCCGGACTCGAAATGCAGTCGTCGTGGCAGGCCGTGGTGAGCGGAAACACGTTCCGCGACGTCGCGCAAGCGGGCCAGGATCCCTACAACGCGATGCGCTTTGTCCTCGTGCGCAACCCGTCGTTCCCCCTGCAGCCCGGGGCGCAGGTTTCGAGTACCACCGCGATCGGTAGTCGCAGCGGCGTTCGATCGGAGAATTCGAATCTCACGATTCAAGGCTCCCGGTTCGACAGTACCTTGACCGCCGTGCTCGGCACCGGCAGCGACGTCCTCACATTGCAGGACGACACCGTCAACATCACGCTCCAGGGACGCTGCATCCAGGCAACGAGTGCGAGCTCCGTAACGCTGATCGGCGACTGGTTTCAGGCGTGCACGGCGGGCGCCGCCCATGCGGTCTCGGTCGCCGGCGGATTCTTCCGGGTGCAGCAGTCGACGTTCATGGACAACCGTGCCGCCGTGCTGTTCTCGGGGACGGCCTTCACGGCAACGGGGAACCTGGTGTCTGGCGCCGGATTCAACCCGGCACCCGGGGACACTGCCGTGGCGCGGGCGGCGCTGGACGCCACGGCGCCGTTCGTCGCCATCGTGCAGAACACTGTGACCGGGCACCGCTTCAACGCGGGGATTCGGGCCGAAGGCGGATCGTTCAGCGCCCGGCTCGACTCCAATTTCATCTCCACCAACGCCACGGGCGTCCGGCTCGGCTCGCTGTCGACCTTCAGCGCGCGCGACAATGATATCTCCGACAACGCCCCGGCGGGTGTGCTCAACGAGGTCGGCCCCGCAATCAGCATGCTGCAAACATGGTGGGGAGACGCGCGTGGGCCGCGACGCCTGGCCGACCCCACGGCGACCGGCGATAGCCTGTCCGGCAACGTGAGCGCGTCCAGTTGGAACGCCGCGCCCCTGGCCAGCGGCAGCAGCGCCGCTGTGCTGCACAGCGTGCGTGGCGACGGACAAACAGGTCTCCGCGCGATCGCGCTGTCCAAGGCGTTCACCGTGCGCGTCGTCGATGATGCCGGACGGCCCGTGGCAGGCGTGCAAGTGACGTTCAAAGTGACGGCCGGCGGCGGCAATTTCGCGGGCGCAGGCCAGCTCAAGGTGACGACCAACGCGAGCGGGCTGGCCGAAGCGACGTTGACCCTCGGGGCGACGCCCGGAACCAACACCGCGACGGCGACCGCGTCCGGTCTGAATACGCTCGTGTTCACGGCGAGCGGCACGTGACGCGCTGCCCGCGCTGCGCCGCGCAGGTGCCGGTTGGCTTGCGGTTCTGTGGCTTTTGCGGAGCGGCAATCGCGGATCCCACGTCGGCGACCGTCGCCTTGATAGCACAAAGCGAAGATCCGCTGCTGGCGCAGGTTCGTGTCGTGCTCGGCGGCGAATATGAGATCGAGCGCGAATGCGGCCGTGGCGGCATGGCCGCAGTCTTCAAGGCGCTCGACATGTCGCTGCGGCGGCCCATCGCGCTCAAGGTCATGTTGCCCGCTGCCTCCAACGGCGGCGCGGTAGCGGACCGGCTGCGGCGCGAAGCGCGCCGCGCCGCCGCACTCGACCACCCCAACATCGTGCCGATCTACCAGGTCGGCGAAGCGGGCGGCATCCACTATATCGTGATGAAGTACATCGAGGGACGCTCGCTCGACGCGATCGTCGACGATCAGGGCGCCCTGCCGATCGCGGTGGTCGTCGCGGTGCTGCGCGCCATGGCGAGTGCGCTGGCGTACGCGCACGAACGCGGCACGGTCCACCGCGACATCAAGAGCTCCAACATCCTGATCGATCAGGAAGGGCGAGTCTACGTGTCCGACTTCGGCCTCGCCCGCGCGGCGGAAGATTCGAAGGTGACGCCGAGTGGCGCGGTCATGGGGACGCCGCAGTTCATGAGCCCGGAGCAGTGCGCCGGCGCCGCGGTTGGTCCGCAAGGCGACCAGTACTCGCTCGGGATCGTCGCATTCCAGATGTTGGCCGGCCAAGCGCCGTTCGAGGCGAGCTCGGTACTGGCCGTTGTGCAACACCAGTACTTCACGCCGCCGCCGGACCTCCGCAATGTGCGCGCCGATGTCCCCGACGCACTCCTGGCGATCATCACACGCCTCGTCGCGAAGGATCCAGCGCACCGGTTCACCAACACCTCCGATCTCGTCACCGTCCTCGAAGCCCTGCCGTTCCATACCGAGGATCAGCGCGTGGCGAAAGACATCCTGCGGCGGCTGGCGCGCGGCTATCACGTCCCGATCGTCGAAACCGGACAGCTTCCGCCGCTGCCGGACGCCCGTGACTCCCGCGCGGCAGCCGCCGTCGCCCTCCGGCCGACGCTGCGTCGACCTCGCGTCCAGGTGACGCTTGGCCTCGGAGCCGTGGTGCTGATATCGGGCGCCTGGTTCGCCATCCAGGCGACGCGATCGGGGGCTCCGGCGCCGGTCGCAAGCACGGCCGCGCCCCCTGTGGTCTCAACGGCTCCCGCGCCGGTTCGACCCCGGCCCGCGACGAATCCTCCGCGCACCGTGCCATCCGGTCCACCGGGCCGCGTACGCTTGCGCACCGACCCGGCGGACGCCGTCATCTACATCGATGATCGCCAGGTGGGGGTCGGGACGGTTTTCGATGTCGACGTGCCGTCGGGAACACGCCGTCTGCGGATCAAGGCGCCTGGGTCGGCAACGTTTGACACGACGTTCCACGTTGTTGCCGGCAACACGACGCGGCTGGGGCTCATTACGCTCCGGGACCTGCCGTGAGACACGCCGTCGTCGCCGGACTGCTGCTCCTGGTTCCTGGAGCGGCGATGGCGCAGGGCAACACCGCCGACCAGTTGGAGCAGGCGGCGCGCTATCACGCCGCCCTGGACGTCGAGCGAGAGCTGGTCCTGCTCAGGCGCATCATTTCGCCGAATTCGCCCTTCGTGGTCACGCACGAGCAGCGCGTCCTCGCCTACAAGTATCTCGGCGCAACGCTCGTCGTGCTCGGGCAGCGAGACTCCGGCATCGTGTACTTCCGGGCCGCGCTCGAGCGGGACCCGTTCGTCGACCTGGAACCGCAGCGGTTTACACCGGCCGAGCTCGCCGCTTTCGGTGAAGCGAGACGCCTCACGTTCGGTCTGGGCATCCGGGCGATCGCGTTCGATACAATCGATCCGCGGACCGAGCGACTCGGCTTTACGGTCCTCACCACGCATATGGCGGATCTCCGCGTCGAGTTGCGCAGCGCCGGGGCACCGGCAGGTCTCGTGCTCTATCAGGGGAGCACCGACGGACCGAGAGAGCTCCAGTGGGACGGCCTACTCGCGGATGGCCGGTTGGCCCCCAGCGGGCGCTACGAGGTAGTCCTTGCCGGTGTCAGCCAGCTCCTGCATCGCGCTGACTCCGTGCGTCTGTATTTCAGCATCCAGCAAGATCACCCGCCCCTCGAAGACACGGTCGTTGCGCTTCGACCGGAAGATCTGCTTCCGGAGCAGCATCCCGCCGCCATGGCCCGGTCGGAGCTCTTCAAGGGCTTGGGAATCGCGGCCGCGGCCCTCGTCATTCCACGAGCGGTGGCGAACGGTCAGCTGCACGGCGGCGGGCGCACATTTGCGAACGGCATCGCGGCTGGCGCCTCGGTGGCGGGCATTGCGGGTTTCATTTTTCGCCAGCGCCACCGTGAGATTCCCGGCAACATCGCGGCGAATGCGGAGCGGCACGCGCAGCGGGCGGCCGCCAACGGCGCAATCCGCGATCGCAACCAGGCACGTCTCGCTCAAGCGCGGCTGATCGTCGCACCGGCGGCCGGAGTCGGGCCGTGATGCGGTGGGTGTCGGCGACCGCCCTGGCGATCCTCGTGGCCGTCCCGTCCCTCGCCGCCGGGCAGGTCTCCGTGCAGGGCAGCGTGCTCGTCGGGCGTGCCGAGCATCGGATCGTCGACGCCGGCACGCTCGTGGCGGCCTCGGGCACGCTGTTCGGCGGCGCGCTGGCGGTGACGCTGGGCGAGCGGTTTCAGATTCGAGGCGAAGCGCTCGGAGGTCAGCTCACCACGGGTGCTGCGCCGAGCCTGGACGACCATGACGTCGCAGAAGCGCAGATCTTCGGCGGGATGAACGTGCGCCCGTGGCTCATCCTGGAGACCGGGCTCGGCTTCCGCAATTTCTCCAATGCGTTGGCGCGACAGCACTGGACCACGTGGCGGATCGGCGCGGAAGCACGCGTGCCGCTGGGGTTTGAGAGTGTGACGGCCGTCCTGCGCGGATACTGGATGCCTGTGGTCGCCGTCAGCGGCCTGTCCAAACCCGATGTGGCGCCTGCCCTTGGCGTCGGCCTGGATTGGCGCGGGCGACGGCTCGGCGTGAGCGCGCAGTATACGTTCGAACGCTACGACTTCCCGCCGAGCAACGGCGCGCAGCGGTTGGAAGAGCTGTCCACCCTTCGCGTGCGGGTGGGGATGTGGTGGCCGCCCACCGGCAGAGCAAAGCGTTCGGCTTGAATCCGGATTAGCGCGCCGGATAAGTCCCGAGGATGCGCACGCCGAAGGCAAACGTGCGAAGCTCCTCGATCGCCTCGCCCACGGTGCCTTGCCTGGCGTCGATGACGTCGAGATAGAACAGATACTCCCAGGGACGGCCCGGCAGCGGCCGGGATTCGATCTTGCTGAGATCCAGCCCGCGAGCCGCGAACACCCCGAGCGCCCGATGCAACGACCCGGGCGTGTTTGCCAGTGCGAGGATCAGCGACGTCTTGTTCGACTCCGTCTGCCCGCGCGCGGCCGGCTCACGGGCGATCACCAGAAACCGCGTGTAGTTCTCGGCGTGATCCTCCAACCCCTCGGCGAGCACTTCGGCGCCGTACAGCTCCGCCGCCAGCTTCGACGCGATCGCCGCGTCTGACCCGCCGCGGCCGGCCATGAGATCGCGGACGCTGCCGGCGGTGTCGTACGCGGGGACCGCAACGACGCCGGGATGCGTCAGGAAAAAATGCCGGCACTGCGCCAGGGCCACCGGATGCGACGCGACGCGATGGATGGCGTCCAGCGCGGTCCGCGGCGGCGCGATCAGACAGTGGCGGATGCGTAATTCGGTTTCGGCGACCACGTGCAGCTCGTGCGCGCTCAACAGGTCGTAATTCTCGTGGACCGAACCGGCAAGCGTGTTTTCGATCGGCACGACCCCGCTCGATGCATCACCCGTTTCGACGGCCCGGAACAGGTCGACGAACGTGGTACACGGCACGAGCTGCAGCCCAGGGCCATGCGTCTCGATGGCCGCGGCGTGGCTGAACGATCCCGCTTCGCCCTGAATCGCGACGCCCCCCCCGGGCTCAGGCATCGGTCACCGCGCCCTGGCTGCTGCTCGAGACGAGCCGCGCATACTTCGCCAGCACGCCGGACGTGTAGCGCGGCGCGGGCGCGGTCCACGCGGTGCGCCGCTTCGCCAGCTCGCGGTCGGAGATGTTGATCTTCAGCTCGCGGCCGGCGGCATCGATTGTGATGGAATCGTTTTCCTGCACCAGGGCGATCGGCCCACCGAGTGCCGCTTCCGGGGCCACGTGTCCCACCACGAGCCCGTGGGTGCCACCCGAGAACCGGCCATCGGTGATCAGGCCGACGGAATCGCCGAGGCCGGCCCCGACCAGCGCCGCCGTGGGCGCCAGCATCTCGCGCATGCCGGGGCCACCCTTGGGGCCCTCATAGCGGATGACCACGACGTCGCCGCCGTGAATCGCTCCGGCCAGGATCGCGGCCAGACACGCCTCCTCTGAATCGAAGACCCGCGCCGGACCGGTGATCTCGTGCTTGCCATGGCCGCTGACTTTGGCGACCGCGCCTTCCGGCGCCAGGTTGCCGCGCAAGATCACGATGTGTCCCGACGGCGCGAGCGGCCGGTCCCATGGCCGGATCACATCCTGATTGGATGACGGCTGTGGAGAGATGCCCTTCAGTACCTCGGCCACGGTGCGGCCGTCGATGGTGAGCGCATCGCCGTGCAGCACGCCGTTCGCGAGCAGGATGCTCATGACCTGCGGGATCCCGCCCGCCCGATGCAGGTCGGTCGCGACATAGCGCCCCGACGGCTTGAGGTCGCACAGCACCGGGACGCGCTTGCGCACCGGTTCGAAGTCGTCGAGTGCGAGCTGCACGCCTGCCGCTCGCGCGATTGCCAAAAGGTGGAGCACCGCGTTCGTGGAGCCGCCGATCGCCATGACCACCGCGATCGCGTTCTCGAACGCCTTCCTTGTCAGGATGCTGCGCGGCAGCCGCCGCGCGTGCACAGCCTGGTACAGCACCTCGGCGGCGTGCGCGGCGTTATCGGCCGTTTCCTGATCCTCCGCGGCCATCGTCGAGGAGTACGGCAGGCTCATCCCCATCGCCTCGATCGCCGCCGACATCGTATTCGCCGTGAACATGCCGCCGCACGAGCCCGCGCCGGGACAGGCGCGGCGCTCGATCTCGAGCAGCTCGTCCTGCGGCATGCGCCCCGCCCCGGCCGCCCCCACCGCTTCGAACACGCTCACGACCGTCAAGTCGCGCCCCTGGTGGTGCCCCGGTTTGATCGTCCCGCCGTAGACGAAGATCGCGGGAATATCGAGCCGCGCGATCGCGATCATTGCGCCGGGCATGTTCTTGTCGCACCCGCCGATCGCGAGCAACCCATCCATGCGTTGCGCGCCGCACGCCGTCTCGATCGAGTCAGCGATCACCTCGCGCGACACCAGGGAGTAGCGCATCCCTTCCGTGCCCATCGAAATGCCGTCGCTGACGGTGATCGTCCCGAAGACTTGCGGCATCGCGCCGGCCTGCCGCAGCGCTTGTTCGGCGCGGCGGGCGAACCGGTCGAGCCCGGCGTTGCAGGGCGTGATGGTGCTGTGCGCGCTCGCGATCCCGACGATCGGCTTGACGAAGTCGCCGTCCTTGAACCCCACCGCGCGCAGCATGGCGCGATTGGGCGCGCGCTCGAGCCCCTCCGTCACCGCCCGGCTACGAAAATTGTCGCTCACGACAGTCCCTCTAGCGCTTCGGCCAGAATGAATTCCGCGATGCGGCCGCCCATTTCGGCCGTCCCGATCCAGGACTCGCCCGCCTGGGCGAGATCGCGCGTGCGCGCACCGGCGTCGAGGGCCGCCGCGACCGCGTCGTCCACGGCAGCGGCCGCCTCCGGAAGCTGCAAGCCATGACGCAACAGCATGGCCGCAGTGGAAATCGCCCCGATGGGGTTCGCCACGTCGCGGCCCGCGAGCCGCGGCGCCGAGCCGTGCACCGGCTCGAACAACCCGGGCCCGGGGGGGGGACCGAGCGACGCCGAGGGGAGCAGACCGAGTGAGCCGGCGAGGACCGCCGCTTCATCGCTGAGGATGTCGCCGAACATGTTCTCCGTGAGGAGCACGTCCAGTGACGCAGGATCGGTGACCAGCCGCATCGCGGCGGTGTCGACGTACGAATGTTCGAGCCGGACGTCCGGGTAGTCGCCCCCGACCTGCGTGACGGTCTCGCGCCACAGCTGCGACACCTCGAGCACGTTCGCCTTGTCCACCGAGGTGACCAGCCGCCGGCGGCTCCTGGCGGCGTCGAACGCCACGCGCGCGACGCGCTCGATCTCGGCGGCGGTATACGCCAGCGTGTTGACCGCGCTTTTCCCGTTACGCCCACGCGGCTCTCCATAGTAGAGCCCGCCCGTGAGCTCGCGCACGACCAGCAGGTCGACCCCACGCAACCGGTCGGCTTTGAGCGGCGAGCAGCCCAGCAGCGCCGGATGAACGGCGACCGGCCGCAGGTTGGCATACACTTTCAGCAGCTTGCGCAGCGCGAGCAGGCCGGTCTCGGGGCGCAGCTCGCGAGGCGCACCATCGAGCGCGTGATCTCCCACCGCGCCGAGCAGCACGGCATCGCTGTGCGTAACGCCGGCGCGCGTCGCGGGTGGCAGCGGATCGTTGGCAGCCGCGACGGCCGCCGCACCCACGGGGAATGTCGTAAACGTAAAGCGAAGGTCGAACCGTTCGCCGACCGCCTCGAGTGCGCGCACAGCCTGCGCGGTCACTTCCGGCCCGATCCCGTCACCCGGCAGCACCGCTATCGAGTACGTCTTCATGGATGGCTCCGCTCGTACGCCGCGATGCTCGGCTCCTCGAGCAGCGTACGCCCGATTTCGTCGAGACCGCGCAGCAATAGCTCGCGGCCGTAGGCGTCAGCACTGAAAGACGTGGAGAACCCCTGCTCATCCGTCACGCGTAGCTCGGCGAGATCCACGACGAGCTCGTAGCTACCGCGCGACGCATTCCGCATCAGGATGTCGACCTCACCGGCCGGCAACCGCACCGGCAGGACGCCGTTGCGGTAGCAGTTGGCGGTGAATATGTCGGCGAACGACGGCGCGATGATGGCGCGGAATCCGTACTGCGCGAGCGCCCACACGGCGTGCTCGCGCGAGGACCCGCAACCGAAGTTCGGGCCCGTCAACAGAATCGTCGCGCCCTGGGCAGCGGGACGATTGAGCTCGAAGTCCGGGTTGGCGCGCCAATCGAAGAAGAGGCTCGCCGCGAATCCGGTGCGCTCGACGCCCTTCAGGAACTGCTTCGGGACAATCTGGTCGGTATCGACGTTGGCGCGCGGCAACGCCGCAACTTTGCCCCGGTGTCGCATGAACGGGGGGGGCGTCACCATGCGCGCACGTCCACGAGGCGCCCCTCGATCGCGGCAGCCGCCGCCATGACGGGACTCATGAGATGCGTCCGCCCCCCGCGGCCCTGCCGGCCCTCAAAGTTGCGGTTCGACGTCGCGGCGCAGCGCTCGCCGGCGCCCAGCACGTCGGCGTTCATGCCGAGGCACATCGAGCAACCCGCGTTACGCCACTCGAATCCCGCTTCGCGAAACACGCGATCCAGTCCCTCCTGCTCCGCCTGCGCCTTGACGCGCTGCGACCCGGGCACCACCAGGGCGCGCACCCGCGACGCGACGTGCCGGCCGCGCACCACGTTGGCCGCCGCCCGCAGGTCCTCGATGCGCGCGTTGGTGCACGATCCGAGAAAGACTCGATCGATCGGAATGCCTTCGAGCCGTGTACCGGGGACGAGGCCCATGTATTCGAGCGCGCGCTGCGCGGCCTCGCGCTCGGGTTCCGGCAGCTTCGCGGGATCGGGGACACGCCCGCCGATATCGGCGACCATCCCGGGTGTCGTTCCCCAGGTCACCTGGGGGCCGACCTGGGAGGCATCGAGCTGCACCTGCGTGTCGTAATGCGCGCCCGGGTCGGAGCGCAGCGCCCGCCAGCGCTCGACCCCGCTCTTCCATGACTGACCGGTTGGGGCGCGTGGCCGATCTTTCAGATAGGCGAACGTGACCTCGTCGGGGGCGATCATCCCGGCGCGCGCGCCCGCCTCGATCGACATGTTGCACACCGTCATCCGCTCTTCCATCGAGAGCGCGCGGATCGCATCGCCAGTGTACTCGATCACATGACCCGCGGCGCCGGCCGTGCCGATCTTGCCGATCAGCGCGAGAATCAAATCCTTCGCCGACACACCCGGCGCCCGGCTGCCGGTGATGCGGGCTTCGAGGTTCTTCGGCTTGGAGAGCACGATGCACTGCGTCGCCAGCACGTGCTCGACTTCGCTCGTGCCGATCCCCAGCGCGAATGCACCGAACGCGCCGTGCGTCGAGGTATGGGAGTCGCCGCAGACGATCACCATGCCGGGCTGGGTCGCGCCCAGCTCGGGGCCGATGACGTGCACGATCCCCTGCCCCGGCGACGTCAGGTCGAACAGCTCGACCCCGAAATCGCGTGCGTTCGTCCCCAGCGTGTCGAGCTGCAGCGCCGCGACGGGATCCGCGACCGCAACAGCACGCTCGCCGGTCGGCACGTTGTGGTCGACGGTTGCCAGCGTCCGCTCGGGACGACGCACGCGACGACCTTCGCGGCGCAGGCCGGCGAACGCCTGCGGCGACGTCACCTCGTGGACCAGGTGCAAATCGACGTAGAGCAGCGCCACGCCGTCTGCGAGCTGCTTCACGACGTGCGCATCCCACACGCGATCGAACAGCGTGGTCACGCCCGAGCCGGCTCCCGCTCCGACTGCTTGGAGGCCGGCGCGCCTTTGGCCTTCGCGCGCTTCCCCTCCTCGGTCCACGGCATCATCGCCCGCAGCCGCGCGCCGACTTGCTCGATCGGATGCTGTTGTGCAGCCCGACGCAGCTCGTTAAACCGCGGCGAGCCTGCCCGTGCTTCCGCGATCCATTCCTTGGCGAATGCGCCACTGCGGATGTCCGCCAGCAAGCGCTGCATCTCTTCACGCACGGCCGGGCTGATGACGCGGTCGCCTCGGGTCAGATCACCGTATTCGGCGGTGTTGCTGATCGAGTGCCGCATGAATCCGAGGCCGCCGCGATAGATCAGATCGACGATCAGCTTCAGCTCGTGGAGACACTCGAAATAGGCCATCTCCGGCGCGTAGCCCGCCTCCGTCAACGTCTCGAACCCCGCCTGGATGAGCGCGGTAACGCCGCCGCACAGCACCGCCTGCTCGCCGAACAGATCGGTCTCGGTCTCCTCGGCGAACGTCGTCCCGATGACGCCGGCGCGGGAGCAGCCGATCCCCGTCGCGTACGCCAGCGCATTGGGCAACGCCTTGCCGCTGGCGTCCTGATGCACCGCGACCAGCCCCGGCACGCCGCGCCCCGCCTGATACTCGCTGCGGACGAGATGCCCCGGCGACTTGGGGGCGATCATCGACACGTCGACGGCCGGCGGCGGCAGGATTTCGCCGAAGTGAATGTTGAAGCCATGCGCGAACATCAGCGTCTTGCCGGCGCCAAGGGCTGGGGCGACGGCAGTCTCATAGACCGCGCGCTGCTCCTGGTCGGGCACGAGCATCATGATCACATCTCCGGCGCGCGCCGCGTCGGCGACGGGCCGCACCTCCAGGCCGTCCGCCACCGCCTGTTTCCAGGAGGCGCCGTTCGGCCGCAACCCGACGATGACGCGCGCACCGCTGTCGCGCAGGTTTTGCGCGTGCGCATGCCCCTGACTGCCGTATCCGATGACGGAGTACACGCGATCGCGCAACCGCGCCCGATCGGTGTCCGCCTCGTAGTACACCCGCACCGCTGACGCCATGGTGCCTCCGGAGGGAGGGATGGATGTGATCGTGGCCTTGTGGACGCCGATCACGTTTTGGATGAGCAAAACCAGACTTTCGGCCGTCGCGTCATCTGCATCGATCTCACACGACATCCGCCAGACGCCCGGTGGACCATTCGAATCGACCGAAAGGCCGCGGATCGGCAGGTTCCGGCGCCTGAGCACGCCGCACGCGCGCGCGAGCGTGAGGAGCTCGCTGCTCATCAACACGGTCACGCGGCGTGCCGCGGTCATACCGGTGCCGCCTCGAGCGGCTCGGACAGCGATCCGCCCGGCACGATCATCGGGAAGACGTTGGCTTCCTGCTCGATCACCAGCTCGACCAGCGCCGGCCCGCGTGCTTCGTTCGCTTCGCGCAGCACATCGCGCACCTCGGCGGCATGCTTGACGCGCCACCCGGGAATGCCGTATGCGGCGGCCAGCTTTACGTAATCCGGGCTCCAGATCGGCGTGTTCGAGTACCGCCCACCGTGGAAGAACTGCTGCCACTGCCGCACCATGCCGAGGTAGCCGTTGTTGAAGACCGCGAGCTTTACCTCGAGACCTTCCTGAATCATCGTCGCGATCTCGGCCATGTTCATCTGGAATCCGCCGTCGCCGGAGATGGCCCAGACCGACTCATCAGGGCGCGCGAGGTGCACGCCCATCGCGGCCGGGACCGCGAACCCCATTGCTCCGAGACCGCCCGACGTGATGTGCGTGTTCGGCCGCTGGAACGGATAGCGCTGCGCTACCCACATCTGATGCTGCCCCACGTCCGACACGATCGTGCATTCCCCACCCGTGACCTCGGCGAGCGTCGCGAGGATCAACTCGGGTGACAGCCCGCCGGCGAACGCCTCCACGTGAGGCCGCATCAGCGCGGCGATCTCTCTGCGCCACGGCAGGCAGTTGCGGGGCGGGACCACGGCCAGCAACCGCTCCACGACGCCGCGCGCGTCGCCGACGAGCCCTACGGCAACCGGGACATTGCGGCCGATCGCGGCGGCATCGATGTCGATGTGCACGATTTTGGCGCGGGGCGCGAACGTGGCCGTATTGCCGGTCACGCGATCGTCGAACCGCATCCCCACCCCGACGATCAGGTCCGCGGCCTGGATGGCCTTGTTGATGTGGACTTCGCCGTGCATCCCCGGCATGCCGAGGTGCAGCTCGTGCGCCTGGGGGAATGCGCTGATGCCGAGCAGCGTCGTGATCACCGGCATCCCGGTGCGCTCGGCGAGCTCGCGCACAGGGGCGTAGGCGCCGCTCACGATCACGCCATGGCCGATCATCAGCAACGGCCGCTCCGCCTGCGCGATCAGCTGCGCCACCTCGCGCAGCGTCGCGTCGGCCGGCGGCTCCGGACTGGCGGCGTGTTGGTCACTGCGGCGTGACGGGGCCGGGCGTGTGCGGTACTCCGCCTTTTGATTCTGGACGTCCTTCGGCACGTCCACGAGCACCGGCCCGGGACGGCCTTCCAGCGCGATGGCCATCGCATCGCGCACGTCGTCGGCCAGCTCTTCGACGTCGCGCACCAGCACGTTGTGCTTCGTGACGGGCATCGTCACGCCGACGACGTCGGTTTCCTGGAACGCGTCCCGTCCCAGCATCGGCCGGCCGACCTGGCCGGTGATCGCGAGGACCGGGGAGCCGTCCATGTGGGCGGTAGCGAGCCCCGTGACGAGATTGGTCGCGCCCGGTCCCGACGTCGCGACGCATACGCCGACGCGACCGCTCGCGCGCGCGTACCCGTCAGCGGCGTGCGCGGCGGCCTGTTCGTGGCGCACGAGGACGTGGCGCAGCGTTTTTTCGTGGCCGTGCAGCGCGTCGTAAAACGGCATGATGGCGCCGCCGGGATAGCCGAACATCACGTCGACCCCGGCGTCTACCAGTGTGCGCCGCAGGATTTGCGCGCCCGTCAGGAGCTCGGTCATGGCCTACACTCCCCAGAAGTAGCTGCTGCTCAGGGCCGCGGTCTCGAGCCCGTCGGCGTGATCCGCCTTGTTCAGCGCGTGCACCAAGGCGCGCGCGCCCGCTTCGACGATGTCGGTGGAGGCACCGTGCCCGCTGAGCGACTTGCCGTCGATGCGCACCTGCAGCACCACCCGGCCCAGACTGTCGCGTCCCGGGGTGACCGATTGCACTGAGAGATCGAGCACCTCGATGCTGCGGCCGACGGCCTCACCGATGGCGGCGAACGCCGCGGCGATCGGCCCGTTGCCGGTCGCGGTGGCCGCGCGATCGCGCATGCCGGGTCCCGCCATGCGCACTTCCGCCATAGCGGTCTCGGTGCCGCACGTCACCCGCAGGTAGGTGACGTTGTACACCTCCGGCGCGCGGTGGAATCCGTCGTGCAACAGGGTGAGCAGGTCCTCATCCAGGATCTGCCGCTTTTTGTCGGCGAGCGCCGTGAACGCCTGGTACAGCTGGTCGAGCGTCGTGGCGTCGGGCTCGTAGCCCAGCTCGCGATAGCGGCGCTCCAGCGCATGCCGGCCGGAATGCTTGCCGAGCACGATGCTCGATCCGCCGGCGCCGACCGTTTCGGGCGCGATGATCTCGTAGGTGAGCCCGTTCTGCAGCACGCCGTGCTGGTGAATCCCGGCTTCATGCGCGAACGCATTGCGCCCGACGATGGCCTTGTTGGGCTGCGGGAAGACGCCGATCTCGTGCGACAAGAGCCGGCTGGTGCGGACGATCTCCCGGGGGTTCACGTGGCAGCGGAACGAGAGGACTTGTGGCCGCGTGCGCCCCGCCATGACGATCTCCTCGAGCGCGGCGTTGCCTGCCCGCTCCCCGATGCCGTTCACCGTGCACTCGACCTGACCGGCACCGGCCTCGATCGCGGCCAGGGAATTCGCGACGGCGAGCCCGAGGTCGTCGTGGCAATGCGCGCTGAGCACCACCGTTTCGCTTTCGGGCACACGCTCGCGGACCGTCCGAAACAGCGCGCCGTATTCCCCCGGCGTGGTGTACCCGACGGTGTCGGGCAGGTTGATCGTCGTCGCACCTTCGGCGATCGCGACCGCGACGACGCGACACAGGAAGTCCAGGTCGCTGCGCGTGGCGTCCTCCGCCGAGAACTCCACGTCCGAGGTGTGCTGGCGGGCGCGGCGCACCGCGCTGCGGACGCGTTCCAGGCAGGTTGCGCGGTCGATGCGCAGCTTCTGCTCAAGGTGCAGATCGGAGGTGGCGATGAAGACGTGGATGCGCTTGCGTTGCGCCGGTTGCAGCGCTTCGGCGGCGAGGTCGATGTCGCGGTCGTGACAGCGCGCCAGCGCGGCGATGATCGGGCGGTGCACGGCGTCGGCCACTTGCTGGACGCCGCGCAGATCGCCTTGCGAGGCGGCGGGGAAGCCGGCTTCGATGACGTCCACGCCGAGCGCGTCGAGTTGCCGGGCCAGGCGCAGTTTGGCTTCCGGTGTCATCGCATTGCCGGGTGCCTGTTCGCCGTCGCGCAACGTGGTATCGAAGATGATCACATCCCTGGCCATGGCTTGCCTCCCGCCTGCGGTGAAAAAAAAAGACCGCGAACCTCATTGGGTCCGCGGCGCCGGTGCTACTCCGTCCTGCTCTGTAAGCGACTTCTAGATCGTTACCTCCGCGCGCGCCTCGGACCCTCCCCTGAGCAGTGTAAGGCTCAGGAGCAGGACGAGGCTAAGCAGCAGCGTAAACGAGGTCATGTGGCTGGTTAATCTCCACAGATACGGTGATCTGTCAAGAGTTGGTGGAGGGCGGTCGAGGGTTGGTGGAGGGTGGTGGAGGATCGCCGCCACCCCCAAGCGCCCGGTACAGCTGCCAGGTCAGGAATCGTGCGCGATTCTGTCTATCGCTCAGGTCCCGCCAGACGCCCTCTTCCAGTAATTGCACCTCTTTAGCAAAGCACAAGGCGTAGCCTACTTCGGTCAAGGAGGATAGGGAAATGTCGAGGAAGCGCTTGAATTCCTTCCGCCCTTTCCGGGACGAGCCTTCAACAATGTTGACGGCAGCGGAGAAAGCAGCGCGGCGCAGTTGCGAAGTGAGGCCATACCGTTCATCGGCGGGAAATGCTTTCGTGGCTTTATAGACGCCGAGAGCTAGCTCATGACACTCTCGCCACGCATGCAGTTTTTCATAGGGAGGAGGCACACATTGAAACTACGAAACGACCGAATGGAGACGGTGCGATTTGGCCGCGCGCAAGAGCTTTTTCGCGCACAAACCTTCACCAACCTCCACCGTCCTTGACCGTCCTTCACAACCTTGCCTCTCCAGAGCCACCGGTCGGATTTGAACCGACGACCGCTCGATTACGAATCGAGAGCTCTACCACTGAGCTACGGTGGCGACGGAGCCAAAGGTAGCGACGTGCAAGCCTATCCGGTACCTGTGGCTACGGCCGGCGGGTGTTGGCTGGGCGCTCGGCAAATGCGATGTAGACGAGCGTCGCGATCAAAGTGATCGCGCCAGTGAGCACCAGCGGCAATGCGAGCCCCCCACCCCCGCGCAGCACCAGCAATCCTCCAACGACTGCGCCGCCCAGCATGGCGGCCACGGACGCGACCCGACGCCTCCACCGCGGGTTGCCGCCGCCGGCCAGCCACGAATCGGCGGCGAGTCCGGTCAGGGTGAGGGTCAGCACGGTGGTGGTGAGGTCGGGGACGGCAAGCCGGCGCGCCGTAGCATTCCGAATACCCATGGCCAGGGCAGTCAGCGCGATTAGCGCATACAGGCGCGCGACGGGCGCGAGCGCGCCACTATCATAACCCGAGGCCGCGAGCGCGGCCGCGAAGAGCAGGCTCGACTCGATTACCGCTACGCTGAGCAGCCAGCGCTGCCGCGAGTGGTCGAGCCGCGTACCGAGGCGGCCGCCGATGACGGCGCCGATGAGAAACGCGGCCAATGCGGCGAGGGAGCGGCGCGCCGAGAACTCGGGCACGCGGGCGAGCGCGAACCCCAGGAAGACGATGTTGCCGGTCATGTTGGCGGTAAACACGCGCCCCAGTCCCAGGACGCTGACGGCGTCGATCAGTCCTGTGGTGATCGTCAGCACCACGAGGAGCGCGGGGAGAGAGCCGGGCTTCACGGCATCATTCGGCGGATCACGACGGGGAATCCTCGGTGGCTCCTTCACGCTGACCGCCGCGCGAGCAGGGCGAAATGGAGGAAATACTCCCGCAGCGTCCGTGCTGCGCCGGGTGCCACATCGTCGTCGAAAAAGAGTCGACAGAATTCTTCGCGCGCGCGCAGGATCTCCCGACGACGCGGCCCGCACCAGCGATCATCGCGGGCAGTCAAGTCGAACAGCTCGAGCGCGCGCCTCAGCGCCCGGTCGAACCGGTCGGATCGCTGCGCCGCCCACGCTGCGACCGCGCGATCTACCTCGCTTCCCACGTTCGCCAGCTGCTCGGCGAGCGAGAGCGCCGCCCAGCGTCCCGCGGCGAGGCCAGCGTGAGTCGTCATTCCGCTTCCACCAGCCCGGTGACGATCCGGCGAATGCGATCCCGAAGAGCGCCATCCTCGACATTGCGCGATCGGTTCCCCTGCGACGGGCGCACGTTGATCATCGAATCGAACTCAAGCCACGCATCGCCCTGCTCGGCGGGATAGAGGTTAATGCCCCACAGATGCTCCTGCGCCGAACCGTCCTCGATCAA
>DASPXD010000050.1:0-2371 GCA_035637435.1 Gemmatimonadales bacterium
GGACTTCAGGCTGGCCGAGCAAGCGATCAGCCTCTCGCCGGTCGACGTGACGGTCGGATCTCGCGCGCGGCACACCGCCGCCGAGCAGCTGGCCGTGCCCGTGGACGTGTTCTCGGCGGAGGACATTGCGGTGCAGGGCACCAACGAAACGAGCCAGATCCTGCAGGCGCTCGCACCGTCGGTCAATTTCCCGCGGCAGAGCGTGACCGATGCGAACGACATCGCGCGGCCGTTCACGCTGCGGGGCCTGAGTCCCGATCACACGCTGGTACTCGTCAACGGCTGGCGCCGTCACCAGATGGCGGTGCTGAATACCTTCGCCTACGGCATGGGCGCCGGATCGAGCGGGGTCGATCTCAACGCTCTACCGGGCGGGGCGATCGATCGCATCGAGGTGCTGCGGGACGGCGCGTCCGCACAGTACGGCTCCGACGCGATCGCCGGCGTCGTGAACGTGGTGCTGAAGGAGGGCGGATTCTCACCATTCATCAACGCCGACGCCGGGCAGTTCAACTCGAAGGGCTACCCGGTCGATGGCACCACGGCCGACCTGAACGGGGGTTGGGGCGTCCAATTGGGACGGGGCTCGCTGGCGGTGTTCGGCGAGTATCTGCATCGCAACAAGACCAATCGCGCCTGGCCGGATTCCTTCCTCGTCGATGTCAACGGTGTGAACGATCTGATCGATCCGAACACCGGTCGGATCATCCAAAAACGCAATGCGCTCCCCCAGCCGAACTATCACTGGGGCGATGGCCTCGAAGAGGACGCGATGACGTTCGCGAACTTTCGGATGCCGCTGAACCCGGGCGGCACGAGCGAAGTCTACGCGTTCGGCGGCTACAGCCACCGGACCGGCACGGGGAACGGCTTCTGGCGCTACTTCGACAGCAACAAGAACTGGACGGAGTTCTACCCGCAGGGCTTCCTGCCGCAATTTCGCCCCGACGTGGCCGACTACTCCGGTGTCGCGGGATTCCGCGCGAACGTCAGCGGCTGGTCCCTGGATATCGGCGGCTCGTACGGTGGCAACCGGTTCGACTACAACTTGGAGCATACCAACAATCCGTCGCTCGGCCCCTGCCTCGTGACGGCGTGTGCGCCCGGACCGGACCGCATCCTCGGCACGCCGGATGATCCCGGCATTCCGAATCAGCTCGCCTTCTTTGCGGGCCGGCTGCAGCGCACCGAGGGCATCGTCGCGGTGAACCTCGCCAAACCTGTGAGCCTTGGCCTTTCCGCGCCGGTGAACGTCGCGCTGGGCGCGGCATTCCGGCGCGAGAGTTACAAGATCACGGCGGGCGATCGGGCCTCCTGGATCAACGGCAACCATCTCGCGCAGGACAGCGCCGGTGCGGATGGCATCTGGGGCACGGCGGACGATGACAGCCTGCCGGCGCCGGCGGGATCGTCGGTCTTTCCCGGCTTTGCGCCCACGGATGCGAGCGATCATAGCCGCACCAACGTCGGCGCGTACCTGGATCTCGAGAGCCAGCTCACCAAGCAGTTTCTGGCGAACGTCGCCGGCCGGTTCGAGCATTACAGCGACTTCGGCCAGCGGCTGACGGGCAAGGTGGCGCTCCGCTACCAGCCAACGCAGCGGTTCGCGCTGCGCGCGGCGGCGAGCACGGGGTTCCGCGCGCCGGGTCTGGCGCAGAGCTTTTTCAGTCACACGACGACGAACGTGATCGGTGGGCAGTTCATTCAGGTCGGGAACTTCCCCGTCGACAATCGTGCGTCGCGGATCTTTGGCGCAAAACCGTTGAAGGAAGAGACCTCCGTCAACCTGAGCACCGGGTTCGCGTACACGCCGCGCGACAACGTGACGTTCACAGTCGACTATTTCCGGATCACGATCGACAATCGGATTCTTTTGGGCGCCACGTTCGGCGACTCGGTTTCCCAGGCGATCCTCGCCGATTCCGGGTTCTCCAACATCGGCGCCGTGCAGTTCTTCACGAATGGCCTCGACACGCGGACGACCGGCGTGGACGTGACCGGGGATTTCCATGTGCCCGCCGGGCGCGGCATGCTGGACTTGAACGCGGCCGTGAACTACACCAAGAACCGGATCACGCGCGTCGATCCGTTGCCGCAAATCCTGCAAGGCAAACCGACCGAGCTCACCAGTATTCTCGATCTCGTGACCAAGGTCGGCATCGAAGAGGAACGTCCCGATTGGCGCGGCACCGTCACCGCGCAATACACGGTCGGGCGTGTGCACGGGCTCGGTCGCGTCTCCTACTACGGCGGCTTCGCCTCCGCGCAACCGAGCTTCACGGATCGTGAGACATACGGCGGCAAGACGCTCTTCGATGCCGAGGTGGGCTACCACTTCAGCGACGTGAATCTGGCGATCGGCGCGCGCAAT
>DASPXD010000051.1:0-2491 GCA_035637435.1 Gemmatimonadales bacterium
TCCCGCCGAACTCCTCCTGCAGCCGTGCGCGGAGCGCACTCGCGGCATTGAAGATCGCCCACCCCCACGAGGCGGTGCCCGTCGAGGCTGTGGCCCAGAGCGCCTGCGGTAGGGAGGTATCGCCGATCCCGAGCTGCACGCGTTCAGGCGGCACCTCCAGCGCGTCTGCCGCGATCTGGGTGAGCGCCGTCCACGCTCCGGTCCCGATGTCTATGGCGTCGATACGAACCTGGTAGTTTCCCGCCTGGTCGACCTTCACGAGCGCGGCCGCTGGAAACTGGAGGGCCGGATACGACGAGGCTGCGACGCCGGTCCCAATGAGCCAGGGGCCAGCGCGCCGCAGGCGCGGCGTCGGGTCGCGCGGCTGCCAGCCGAAGCGCTGCGCCCCTTCCCGCAGGCAGGCGACCAGGTTGCGGCTACTGAATGGACGCCCGCTCTCGGGGTCGACCGCAGGCTCGTTGCGTATGCGCAACTCGATGGGATCGAGCCCACAGGCGATCGCTAGCTCGTCCAGCGCCGATTCGAGGGCGAACATCCCCGGACACTCACCGGGTGCGCGCATCCACGCGGTCGCTGGGACGTCGAGCCGTGCCAGCCGGTGTGTGGTGCGGCGGTTCGGGGCCGCGTACATCACCCGCGTCGGGACGGCGGTCGGATCGGCGAACTCGTGGATGGTCGCGGTCTGCTCAACGATATCATGTGCAATCGCCGTGAGCTGCCCATCGCGCTGGGCACCCAGCTGCACCCGCTGGATGGTCGGCGAGCGATAGCCCGCCAGCGCATACATCTGCTGCCGCGTGAGCGCGAGCTTAACGGGCCGTCTTGCCACCTGCGCGGCCATGACAGCGAGGATCACATGCGGGTGCGTGTCAACCTTGGAGCCGAACGCGCCGCCGACATACTTCGAGATGACGCGCACCCGTTCGGGCGGCAGTTTGAAGGCCGTGGCCACGGTATCCCGGATCGGGTGCGGGCCCTGGTTGGCATCGTAGAGGGTGACGCTGTCCTCGTTCCACACAGCAACCGTCGTGTGGGGTTCGAGCGGATTGGGGTGCTCGGCTGGCGTCGTATAGACGTAGTCGAGCGAGACGGGAGCCTGTGCAAGCGCGGTCTCGACATCACCGCTAACCGTGTCGCTCTGGTAGAAAGGATTGACGATCTGCGGTTTGTAGAGATCTGTACGATCCGCGCGCAGCTCGACGTCATGTGGCTGCTCTTCACAACGGACCACGACGAGTTCAGCAGCCTGCCGCGCAATCTCCAAGGTCTCGGCGACGACGGCCGCCACGAACTGACCGCGGTACGCGATGGCCTCGGATTGGAACACGGCCAGTTTGGCATCGTTAACCGGTGCAAGCTGTGGGGCATTCTCGTGCGAGAGCACGGCGATGACCCCGGGCAGCGCCCGCGCGGCACTCGTGTCGATCGACACGACTCGGCCCTTGGCGATCGTGCTCTGGACCGGGAAGACGTACGTGACGTGGTCAACCGGGTATTCATAGGCATATTTTGCCGCACCGGTGACCTTCTGAACCCCGTCGAGACGGTTGAGAGGCGCGCCGGTCGCGCGCGTAATGAGATGATCCTTCATTTT
Source organism: Gemmatimonadales bacterium (assembly GCA_035637435.1). Lineage (GTDB taxonomy): Bacteria > Gemmatimonadota > Gemmatimonadetes > Gemmatimonadales > GWC2-71-9 > 20CM-2-65-7. Next base: position 1,595 of record DASPXD010000051.1, read on the forward strand.
TACACTCCCTCCCCTGTCAGGTCAAGCAGCGTCCGCACCAAGGTGTTGCGGGCGAGCGGGACCTTGAACGCGTTGCCGGGTAGGGGCTGCGCCTCGGCCAATTCCGCCTCGGCCGCTCGCCCAAACACTTCCCCGGTGGCTGGTGCGCCGCGCAGCACCGCCTCCGCTTTCATCGCCCGCCAGGGTCTGGGCGCCACGCCGCCGAGCGCAATGCGCACATCGCGGACCACACCGTCGGTGACGTCGAGCGCGGCAGCCACCGAGACGAGCGCGAAGGCGTAAGACGCACGGTCGCGTATCTTACGGTAGTGCGAGCGTGTAGCAAGCGCAAGCGGCGGCAGGTCGACGGCGGTGATCAACTCGCCGTGCGAGAGTACGGTGTCCCGCTGCGGCTCCTCGCCCGGCAGGCGATAGAAGTCTGTGAGCGGGATCGCCCGTTCTCCTTGCGGCCCCAGCACGCGCACAACAGCATCAAGGGCTACCATCGCGACGGCCATGTCCGAGGGATGCGTGGCGATACACGCCTCCGATGCCCCCAGGATGGCGAGTTCGCGGTGATAGCCCTGCCGCGCAGGGCAGCCGCTGCCCGGGATACGTTTGTTGCATGGCCTGGTGATGTCCTGGAAGTAGACGCAGCGCGTGCGCTGCAGCAGGTTCCCGCCGGTGGTGGCCAGGTTGCGCAACTGGCCCGAAGCACCAGCTAACAGCGCCTGCGCGAGCAAGGGATAGCGTGTGCGAATCGTACGATCGGCAGCGAGGTCGCTGTTGCGTACCAGCGCTCCGATCCGGACGCCCCCATCGGGAAGCGGTTCGATGCGGTCGAAGGGCAGGTGGCTGATATCGATCAGCAGATCGGGTTGGCGCACCCCGAGCCTCAGATGGTCGACGAGGTTCGTC
>DASPXD010000052.1:0-9331 GCA_035637435.1 Gemmatimonadales bacterium
CGTAGGGCAGCTGTCTCAATTCCGGCGAACATCGCGGAGGGTCATGGGCGACGCCACATGGGCGAGTGTCTCCATCATATGTCCATCGCTAACGGATCATTGCGCGAATTCGAGACCCACGTCCGGATCGCGAGCAGGTTGCAGTACCTCACCGATGCGGATCTACAGGAGATCCTGCGCAACGCCGCCGAGGTCGCCCGCATGTTCCACGGACTCGCCAATGCACTTCGGCGGCGCCGGTCCCCGAGCTCCTGACCCCAGCCCCTATTCAGTTCGCAACGCCACCATTGGATCCACCCGAGTGGCGCGACGGGCCGGCAAATAGCTCGCGATGAGCGCCACGACGACCAGACCCAGCGCGGCGCCCACGAAGGTCACAGGATCAGTCGCCGTGATTTCGAACAGGAAGCTCTTGAGCACGCGTGTGGTCGCGATTGCACCACCTGCACCCAGCACGATTCCAAGAAGAGCGAGCACCGCGCCGCGACCCACGACGAGTCGCAGCACCCGGCCGGCGTCCGCGCCCAACGCGATGCGCACGCCCAGCTCGTGGGTGCGCCGGACGACGCCGTAGCTGATGAGCGCGTAGAGGCCCGCGGCGGCCATGACGAGTGCGAGCGCCGCGAAGATTGCCACCAGCGTGGCGTAGAAGCGCTGGGTCGCAACCGACTCGGCCATCATTTGCCGCATCGGCTGCAACGCGTCTACGGGGAGCTCGGGATCGAGCGTGCGGAGCGCGGCACGGAGCGGAGCCGCGAGCGCCGCAGGATCACCGGCGGTGCGGACGATGACCTTGAGAAAGCTCTGCGCGTCGTTGGCCAATGGCTCGTAGATCACGGGCGGAGGTGCGGCCGACAGCGACATCTCGCGCGTGTTACCGACGACGCCGATGATCGTGCCGATGCGCGTGCCGTAAAAGGCAACGTGCTTGCCGATCGGATCCTGCCCAGGGAAGAAGGTGTTGACGAGAGCCTCGTTCACGACGACGGGCCGCGCAGCGCCGCCATCGCCGGGGACAAAGAGACGGCCACGTCGCAGGGGGATGCCGAGCGCACGGAAGAAGTCCGGCGTCACGGCGGTGAAGCTGCCCCAGGGAGCCTCAGGCTGCTCGGGCTGGTCGGGCACGCGGATCGTTCCGATGGCACCGACGGCGAGGGGCGTTCCGGTGCTCACCGCAGCGGCAGTAGCCCCGGGGAGTGCACCGGTGCGCTCAATCACAACCTGCGCCAGAGCAAGTTTCTGTGCCGTGGTTCCGTAGCGCGCCGCAGGCAGATTGACCTGCGCCACGAGCGCGTGCTCCGGGTCGAACCCGGGCTCGAGCGTCATCAACTTGACGAGGCTTCGCCCGAGCAACCCGGCCCCGACGAGCAGCATGAGCGTCAAGGCCATCTGCGCGATCACGAACGCTCCGCCGGCGCGGGCGTGCACGGCGCCCGTCCCCACACCCGCACCGCCCTCCTTGAGAGCGACCGTCGAGATGCCGCGCACCGATTGCAGTGCCGGCACCACGCCGAACAGCAGCCCGGTGAGCAACGCCGCCCCAACGGTGGTCGCGAGCACCTGCACATTGATGCCCACGTTGTGCAGGCGGGGTAGCGACGTGCCCGCGAGTGATACGAGCAACGGGACACCCCACGCCGCAAGCAGCACGCCCACGGCCGCGCCGGCGAGCGCGAGCAGCATCGCTTCGGTGATCACCTGCCGAATAATGCGGATCCGAGTGGCTCCAAGCGCCGTCCGGATCGCAGTCTCGCGTCCACGCGCGACCGCGCGCGCGAGGAGCAGGTTCGCGACGTTGGCGCAGGCGATGAGCAGCACGAGACTCACAGCCGCGAGCGCGAGGAGTAGCGGCCTTCGCACCTCGCCCACGGCCATATCGCGAATCGTGATCGGAACCGTTACCCTCGGTCGGCGCTCTCCGATGCTCTTAGACCACGCGCGCTCCGCGGCGTCAAGATCCGCTTTGGCGCGCGCGAGAGTCACGCCTGGCCGAAGCCGTCCGACCAGCTCGGCGGTTCCAGCCGGATCGAACGCCGCGGGAGTCGCGCCCATGGAGCGCCAGAGGTCCGTGCCCTCCGAGCGGAACCCTGGCGGCAGGACCGGGAACCCAAAGGTCGCGGGCATGACGCCCACGATTTGCATGGCCGTACCATCCAGAGTGATGGAGCGACTCAGTACCTGGGGATCTCCCCCGAAGCGTGCGACCCAGAAGCGGTAACTGAGCACGGCCGCGGGCGTGCTGCCCGGGCGATCCTCCTCGTCGGTGAAGCCGCGGCCGAGTATCGGTTGCACGCCGAGCATGGGGAAGAGATTCGACTTGACGGTATAGGCACTGACCCGCGTCGCGTCTCCAAGACCGGTGAGCACGGGACCATCGCCCCAGTACGGCGATACGTCTTCGAAGGAATGGTTCTGCTCGCTCCACGCTCGGACCTCCGCCCCAATCGGCGACGCGGCGAATTGGCCGGATTGATAGTATTGCTCGAAGGTCCACCCGACGCGCACCACTCGCCCCGGGTCTCTGTACGGCAGGGGTCGCAGCAGCACGCCTTCCACCACGCTGTAAACCGCCGTCGTGGGGCCGATGCCGAGGGCGAGCGTCAGGATCGCGAGGCTGGTGAATCCCGGTCGGTTGGCGAACGTGCGAAGCGCGTAGCGAAGGTCCTGGAGAATCGTGTCCATCATTCGGCCCTCAGCGCCACCATCGGATCTACCCGCGTCGCGCGTCGGGCGGGCACGTAGCTCGCCAGGACCGCAACGACAAGGAGGACCAGCGACACAGCCGTGAAGCTGGCCGGGTCTGTTGGGCTGACGCCGAACAGTTGGCTCCTCAGGACGCGAGTCGCGGCGAAGGCGATCACGAGTCCGATCGCCAGCCCGACCACCCCGAGCATCACGCCTTCGCGCAATACTTGCCGCAGCACGTCGGGCGACTGCGCGCCGAGCGCGATCCGGATGCCGAACTCGCGCGTCCGTTGCACGGCCGAGTAGGCGACGGCCCCGTACAGACCGATCGCGGCCAGCAGCAACGCCAGCGCACCGAATCCGCCTACGAGCGTCGCTGCGGTGCGTTGCTGGCTGAGCGATCCCGCCAGCCGCTCGTCGAGTGGCTGAATGCGATAGACCGGAAGATCCGAGTCGAGCGCGCGAACCGCGCGTTGCAGCGGCGATACCAGCGCCATCGGATCGCCAGCCGGCCGGAGATGGACGACGAGCGCCGGGTGATAGTCCTGCGTGAGGGGCTGGTAGAACGTCAGCCGGCGTTCTTCGAACAGATTGCGATACTTGGCGTCCCGGGCCACGCCGACGACCTCGAGCGGCGGACCACCCCACGTGCGCACGAAGCGCTTGCCGACCGCTTCCTGGCCCGGCCATAGCCGCTCGGCGACGGCTTCGTTGATCACGGCGACGGGCGGAGAAGTCGGCTCGTCGTGCGCGGTGAATCCCCGGCCGCGCAGGATCGTGATACCCATCGTCTCGAAGTAGCCCGGCGAGACGGAATTGCGGTCGGTGCGGTACCCCTGGTGCTCGGCGTCGATGAGGGCACCCTGGGCGTCGATGCGCGTGTCGTACCCGCCGGCGAACGGCAGATTGAGCGCGAGGCTTGCCGAGCGCACGCCCGGGGTGGCCTCCAGATCGCGCAACAGTTGGGTGTAGAAGCGCCGCCCTCGCGCTTCGTCGTATCCCTGCAAACCGACATCCAGCCGCGCAACCAGCACATTCGTGGCGAAGCCCGGATCGATCGCGTAGGCGTTTTGCAGCGTCCGTACGAACAACCCCGCGGCCACAAGCAGGACGAGCGAGACGGCGACTTGCGTGATCACGAGCGCATTGCGAAGTCGAGTGCCCCGCGGCCGCCCGATCTCTGCGCCTTGCCGTAGCTCTCCCGCGAGATCAGACCGGACGGCGTGCATGGCGGGGACCAAGCCAAACAGCACGGCGGCCGCAAGCGAGATTGCCAGGGTGAACAGCAGCACTCGCGTGTCGGGGGTGAGATCTATTTCCCCGGAGAAACTGAAGGCGGGAAGCGCCCGTAGCAGATCACTACCCCAATACGCCAGCAGTAGGCCGCCGATTCCGCCCAGCGCCGAGAGCACGATGCTTTCGGTCAAGAGCTGCCGCAAAATCCGGTTGCGTCCGGCGCCGAGCGACGCGCGAATCGCCAGTTCCCTGCGCCGCGCGGCGGACCGCACGAGGAGCAGATTCGCCACGTTGGCGCAGGCGATGGCGAGGACGAGGATGACCGCGCCCTGCAAGAGCCGCAGGAAGCGCACAATGTTCGCTTGAGTGAAAGGATCGAACCCGGACGTCATCGCGGCAGACACGCCCCAGCCCTCCCGATTCTTCGGAAACGAAGCGACCATCCGCTGCCCGAACGCCGCGAGGTCCGTACGCGCCTGCGCCAGCGACGCCCCGGGCCGCAACCGGCCGAACAACTGCAGCCAGACGGCTTCTCGCTGGTTGAAGAAGGATCCGAACTCCGGCATCGCCACCGGCTGCACAGAAAGCGGCAGAAACAGGTCCAGCTGATCGCCGCGCGTCAGCCCTTGAAAGCCGGCCGGGGCGACGCCGATCACCTCGAACGGATGATTGTCGACGCGGATGGTCTTCCCGACGACATCCGCTCGCCCACCGAAGGCGCGTTGCCACAGTCCGGCACTGAGAACAACGACATACACGGGATTGCTCGGCCGATCGTCGTCCGGCGAGAAGAACCTGCCCTGCGCGGGCGATGTGCCGAGCACCGCGAAGTAATTCCCGGATACGATCCCACCGCGCACACGCTCCGTCGCCGCCGTACCGCTGACGTGCACCGGCACCGTGGTGATGGCCGCGACATCCTGGAACACTCGTGACTGGTCCCGCAGATCGACATAGTCAGGGTAGGAAAACGTGTCGAACCCGTCGTTGTTGATCGTCCGTCCGATCAACAGCAGCTCCTCCGCCCGCGTCACATGCGGGAGATCCCGCAGCAGCAGCGCGTTGACGATGCTGAAGATGGCCGTATTGACGCCGATCCCCAGGCTGAGCGTCAGCACGACCGCCGCCGTAAAACCGGGGCTCTTCTGGAGCGTGCGCAGCGCGTAACGCAGGTCCTGAAGAATGGTGTCCACCATAGGGTGCCCTTCCTATTCCGCTCGCAAGGCCACGACCGGATCGATCCGCGTGGTCGCCCGAGCCGGGATGAGGCTGGCCAGCGCCGACACGACGATCAGGAACGCAGTGACCGCAGCAAGCGTAGCCAAATCCGTGGGAGTCACGTCATAGAGCAACCCTCGCAGCAGACGGTTCGCCAAGAGCGCGCCGATCAGCCCCAGCGCCGATCCGATCGCTGCGATTGTGAGACCGCGACCCATCACCATGCGCCGCAGATCTCCTGCGTTGGCCCCTAATGCCATCCGAACTCCGAGCTCACGGGTCCGTTGGCGCACCATTGTGGCCATTGCGCCGAACAAGCCGACTGCTGCAAGGACGACAGCGGCACCCGCGAACACAGCCAGGAGCAGCGCGTTCAAACGGGGCTGCGCCAGCGGTCCGTCGAGGTACGTCTCGAATGATGCCGCGCTCGTCAGCGCGACACCCGGTTCGGTCTCGCTGATCACGCGGCGGATAACCGGTACCTGCGCGTCCGGAGGTCCGCTCGTACGTATGGCAAGCGCCAGCGGTGCGAAGGGGAAGAACGATTGCCGTAGCGGGAAATACACGCTCGGGCGCGCCTCCCGCAGGTCGCGGTATCGCGTGTCGGGGACCACGCCGATGACCGTGACGGTCCGCTCCAAATCGGCTCCCATCCGGAGGCGCTTGCCGATGGGATCCTGGCCCGGCCAGTAGTGGCGCGCAGTGGATTGACTGATCACGACCACACTCGGCGCGTCCGCACGATCTGCATCCGTGAACGCTCGCCCCCGGAGCACGGGAATGCCGAGCGTCTCGAAGTAGTCCGGAGCGACGACGTCCATGTTGAGCATCGGGTTGGCGGCGGACTCCTCCCGCGATTGCCCTTCAGCTGCCGGCCGGCCGTCCCACGCAGCGGATCCTGCGAAGGGGACCGCCACAACCGGCGAGACGCCGCGTACACCTGGAATCGCCCGCAAGTGCGGCAGCAACCGCTCGAGCAATGCGCGTTGCTTGGCGGCGTCGTTGTGCTGATCGTACCGCACGGCCAGCTCTCCGATCAGGAGGCCCGAAGGCTCTAGGGAGAGGTTGGCACCTTCAAGCTTCAGAAGACTTTTGGCGATCAGCCCCGCTGCGGAGAGGACGACCAGTGCGAGCGCGACCTGACCAGCCACCAACGCTTCGGTCGCCAGCCGGGAGCGCCGGCTTCCGCTTTGGCGCGTATCGGACCGAAGCGCCCGCTGCAGCTCGACGCGGGACGTCATGACCGCCGGCGCCAGGCCGAACAGCAGCATCGCGACGCCCGCGATTCCGATCGCCCCGGCGAGCGCCGTCGCATTCAGGTGAATCTCGTCCAGGCGGGGTAATCCGGCCGGCGCGAACGCGATGAAACTTTGGAGTGCAGCCCCGGCCACGACGATCCCGAGAGCCGCGCCTAGGGCCGCGAGGATCCCGTTCTCGATCAGCAGTTGGGCGATCAGCCGCCCGCGCCCGGCACCGAGTGCCGTGCGCACGGCGATCTCCCGGAAGCGTCCGACGCCACGGACGAGCAGTAGACTGGCCACATTGATGCACGTAATTAGGAGAAGGAGCGCGGAAGCGGCCGCAAATACGAACAACGCCGGTCGTACGTCGCCCAAGACGAGCCGCGGCAGCGTTTGCACGACCCCGCGCAGGTCACGGCCCCAGGGTGACGCCTCGGCGCGGCCGAAGAACGTCGTAAGCTCGGCCCGCGCGTCGGTGATCGTTGCGCGCGGCGCGAGCCGGCCGATCACATGGAGTGAGACAAACGGCAAACCTTTCGGGGGAATCGCCGCCGAGACCGGCGTCCAGAAGTCGGTGCCTCGTGGGTAATCCAGGCCTTGCGGCATCACGCCAACGATTGTGTGCGGCACGCCATCCTCGTACATGATGAGCTGCCGTCCCAACACGTGGGTATCGCCGCCGAACCTCCCCTGCCAGGCGCCATAGCTCAACACCATCACCGGCGCCGCGCCGTACACATCATCAGACGGCTGCAAGGCTCGACCGATCACGGGTTGCACGCCGAGCACGTCGAAGAACTCCCCCGACACGAACGCGCGGCGCAGGCGCGAGATCTGGTCCGCGTCGCGAATCGGTAGCGGCGCGGCGCCCCAAGAGGCAAGGATCGCCACGCGATCGAGAGATCGGGTGCGTCGTGCGAACTCGCGCGCGTCGTCGAACCCCAACGGATAGGCGAAACCCTGATCGGACTTCTGTCCCCAGAGCACGACAACGCGATCCTGATCCTGCACGGGGAGCCGGCGCAGCAGCAGGGCGTCGGCCACGGTGAACACCGCTGTCGCGAGACCGATACCCAGAGCGAGCGTGAGGATGGCGGTCAGCGCGAAGCCCGGAGTGCGGCGGAGGCTCCGGAGGGCAACCCTCATCTCTATTCATTCCTCAACGCAATCATCGGATCGACCGCGCCCGCGCGTCGGGCCGGGATGTAGGCCGCGAGCGTGGCGACGCATACCAGGAGTAGCACGACTGCTAGGAGCACCAACGGGTCCAGCGGCTCGATTCCATACAGCATCCCCTGGATTACGCGCGTCAACGCTATGGCGCCGCCCAGTCCCAACAGCGCGCCCACTGCCACCACGCGCAATGAATCGCGCAGAACCATGCCGACTATGCCCCGCGGGGCGGCACCGAGCGCAATGCGGATTCCCATTTCTCGCGTGCGGCGCTGCACCGCGTAGCTGACGACCCCGAAAATGCCGAGCGCCGCGAGCAGTAGAGCGAGCGCGGCGAAGCCCCCGAGGACCAGCACGGTGAAGCGGCGGTTGTTCACGCTGTTGCGAACCACATGCCGCATAGTCGTAAACTCGGCCGGCACGTCTGAGTCGATCGCTCGAAGGTGGGCGCGTGCCGGGCCGACCAACACATCAGGTGGGACCGTCCCGCGCAACACCACCGTAGCGCTCGAGAGCCGGGCGGGCCGCTGGCGAAAATTCACGTACACAGTGGGTCGTGGCTCTGCGATCAGAGCGTCGTGCCGAACCGCCTCGACCACGCCGATCACGCTCAGCCACCGACCGGGGTAGATCCAAGCATCGTTCGCGAGGTTTCGAATTCGTTTCCCAAGTGGATCCTCGCCGGGCCAGTAGCGCGCCGCGAGCGCGCGATCGATCACGGCCACATCGTTAGCTGGCCCCCTGTCGCGCTCGTCGAATACGTGCCCGCGCAGCACCTGAATGCCGAGTGCGTCGAAGTAGCCGCCGCTCGCAATGCGGTAATCGGCCACGCCGCTGGCGCTTCCCCGGCCTTCGATCTCGAAGTCGCCGCTCCACGACGAGCCACCGAGCGGCGGGTGGTTCACGAGACCGACGGCTGTCACGCCCGGCAAAGCCGAGAGGTCGTCGAGCACGCTTTGGAAATACCGGCTGCGCGCTTTCCCCATATCCTCGTCCGGATACTTACTCTCAGGGGGCGCAAGCCCCACGGCGAGAACATTTTCATTCTTGAATCCTGGATCCTGATTTAAGACCTTCCAAAAGCTGCGGATCAGTAGCCCGGCGCCGATCAGCAGCACGAACGCCATGGAGACTTCGCCGGCGACGAGGAGGCTCCACGGGCCCGTGCGGTGCGGCGCCGAGCCCCGTTCTCGGCGACCCACCCTCGCGTTGCTAAGCGCCGGGAGCAGCCCAAAGAGCATTGCAGCCGATACCGCCACGCCGGCGGTGAACGCCAGAACGGGGGCGTCGATACGAACGTCTCCCAGCCGGGGCAGTCCTGGCGCCCAGGCGACTAATCCTCGGAGTAGCCAATTCGAGAGGAATAGGCTCGCGGCAACCCCCAGCGCGGTGAGTAGCGCGCCCTCGGTCAAGAGCTGACGTATCAGGCGGCCGCGGGTTGCCCCGAGCGATTCGCGAATGGCGAACTCCCGTTGCCGCCCGGCGCCACGGGCTAGCAACGTGCTCGCGAGGTTTGTGCACACCACGAGCAGCACGAACCCGGCGGCGCCGAGCAGCAGCCAGAGCGGCCGGCGCATGGACCCTACGAGTTGCTCCTGCAATGGTGTGACCCGGACGCCCGCGGCGTCCGTGTCGCCACCATACTCCTGTTTCAATCGCGCTGCGAGCCGGCCGACATCGGTGCGCGCCGCGCCCAGCGGCACTCCAGGACGTAGCCGCGCCACGACGCGCCAGTTGTGCGCTCGGCGACCCTCCTCGACCGGGGGCAGCGGTCCCCA
>DASPXD010000053.1:0-3488 GCA_035637435.1 Gemmatimonadales bacterium
ACCTGGGCTCGCCCGCACTCCTGCAGTTCCTCAGCCGGACCTGGGGCAATCAGCTCCGCTCGGGCAACGCGCCGATGCGGTTCGCACCCGAAGAGGGCACCGCGTTCTTCGCGCCCTCTGGATGGCGCGAGGCGGAGTACCATCCGATGCTCGATGAAGCGTTACGACTGCGGCGCGCGCCGAAGATGGCGTGGGTGTGGCGACTGCTTGGACTCTTCGCTTCAAAGCAGCGCCGCGCGCAGTTCAAGCGGTTCTCCGGCGTCGTACTGCTCCAAAACGATAAGGGACGGTAGCTCCTACCGTCCCTTGCCGTCGTATCACCTACCGTCCTTTACCGTCGTTTGTCAGAACAGCCAGCGCACACCCGCCTGTACCTGGCGCGGGTCGCCGAGGCCGCTGCGAATCGTGCCGTCAAAGTTAAAGACCAAGTTGCCGTAGGACGGATCCCGGAAGTTGTCGTTGCCAGTCAGGTTGAAGATCTCGATCATTGCCTCCACCTGGCTGCGCATCCCCACTTTGAACGGCCGCGCGAACCGCACGTCCCACGAAAAGTAGGCATTGTCCTTGCGCAACGTATTGCGCTGCAGGATGTGGCCATCGGCGCAGACCCTGTCGGACGCGTCACCGGCGGGTTGGCCAGCCGGCGGCGTCCCGGGCCGACCGCAGCTCGCGGAGACGGGCTGTGCCGAGTAATAGCTCACCCGATTGTCCATGAAGACGTCCCCCGGGAGCTTTACGAGTGCCCAGCCGTTGAAGCGATGCCGCTGATCGCGATCGCTCCAGTTGTATTCGTGCTGGAGCGAGTCCGCCTGCGCGTAGCGGAACGTGAACGGATCGCGCTCGTTGTCGTCGTCCGACTTATCGAACGACAGCGTGTAGTTGACCTGGAACTGGAAGTTGCGATCCAGCACCCGCTTCAGGCCGATCGTCAAGCCATTGTACCGCGATTTGGCGGACGACTCGACCGTGGTCAACGTCGTGATCCCGTTCGCGCCGGCCGGTGGAAGACCGCTCGACCAGGGACTGCCGAACACCCCGTCGTTACGGTTGATGAACCGCGTCAAATGATCGGTGCGTGCGTGCGTGAAGCTCAAGAGCAGGCCGAGATCCGCACCCAGCTGCTGCTCATACGCCACCGTCACGTTGAGCGTCCGCGGATTCTGGAAGTTCTTGTCGAAGACGAAGACGTCGGGGAAGAACACAGAGCTCGCCGGCACAGCGTCGGGCAGCAGGTTGCCGAACCCCGGAACGGGACCCAGCACGCCGGTGAGCGCGCTGTTGCGGAAATAGGTGAGTCCATTCGATCCATTGGTGCTGCGCGTCGACGCCAGGTTGAGGCCGGGAATGCGCGCGTAGTACACGCCGGCATTGGCGCGCAAGACCTGCCGCCCATTGCCTTGCGGGTCGAACGCGATGCCCAGCCGCGGCTGCCACATCTTCTTGTCGGAGGGAATCTTGCCATTCGACGGGAACGCATAGGTCCCGGTCGAGTTCGTCACGGTCTGTCCAATGAACGGCGCGAAAAACACCTGGCTCGGCGGCGTGATCGGATCAGGCTCGAGCTGCGCTTCCCAGCGGAGCCCATAGTTCAGCGTCCACCGCGGGTCGGGCTTCCACGTGTCCTGGATATAGACGCCCAGCTCTTTCTGCGGGATCTGTTGGGTGCCGGCGGCACGTACGGACTGTCCCACGCCCGCCTGTTGCAGATACAGCAGGACCGGGCCGGTGATCGATTGGCCGGCGGGACAGGTGCGGTTGGTTCCCGTCCCTCCCCCCGAGCACTCGACATACGTCGAATCAGCCAGATAGCTCAGGAAGCCGTGAACCGAGCCGAAGATGTAGCGGCTGTTGGCGAACCCGATGAACGTCTGCACGGAGTTCACGCGATTGAACTCGCCGCCCAGCTTGAAGAGGTGATCGCCCTTATTGAACGAGACGTTGTCGAGCAGCTGCACGCGCGTGTCGTAGTAATCGATCGGCAGGAAGAACGGCATGCCGAACCGGAAATGGTTGGCGAAGTCCATCGCGACGTCCGGGAAGGGTCGAGCGGCCGGCGGATCGGCGCGATTGGGTCCCAGCAGTGCGGAGCGCGGGCCGTCGTACGGACGGGGGCGATCCTCGCGCGAGAACTGAAAACGGAATTCGTTCGAGGTACGCGATGACAGGTATGACACGAGGCTACCGTTCACGGCATTCGAGTGATCGCGCTCCAAACCGTTGGCACTGCGCGCCCACGAATCCACGTCGAAGGTGCCGTTCACCTGCTCGGACCAGGTGTAATTGTACTTGAGCGACAGCGTATGCCGATCCGACAAATGGAAATCGAACTTGGCGAGCAACGCGCGGGCATCGTTGGTCCGCGAGATCGGGCCGAAATCGCCACCCAGCGCGCCGCCATACGCGGTGTTCATCCAGTTCCGCAGCGAGTCGAACGCCGTGCTTGGCGGCCGGATTTTTTGCTTGACCTCGTCGTAGATCTGCTGATCGTAGGCGAGGAAGAAGAACGCCCGGTCGCGCTTCAGGGGTCCGCCGAGGGTAAACCCGAACTGGTGCTGCTTGAAGTCGGGCTGGAACGTCGTGCCCAAATGTTCGGGCGTTCCCGCGATGGCGTCCGACTTGCCGAAGTAGTGGAGCGAGCCGCGCAGCTGATTGGTCCCCGACTTCGTAATCACGTTGACGAAGCCGCCCGACGACCGGCCGAATTCCGCGTTGGCGCCGCCCGGGAAGACGACGATCTCCTGCACGGCATCGAGGTTGAACGTGAACGCCGGCCGCTGGCCGCCCCGCTGCTCCCCGAAGAACGGATTGTTGAAGTCGGCGCCGTCGACCGAGATGTTGTTGTGAATCCCCTTTTGGCCCGCGATCGTCAGCTCATCGCCGTCCGGCCCCTGCACGATCGCGACCTGGGGGGTGAGCAAGGTCAGATTGAGGTAGTTGCGGCCGTTATTCGGCAGCCCCGCGATCGCGTTGTTGGGCAGGCGCGTCGAGTTTTCGGTCTTGCTCACTTCCACCACGGGCTGCGTCGTCTCGACCACGACCGCCTGCAGCTGCACCGCGGCGAGCTGCAAGGCAAGATCCACGGTCTCGCCGACGCCGACCCTGATGCCGGTGCTGCGCGTCTCGCTGAATCCGACGGCGCGCGTCGTTGCATCGTAAATCCCGAGCGGCATCAGCGGGGCGATGAAGACGCCGCGCTCGTTCGTCGTGAGCGTCCGCTGAAAGCCGGTTTGCGTCTCATGCAGCACGACCGTGGCGCCGGCGACCGGCGAGCCCGATGGCGCAGTGACGGTTCCGCGGATGATGCCAGTGGTAGCCTGCGATTGGGCGGCGAGAACGATGGGGAACGTGAGAGCCAATACGGCCGGCCCGAGGAGCTTGCGCACCATGCTTCGGCCTCCGACGCACTTGGGGAAGGATGTTCGGAGCGGCTAGCGTACCACGTGAACTGAGAGACCGCAAGAAGGGAAAGGAACTAGTTTTCAGCAATG
>DASPXD010000054.1:0-2687 GCA_035637435.1 Gemmatimonadales bacterium
CACCTCACGGATCGGCACATCGATATCCGGCAAAACGGGATCTTTGTCGCGAATCCACATTTCGCGAGCGCCGCCGCGGCGCTGGCCGAGCTGCTCGCTCATCCCGGCGACTTCTACGTGAACTTCCATTCGGATAACTGCCCTGGAGGATTCGCTCGCGGCTTCCTGCCCTGATGTGATCGGACTGCGGAGGGGCGCGACCAGCCCCTCCGCTTGTTTCTAGGGGGTGCTGTAGCGGTAAATGACGCCCTTATACCCACGCACGCTGTACCCATTCGCGGCGCCGACGACGTACACGAGATGCTCGAGCGGGCTTGGGACCACTGCTGTGGCCACGTAGAGGTATGGAGTCCGCCCAGGAGCATTGAGGACTCCCAGAACGGACCAGTTGCTCCGGTCGATCACGATGAGGCTGGGCTTGTAGGTACTGTCGATAGGTGAATACACAAATGTCGCTGCGTAGAGCCAGGGATGGACCGGGTCAAATGCCACTGGCCCGGTGCTGACGTAATCCGTCTCCCCGTAGAGCGTATCGATCTGCATATCGCGCAAAACACTCCCGTCGGCGGCGCGCAGGAGCATGACGTGCTTCCTGTACGCCGTGTCCTCGATCGCTGTTATCGCCAGCGTATCACCATCAAACGAGAACGCGCCTTCCGGGTCTATTATCCCGGGAATGACGTAGGCGGTATCCAGGGTCCGGCTGTCGAACACGACCGGCTGATAGGCGGGCAGCCAAAGGAAACGGTCCCCGCGGGGTGAAATCGTGACACCATTGGGCCCGTCGGCGGAGTTGAAGAACTTGAAGGCACAGGGTGTGGTGTCACAGATGTAAAAGTTGTTGTGATTATTCCAGTTGAAGATCCAGCGCCGCGGGGACGGCTGTCCACTCGTGTACCAGGTAGCCGAGCAACAGGAGATACTATCGATCAACTGCGGAGATGACGTGATCGTCCACAGCTTCGGCAGCCCGCACGTGCCGTCGGCCTTCTTCCCGATGAAGATGAACCGATCGGTGCGATAGCTCGGCGAAGGACTCCAGATGCAGTCGGGCGAATACAATGATTCGGGGAAGGTCACCGCGGCCGTGCCGGTGCGCAGATCGAACACCGCGGCGCCGGGATCTGATCCGGCCATCACCAGCGGTGCGCCGCTTCCCGGGAGCCAGTACGGCTGTCCCGACATGTTCGCGCCGTACGTCGCGGACTCGAAGCCGTGAAGCGTTACGAGACCAAGCGACAGCGCCTGCCGGCCGGCCAACACACGAATTGGGAAGGTGCCGGCCCGTCTGGGGAGTGTGAAGGTGAAGGTCGTGTCGTCAAATCGGCTCGAGGGCAGCGTGTCCCCGTCCAAAAGCACGATCGGATCCGCGGTGCGGAAATACGCCTCGCTGATTCGCAGCTCGCCGCCACTCCAGAGCTCCCGGGAGGAGAGCACCGGATCGAACGACGTGGGACCAGCGTCGTTCGGTTCCTGGCAGGCAACCAGCACCAAAACCACAGCGCACAACCACTTCATGCTCTGAAGATAAACGAGCTGCTGAGACGGTCGTATCCCCCATCTGCCCGCAGCATCCAGGCGTCTTTGGTCTGCAATTCGGTCGTCAAAAGTGCGTCCAGCTTGCTCCGCGCGGCGGTGTCGAACACCGGCACCATGACCTCCACGCGGCGCCGCAGATTGCGCGGCCGCCAGTCGGCCGAGCCGATGAAGTACGCCTCGCCCGGGTCGCCGCCGTTCGCAAAATGATAGATCCGCGCGTGCTCCAGGAAACGACCCAGAATGCTGATCACGCGAATGCGCTCGGAGAGGCCGGGTACGCCGGGTCGCAACGTGCAGATGCCGCGCACGACGAGATCGACGTCGACCCCCGCCTGCGACGCGCAGTACAGCGCCTGGATCACCGTCGAGTCGGAGAGCGCGTTGAGCTTGGCACGGATGCGCGCCGGCTTTCCGGCGCGCGCGGCCGCGGTCTCGCGATCGATCAGCGCGAGCAGCTGCGCCAGCAAGTCCGCCGGCGCAACGAGCAGGTGCCGCAGCTTCGCCTGCGGCGCGTGGCTCGACCCCGTCAGCTCGTTGAACAGCGCATGCACGTCGGCGGTGATCTCGGGATTCGCGGTGAACAGGCCGAGATCGGTGTAGACGAGCGCGGTATCCGGGTTGTAGTTGCCGCTGCCGATGTGCGCGTACCGCCGCACCTTGCCGTCTGCCATGCGGTGCACTACCAGCGCGAGTTTGGCGTGCGTCTTGATGCTGACGAGGCCGGTCACCACGTGAATCCCGTCGCGCTCGAGACTCCTGGCCCAGCTGATATTCCGCGCTTCGTCGAATCGCGCCTTCAGTTCCACGACGACCGAGACATCCTTGCCCGCCATGGCTGCACGGCGCAGCGCGTCACCGATGGCGGACGCTCCCTCCCCGCCTGGTCGATACAGCGTGAGCTTGATCGATTGGACCGCCGGGTCATCGGCCGCTTCCGAGATGAACCGCTCGAAGCTTCCGGGGAACGAGTCGTGCGGGTGATGCACCAGCACGTCGTGCTCGTCGATCTGCTCGGCCACACTGCGGGCCGGCGCGAAGGGTTGCGCCGGCTCGAGCGGCGGATAATCCGGGAGCGACTCGCCGGATGCGGGGGGAATGTCGCGGAGAGCGCCCAGGTCGACGATGCCGTCCGACACATACACGTCGGC
>DASPXD010000055.1:0-33234 GCA_035637435.1 Gemmatimonadales bacterium
GGGGGGGGGGGGGGGGGGCCAACGCCTGCATCTGGTCTTCGCGATCCCGGGTGAACGCCTCGACCCACAGCCGGCCGACGGAGGGAATGGGGGGAACGGGGGAGGAGTCCGTTACCCGCTGGAGTTCCGCGTGCTGGTGTCGGATTCCGCAGATCAGGTCGTCGCCAGCATCGACACGGTACGCGTGTTCGCGGCGCACCAGGCGCTGCGCAGCCCCGCGTATCTGACCGGGCGTCTCTCGGTCCCGGTTCCGGCCGGCGAGTACTTCTATCGCTTGCTGGTCAAGAGTGTCGATGGCCGCGCGGGTGATCTGGTCGCCCATCCGTTGCACGTCGAACGGCTCGACCCGCAGCGCTTCGCGGTCAGCGACGTCGTCGTCGGCCGCGAAGGGTCGGGGCTGGTCTGGTTCTCGCCCTCCGGCGATACCGTGCGCCTCAATCCGCTGCAACGATTTCCGAGCGGCAGCGGCGTGAACTTGTATTACGAGGTGTACGGGCTCGCGAACGGCGCGCCCTATCACACGGTCGTGCGCCTCGAGCGCGCGGGCGGCCGCTCGCTGTTCGGCTCGATCGGACGGCTGTTCGGCGGCGGGCGCTCACCGGTGCTGCTCGAGTTCGACGCGCCGGCGAGCGGACCGGTGACGCGCGTGCAGCGTGGCATCGAATTGCGCGACGTGTCGAAAGGAACCTATCGGCTCACGGTCGTGATTTCCGATCCTGCCAGCGGTGTCCGTGTGACCCGCGCCCAACGATTCCAAGTCGTGGAGCGCTAGTCTGTTGCACGGCATCCGCGCAAACCCTAAGTTAGGCCCGGCTCCCTCGGAGACGGGATGTACTGCTCTCGCTGCGGCACCCAGAATAAGGACACCGCGAAGTTCTGCGACTCCTGCGGCCTCGACCTGACCGCGACGACGCCCGTCGGCGCGCTCAGTGAGGCGCAGGAGATCACGGAAATCGAAATGGTGCGCAAGGAGCTCGACGAAGAGTATGAGATCGTCGACGAGCTCGGCCGCGGCGGTATGGCCATCGTCTTCAAGGCGAAGGAAAAGCAGCTCGACCGTGAAGTCGCCATCAAAGTCCTGCCGTTCTCGCTCGCCTTCGACAAGGAATTCGTAGAGCGCTTCCAGCGCGAAGCCCGTACGTCCGCCAGGCTCGAGCACCCGAACATCATTCCGATTTACCGCGTCGGAAAATCGGGGCGCGTGATCTACTTCGTCATGAAGTTTCTGCGGGGCAAGCCGCTCTCCAACATCCTGGGGGCGCGCGGCAGCCTGCCGCCCGCCGAGATCAGGAAAATCCTCGCCGACGTGGCCCGGGCGCTGGCGTACGCGCATAAGAAGGAGATCGTCCACCGCGACATCAAGCCCGACAACATCATGTTCGACGAGCACGGCCACGCGGTGGTCACCGACTTCGGCATCGCCAAAGCCGCGTCCGGCGGCAAGCTGACCGGGACGGGGATGTCGATCGGCACGCCGCATTACATGAGCCCCGAGCAGGCCAAGGCGCAGCCGCTCGACGGCCGCAGCGACATCTACTCGCTCGGCGTGGTGGCGTACCAATGCCTGACCGGCAGCGTGCCGTACGACGGCGAGGATTCGTTCTCCATCGGCTACAAGCACATCATGGAGGAGATCCCCACCCCGCCGCTCGAGAATCCCGAAAAACGCCAGCTCTTCGAGGTCGTCAAGAAGATGATGGCAAAGACGCCGGCGCAGCGCTTCCAGAACGCGGATGAGCTGGTCAGCGTGCTCGAGGGCGGCCGCTCGGTGTCGTTCACGACCGACGCCACGATGGCGATGCCGTCGCTGTCCAGCGCCCGGCTGCCCTCGGCGCCGACCACGCCGCTGCCCCGCGCGACGGGAGGGCGCCCTCCCGGCGCCGAGCCCGCACGCCACGGCATCCTGTCGGGACTGCTCCTGTGGTTGTTGATCGTGGGAACGGTGTTCGGGGGCGGCGGCTTCTACGCGTACAAGAAGGGACTGATCTTTGCCAGATCGCCCGACCGTGCCGGAGCCGACTCGACCGCCGGCGCGCGCGATACGACTCGACACACCGACAGCGCCGGCGTGGCCAGCGGCGATAGCGCAAAGGGTCCCGACAGCGGCCAGGCCGCGCCTCCCCCCCCGGCACCCCCCATCGCGCCTGGGACCCCGGGCCGTCTCGTGCTCCAGAATGTCCCCCCCGGCGCGCGAGTCAGCATCGAAGGGCAGCCGGTGCGGGGGACGCAGCTCGATCTGACGCCGGGCGTCCACCGGCTGACGGTCCGCGCGGCGGGCTACCAGACCTACGAGCGCCAGGTCATCATCACGCCGGGCGAGACGTTCAGCGTCAAGCTCGACATGCAGAGCAGCGACGATGGTAGCGGGCCGTGCGACCGGTTCGGGCCGGCCTACAATCAGGACAACATCTGCTTCGACCGCAGGCCCGGGCCGCTGTCGGCGACGCTGATCCCCGTGCAGGCGGATGCCACCATCTTCCCGCGGCCCGTGATCCTCCTGGTCCACGTCTCCCGCGATGGAGAGACGTTGGAAGCGCGTGTCTACGCAGCCTCCAACGTGGAGACGTTCAACAACGACGCGCTCGAGATGGCCAAACGCCTGCGTTGGAATCCGGCACAGAAGAACGGCGAGCCGACCGACGCATGGGTGCAGTGGCCGTTCCAGCCGGTGCGCCAGTAATCCCCAAGCCCAGGATCGATCCGACCGCGTTCATTGCGCCGGGGGCGGTAGTGCTCGGTGACGTGACACTGGCCCCACGCTCGAGCGTGTGGTATCAGGCGGTGCTGCGCGGCGACATGGCACCGATCGTGATTGGGGAAGCGACCAACATCCAGGACGCCACGATCGTGCACGTCGACGAGGGGAAGCCGGCCCTCATCGGCGCGCGCGTCGGCGTGGGGCATCGGGTCATCCTGCACGCCTGCATCGTGGAGGACGACTGCCTCATCGGGATGGGGAGCATCCTGCTCAACGACGTGCGCATCGGGACGGGGAGCGTGGTCGCGGCGGGCGCGGTGGTGCCCGAGGGCACGCAGGTGCCGCCCGGTTCACTCGTCATGGGTGTCCCCGCACGGGTCGTGCGTGACGTCGATGACGGTCTCCGGGCGCGCATCCGGGGAACCTGGGAGCATTACGTTGGAGAGGCCGAGCGGCATCGCAGCGGGGCGTTCCCCGTCCAGAGGACAAGTTTGTGATGTTGATACTCGGAGTATGAGACGCGTCAACGCGGGTCTTCAGTCTTGCCCGGCTCTCCTCGCACATCTACCTTGGGCCTCCACGTTCCGTTAACTTCCTCTTCTTACTATTTGAGACGTGAGATCCGCATGAAGAGCCTCGATCTGAACGCCAACGCGCTCACCGTGCTCGAACGCCGGTATCTGGTGAAGGACGACCAGGGCAAGCCGGTCGAGCAGCCGGAGGACCTGTTCTGGCGCGTGGCACGGACGATCGCTGCACCGGATCGGGCGTTTGGAGCGTCGGACCGGGCTGTGGAAAGCCTCGCCGAGACGTTTTTCGAGCTGATGGCGACGCGGGTGTGGATGCCGAACTCCCCCACGCTGATGAACGCCGGCCGCCCCCTGGGGCAGCTGTCGGCCTGCTTCGTGCTCCCGGTGGAGGACGCCCTCTCCAACGGCCGCTCGGGCATCTACGACACGCTCCGGGCGATGGCGCTGGTGCACCAGTCGGGCGGCGGGACCGGATTCTCGTTCTCCAGATTGCGCCCCAAGAACGACGTCGTGCGTTCGACGATGGGTGTTGCATCCGGTCCCGTCTCCTTCATGAAGCTGTATGACGCCTCGACTGACGTCGTCAAGCAGGGGGGGACCCGGCGCGGCGCCAACATGGGCATCCTGCGCGTGGATCACCCCGATATCCTGGATTTCATCCACTGCAAGGACGACCTCACGCAGGTGACGAATTTCAACATCTCCGTGGCGGTCACCGACGCCTTCATGCTGGCGCTCGAGGCGGGGAAGTCGTACGACCTGATCCACCCGCGCACCGGGAAGGTCGTTGGTCAGCTCGACGCCCGCGACGTGTTCAAGCAGATCGTGCATGGCGCCTGGAAGACGGGCGAACCGGGTGTGTTCTACATCGATCGCGCCAACCAGTACAATCCGGTGCCACAGCTCGGCAGCTACGAGGCGACGAATCCCTGCGGCGAGCAGCCGTTGCTGTCCTACGACGTCTGCAACCTCGGTTCGATCAACGTCGGGCTCTTTGTGAAGCATCGCGACGTGGACTGGGACGGCCTGCGCACGGCGGTCCACCTCTGCACACACTTCCTCGACAACGTCATCGACGCCAACAAGTACCCGCTCCCGGAGATCGACGACCTCGCCAAGCGCATCCGCCGTATCGGCCTGGGGATCATGGGTTGGGCCGATCTGCTGGTGCGCCTCGGTATTTCCTACGACTCCGACGCCGGTGTCGCGCTCGGCCGCAAGCTGATGCAGTTCATCGACGAAGAGTCGAAGGTCGCGTCCGAGAAGCTGGCGGAGCAGCGCGGCGTGTTCGGCGAATGGGAGCGGTCGATCTGGGGTCCGGACGAGACGTGTGCCCGGAACGCGCGCGGCGAGCGGATCCGCCCGATGCGGCGCCTCCGCAACTGCAACCTCACCACCGTCGCCCCCACCGGCACGATCTCGATCATCGCGGGGTGCTCATCGGGGATCGAGCCGCTGTTCGCCGTCGCGTTCATGCGCAATCAGGCGGGCGTGCTCATGCCCGACGTGAACGAGGACTTCATCACCATCGCCAAGCGCGAGGGGTGGTACTCCGAGGCGCTGGTGCAGCAAATCGCCGAGGCCGGTCACATCCACTTCGATGCGGTGCCGGAGCAATGGCAGCGCGTCTTCGTGACCGCGCACGATGTGACGCCGGAGTGGCACATCCAGATGCAGGCGGCCTTCCAGGACTTCACCGATTCGGCGATTTCCAAGACCTGCAACTTTGCTCACGACGCGACCGAGCAGTACGTCGAGCAGATCTACCGCTACGCCTACGAGCTCGGCTGCAAGGGCGTAACGGTGTACCGCGACGGCGCGCGCGAGAACCAGGTGCTGTCCACCGGTTCGACCGCGAAGAAGGTCGTCGAAGCAGGGAAGGGCGCACTCGCCGAAGCGCTCAGCCGCATCGCCGAGCTCGAGACCGAGCTACATTTGACCAAGGAGCGGCTGCACGACGTCGAGGCGGAGAACCTGCAGCGCCGGGCGAAGCGCTCACGGCCCGACCTGCTCAAGGGCTCCACGCGCCGCGTCGAGTCGCCGCTCGGCACGATGTACGTGACGATCACCGAAGACGACAAGGGCCAGCCGTTCGAGGTCTTCATGTCGCTCGGCAAGGCGGGCGGCGCCTTGATGGCGGACGTCGAGGCGGTCGGCCGGCTGATCTCGCTGGCGCTGCGCTCCGGCGTGCCGCTGCCGGAGATCTACCGGCAGTTGCGCGGCATCTCGTCCGACCGCGCTGTCGGCCTGGGCCCGAACAAGGTCATGTCCGTGCCCGACGCGATCGGTATCGCCATCGAGAAATGGATGCAGGACAAGCAGGGGGTACAGCAGGACCTGCTCGAGAGCCCCAAGGCCGTCGTGCGCACAACGAGCGGGGACACCGTGCTGGAGGCGAGGCGGCCCGAGCAAGACTTCATCGGCGCCTGCCCCGACTGCGGCTCGCAACTGGCGTTCATCGAGGGCTGTGCGAAATGTCACGTCTGCGGCTTTTCAGAATGCGGCTGAAGCCCGAGGCGACCCCGAGCCCTGTGACACGAGTCACGACGGCCTTTTCGCCGGCAGGGTAGTCTAATGGCTATGGAAAGCACCAACCGGATGGTTACGCCGACACGGCTGCAGGTGAAGGGCTGGGCGCGCGTCGGTCCTGCCGGCGCGCACACGCTGCGGCGCGGGGCGTGGTACCCTGTGGTCCGTATCTCCTCGAGCAACATCGTCGTCCTCGATGTGAACCGGCACAACGTGCCGGTGGACCGTCGCTTCCTGGAGATTCGCTACCACCCACCGGAGCGATGGACCATCGTGCGTTGCGAGCCGCGCGTGATCGAACGGCTCGGCCGGATCTTCCCGCTGACGTACGCCGTCTGCCCGGCCTGCCGGCATCGCCAGGGGATCGAAGCCAGGACCAACGAGATGGAATGCGACCGCTGCCACAAGAAGGCGGCGATGGCATGGGACGAACTGTCCTAAAAACCAAAACGCGGACCTGCAAAGACTAGGCGACAAGAGTCAACGGGACAATCCTCGCGAGGGTTGTCCCGTTTCCTGTTAACAGTGGCCCGCTGCTGCGTCTGAGGCCTAGTCGTTGCATTTCCTAAAGAATTGCGATTTGATCCCCCAGGGAAACAGTACCGACCCCCTCACCCACGCAGTAGAAGCCACGCATGCCATTATCCAGGAACTGAAGGTGACGTTTGAGCTCTTCCGGCTCGACCGTTTTTCCCAGTGCCCATCCGGTGAATGGTCTGCACGGGTGCGCCACCTGCAGCACCTTTAGCCGGACTCGCTCGCTGCCGTCGGGCGCCAGGATCGCGACGCCGCCCGCCAGCTCGTCATAGCCGAATCGGCGCTCGCTCGTCGCGATGATGTTCTCGCCCGCGCATCCCACCTCCAGCTTGCCGCCGAAATGCTGCCGCATCGCGTCGTAGTGCGCGGTAAACCCGAGCGAAATGCCGTGCAGCCCGTCCTCGTTCTTGGTATAGGGATGGGCGCGATGGTGCACGTCGACGATCCACGCGTCTGCTCCGTCGGGGCTGGCACCCAGCGCGCCGTCCGGCGTGACGTTGAGTGCCGGGACAGAGAGCAGGGGAGTGGGGTCGTAGACCCGCGTCGGCTTGTCGCCGCGCTTGAGTGAGCCGCGCTGGATCTGCAGCCGTGTGACCGTTCCGATCGTGCGCATAACGCAATGTAGCGGGGTGTGCTACATTCAGCGCGCCTATGGCTGCCCCTCGACCACGCGGATGGGCCCGGTGCCTCGATAATGTCGCCGACGTGCTGCGGCGCGGCGCCTGGTACCCGATCGTCGAAGAAACCACCGACGGGAAAGTCGTGCTCGAGGTGCGCAAGAAACCGGTGCGGATCAGCCGCATCGATGTCGCCGTCCGCGACACGCCCCCGGACCAGTGGAGCATCGTGACGCGCACCGGCCTGCTCCGCCCCACCCTCGGCAGCAGGGACGGGGAGGAGGTCACGACGACGTACGGTGTCTGTCCCCATTGCCAGGAGCGGCAGGATTTCAGCGGCAAACCGGACACGCTGAAATGCGTCCGCTGCAAGCAAGAATCGACGGTCGACTGGTCGGAAACCTGCTAAACGAGCCGTCCGCCGTCAGCCGTCAGCCATCAGCCAGTCCCATTTTCGTGAGATATTGCGGCCTGGAATTTATTTAGTATGTTAACTATCAACATGTTAACATCATGCCCACCCACAGACGGCTGACGGCAGATGGCTGACGGCCGTTCCGAGTTAGCCCTGCAGCTCACGGACGCGGTCGCGTCGGCCTGCCAGGCGATCGAGCGGGCCGGCAATCGCGCCTACAAGAGCTTCGGCCTGTCACAGCGGGCGCACGCCGCCATGTCCGCCGTGGATCTGGGTGGCCCGGACGGCGCGCGGCCGAGCGACGTCGCCCGCGAGCTCGGCGTCTCGCGCGCCGCGGCCACGACCTTCATTCAGCGCCTCGAAGCGAAGGGCCTCGTCGAGACCACGACCGATCCCGACGACGACCGCGGCGTACGCGTGACCCTCACACGCCACGGGCTGGAGGTGCTGCTGCGAGTCGGCCAGCTGGAACGGCGCCTGGCGGCGCGGACGATCGAGGGGATGCCGGCGTCCGCCATGGCGCGGGCCATCCACGTGCTGCAGGAGCTCAAGGCGCGGCTCGAACAAAAGTCGCTCGAGGTTGTCCGCTGAGCGCCTATACAAATGTGCGAATCTTTATACAGCCGGCGGCGGCCCGCCATCGGCCCGCTGTCGCTTCACGTATCACTTCAACCGCTGTCCTTAGACGTAGTGAATTCAGCCGATTCGAGTCGATTGCGCTGCAGGTACTGTCGCTTCGCGAACCGCCGAGATTCACTGTTCCAGTCTGGCCACTTTTCCACATCTCCAACCCCGCGTGCATTTGTGGATAACCGCTCGAGCGACGTCCCCCAGATCCGGCGCACGAAAATCGTCGCCACCCTCGGACCGGCCACCGGCACTGAGTCGACGATCAGGGCCCTGCTCCAGGCCGGTGCCAATGTCGTGCGCATCAACGCGTCCCACGGCACAGCTGAGACGCGTGCCGGGTGGATCGCAGCAGCGCGAAAGGTCGCCGACAAGGCGGGGATGCCCATCGCCGTGCTGCTCGATCTCCAGGGTCCTCGCATCCGCGTGGGTGATCTCGCCGCGCCCCGCGAGCTGCGACCGGGACAGGAGCTGGTCTTTGCTCCCGAGGACGAGGCGCGGGGGGATGAGCTGCCGACGACATACGACCGTCTCGCCAACGACGCGCGGATGGGGTCGCGCATTCTGCTGAACGACGGGTTGCTATCGGTCGAAGTGACGGCTGTGGAGCCCCCGCGCGTGCGCGGCCGCGTGATCGATGGGGGCACGCTGACGGCCCACAAGGGGATGAACCTCCCGGGCGTGCAGGTGTCCGCGCCGGCGCTCACCGAGAAGGATCGCGAGGACGTTCAGGATGCGGTGAAGATCGGAGTGGACTACCTCGCGCTGTCGTTTGTACGACGCCCGGAGGACATCGAAGAGCTGCGCAAGCTCGTCCCCGGCACGACCAAGCTGGTCGCCAAGATCGAGAAGGCGACCGCGCTCGACAATCTCGACAAGATCGTGGCCGTCTCGGACGCCGTGATGGTCGCGCGCGGCGATCTCGGTGTCGAGCTGCCGTTCGAGCAGGTGCCGCTGGTCCAGAAGCGGCTGATCAGCGAAGCGAACCATCAGGGCAAGCCGGTGATCACGGCGACGCAGATGCTCGAGTCGATGGTACATGCGCCCCGGCCGACCCGCGCCGAGGCCTCGGACGTCGCCAATGCGATCCTCGACGGCACCGACGCCGTGATGTTGTCGGCGGAAACGGCGGTGGGGCAGTATCCCGTGGAGGCCGTGCGCGCGATGGACCGGATCATCCGCGAAATGGAGCGCCATCCGCTGCGCCAACGGGAAGAGCGGCGCAGGGAGAGCGAAAGCGTACACACCGAAGACGCGATTGCGTGGGGCACGTTCGCGGTGGCGCGCATGCTCAAGACGCCGCTGATCGTGACGCTCACCAAGGGCGGCTTCACCGCCCGGAAAGTCGCCGCGCTGCGCCCGCCCGTGCCGATTCTGGCGGTCACGACCGAGTCCGCCACGTACCGCCAGCTTGCCCTGGTGTGGGGCGTCATTCCCGTCCTCGTGGACCGCGTCCCCGGCTACGACGCGATGCTGACCGTGGTGCGCGATCTGATTCTCAAGCGGCAATACGCGAAGTCCGGCGACTGCATCGTCATGACTGCCGGCGTCCCCTGGGACGTGTCGGGCAGCACGAACCTCATCAAGGTCGAGGTCGTGTGACGTGCGACTGACCTTGCTCGGCACCGGCACGTCGTTCGGAGTGCCGCAGATCGGCTGTCGCTGTCCCACCTGCACATCCGCTGACCCGCGCGACCGGCGCACGCGCAGCGGCGCACTCATCGAGACACACGGCAAACGACTCCTGATCGACACGCCGCCCGAGCTGCGGCTGCAGCTCGTCGCCGCGGCGGTCGACCACGTCGATGCGATCCTGTTCACGCACGCCCATGCCGACCATGTGCACGGCATCGACGACCTGCGCGCGCTCTCCGTGCGTCACGGCGGCATGTTGCCGGCGTACGGCTCGCGTGCCACGATGACCGAGCTGGTCGCCAGGTTCCCGTACATCTTCGATCCCTCGATCGTCGTCCACGCCATGACGAGCAAGCCGGAGCTCGCGGCGCATGTGCTCGAACCCGGCCTCAGCACGGCGGTCGCCGGCGTCCCGGTGCTCGCGCTGCCACTGCCACATGGCGAGCAGGTGGTCTTTGGATACCGTGTCGGTGGAGTGGCATACCTCACCGATGTAAAGGTGATTCCGGACAGTGTGATGGAGGCTCTGAAAGGTCTGGACGTTCTCGTACTGAATGCGTTGCTCTCCCGTCCCCATCCCCTGCACTTGTCGATTCCGGAAGCGGTGGAGGCGGCACAGCGTGTGGGCGCGCGGCGCACGTTCTTCACGCATCTCACGCACGAATTCACGCATGCGGCACTCGCCGCGCAGCTGCCTCGCGGGATCGCGCCTGCGTACGACGGGCTGGTTATCGACGTAGACGGGGCATAAATTCCGCCGCGAGGAGGCGGTTCGCTCATGCTCAAGGAAAGTGCCAACATTGACGCCCTGGTGCGTCGGGCTGTGTTCGGGACCGAGGACGAGAAGGCGCACGCGCGCTGGATGATTTGGGAGCTGGGGCAGAAGGCCGGCGTGCGGCCCGCATCGATCCACGATCTGTACCTGGCGCGGGGCCGCGGCGACGTGCCGCCGTTCACGACGCCGGCAATGAACGTGCGGATTCTCTCGTACGACGCGGGGCGCGCCATCTTCCGCGCGGCCAAGAAGCTCGACGCCGGTGCCGTCATCTGCGAGATCGCCCGCAGCGAGATTGCCTACACCGACCAGCGGCCCGCCGAATATGTCGCCGTGATGACGGCCGCCGCGCTGCGCGAGGGGTTCACCGGGCCGCTGTTCATTCAGGGTGATCACGTCCAGGTCAACGCGAAGAAATACGCCGCCGACCCCGCCGCCGAGCTGCAGGCGCTCAAGGCATTGATCGAGGAAGAGCTGCATGCCGGCTTCTACAACATCGACGTCGACACCTCGACGCTGGTCGACCTCTCCAAGCCCAACCTCGACGAGCAGCAGCGCACCAACTACGAGCGCGCCGCCGAGCTGACCCAATTCATTCGCGACCGTGAGCCGGACGACGTGACCGTCTCCGTCGGCGCCGAGATCGGCGAAGTCGGCGGCAAGAACAGCGACGTGCACGAGCTGGACGCGTTCATGGAGGGCTACAACCGCACGCTTCAGCGTCTCGGGAAGTACGCAGCCATTTCCAAGATCTCGGTGCAGACCGGCACGAGCCACGGCGGCGTCGTGTTGCCCGACGGGTCGATCGCGAAGGTGCAGCTCGATCTCGACGCGTTGAAGGCGCTGTCACAGGCCGCGCGCACGAAGTACGGGCTCGGCGGCGCGGTGCAGCACGGCGCGTCGACCCTGCCGCCGGAGGCGTTCTCGAAATTCCCCGAGTGCGAGGCGGTCGAGATCCACCTGGCGACGAACTTCCAGACGATCGTCATGGATCATCCCGCGCTGCCCAGGGACCTGCGGCGTGAAGTGAACGAATGGGTCAAGCGCGAAGCGAAGGACGAATGGAAGAAGGGTGACACCGAGGAGCAGTTCATCTACAAGAGCCGCAAGAAGGCGATCGGGCCGTTCAAGCGGCGCTTCTGGGACCTGCCCGCGGACGTGCGCGGGGCGATCGGTGCGGACCTCGAGAAGACGTTCACCTTCCTGTTCGAGCAGTTGCGCGTCAAAGGCACGCGCGCGGCCACCGACCGCTACGTCAAACCGAAACTCGTGTCCCACGCTGCCCCGCGAGCGGCGCTGGTATCGGCACCGGATGACGCGGAGGCGGGCGAATGAGCGAGCGCAGTGGAGGATTCGGCGCGTTCCTGTTCGGGATCGTGCTCGGCGCGGTGGCGGGATTCGTGTTCGCGCCCACCGCAGGGGGTGAAAACACGCGCCGCAAGGTGACGAAGGGACTGCGCAATCTCAAAGAGCTGGCCGAAGAGAAAGTCGACGAGGTCCGCGGGCTGTTGGAGGAAGCGGAGGAAGAGGCCGACGAGTCGGAGGAGGAAGAAGAGCCGGAGATCACGACGCGCGAGCAGCTGCGCCGGCGGCTCGAGGCGGCCCGCCGCCGCCGCGCCCGGGCATCACGGCCTCCCGTGCCCCCCCCCCCCGCGTCTGAGGAGGAGGACGAGCCCCTCGCGTGAATGGCGAGGGCGGCTGGCATCGCACGGTCACCGGCGTCGTGCGGCGGACGCTCGAGGCCGCGTACGAAGACAACATCCCCTTTCTCGCCGGCGCCCTCTCCTTCGACATCCTGCTCACCGCCATTCCGTTCGTCGGGCTCGTCCTCGCGGTCGTCGGCTATCTCGTGCAATACCAGCTCGCCATCCACCAGCTGAATGTCCACGAGCTGCTGGAGCGGTTTCTCCCCGAGTCGAGCGGGGGAGAGACCGGCACGTTCGGGTTCATCGAGCGCGGGCTGGCCGACCTGGTGGCGCGCCGCGGGCACATCACCGTCCTGGCGGCGCCCCTGTTCCTCTGGTTCTCGACTCGTATGTTCGGGGGACTGCGGGCGGCGCTGAACGAGGTGTTCGACACGGAGGAGAACCGGCCCTGGCCCATCGCCAAGCTCATCGATCTCGCCATGGTCTTCGTCGCGGGGACGCTGTTCCTGGCCAACGCGTTCGCGTCCTCGACTCCGGGCTTCTTCTCCCAACTGCTGTCGCTCGTGCTCAGCACGCTGCTGTTCTTCGTGATCTTCAAGTTCCTGCCGAGCCGCCGCATCTACTGGCGCACGAGCGTGGTCGCGTCGCTGTTTTGCGCCGTGGCCTTCGAGATCGCGAAGCGCCTCTATGCGCTGTACGTGGCGCGGTTCGTGACGTTCGACCGCCTGGCGTCGGACGCCAACTTGATCGGCTTCCTGCTGTTCATTCTCTGGATCTACTACACGGCCTACATGTTCCTGCTGGGCGGCGAGGTGGCGGAGACGTACGATCTGATGCGCATGCGGCGCCTGCAACGCGTGCGTCTCGGATGAACGTCATCGACCTGCGCTCCGACACCGTCACCAAACCGTCGGCCGGGATGCGGCGCGCCATGGCCGACGCCGAAGTCGGCGACGACGTCCTCGACGGTGACCCCACCACGCGTCGCCTCGAGGAGCGCATCGCCGCGCTGCTCGGCACCGAAGACGCACTGTTCTTTCCTTCCGGCACGCAGGCCAATCAGACCGGCATCGCCCTGGTCACCGAACCGGGCACCGAGCTGCTGCTCGAGGCGAACGCGCATCTCGTGCACTCTGAGATCGCCGGCGTCGCCGCGCTGTCGGGCGTCCAGATCCGCCCGATCACGACACCCGATGGCCTCCTGACCCCCGAGCTGGTGCGCGGCGTGATACGCGCGCCGTCACGGCACGTGCCGCGCGCCACCGCACTGGCGATCGAGAACACGCACAATACCGCAGGCGGCCGCGTGCTGAACGCGGCGGCGGTCGATGCCCTGGTTCGCGTCGCGCGCGAGTCGCGCATGGCGGTCCACTTGGACGGCGCGCGCCTGTGGAACGCCGCGGTGGCCATGGGCGTGCCGCCCGCGCGCCTGACGCAGGGCGCCGACACCGTGATGGTGAGCATCTCGAAGGGGCTCGGCTGTCCCGTCGGATCGTGTCTCGGATTCAAGCAGTCGATGCGGGCGCGGGCGTGGGAGATTCGCAAGCGCCTCGGCGGCGGGATGCGCCAATCGGGCATTCTTGCGGCCGCGGGATTGTTCGCGCTCGATCAAAACGTGTCGCGGATCGGCGAGGACCACGCGAACGCCCGCCGTTTTGCGGAATTGCTTTCCGGCAGTCCGGCCGTCCGACCGTCCGTTCCCGAGACGAACATCGTGATGGTCGACCTGCTGCGCGAGCGCGATACGCCAGAAACGGTTGCGACGCGCCTGGCGACGGCCGGTGTGCGCCTCGCGCCGTGGGGGCCGCGGCGGTTGCGCGCGGTCACGCATCTCGACGTCGGCCGTGAGGACGTGGAACGCGCGGCGCGAATCATCGTGGAGACGCTGGCGTGAGCGCGCGCCCGGAGCCCCGCTCGCAGGCGATGCCGATGGAACGGGCGATCTTGTGGAACCCGCCCGCCGCGCCGGGCACGACCGCCCCGGGGCGCCCGTCGAGCCGCTCGCCCTATCCCATTTTTTTCCAGCAGGAAGCCGTCATCGCCCTCCAGGAGCATCTCAAGAGCTCGCCGACGCAGGCGATCTTCGGCTTTCTCATCGGTGACCTGTACCGCGATCCGGAAGCGGGCGTGCTGTACACCGTGATCGACAAGACGCTGAAGCTGAGCCAGGCGATCTACGGCGATAAAACGGAAGTCGTCGTGTCCCGGTTGTGGGATCGTATGCAGGAGCAGCTCGCGAAAGCCTCCGCCTCGTTGCTCGGCTGGTACCACAGCCACCCGGGGCAGGGCGGCTTCCTCACCACGCACGACGTCGAGACGCACGAGAAGTTCTTCACCGATCCGTGGCACGTGGCGATTCTCGTGGCAGCGGAGGCCGGCGGCGTCACGGGACGGTTCTTTCGCACGACGCAGAGTGCCGACTGGCACAAGACCGCGCTGCCATTTTACGAGCTGCTCCAGCCCGACTCGATCAAGCCGGACGGGAAGAAGCGTTCCTTTATTACGTGGCGGAACTACAAGGCATACGGGCCGACATTGACCGGGCCCAAACCGCCAAAGCCGGCACCCGCTCCAAAGCCGGAACCAGCGCCGCCACCAAAGGCGGAGGAGCCGGAAGAAGAGGAAGCCGAAGTCGAGGAGACGCAGGAGACCGCGCCGGCGCCGGCCCCCGAAAAGGGATTTCGCATCATGCGCTCGAGTGCGGACGACATTCCCGTCATCCGCACCAGTGCGGACGATGAGCCGGCGGCGCCTCCCCGGCCGGAGCCGCCGCCGCCACCGGCGCCACCTCCCCCGCGTAAGAGCGCCGCGAAGACGCGGCCGGCGGCGCCGGTATTCGTGCCCGACGAGCCTCCCCCTCCCCCTCCCCCTCCCCCTCCGAAGCCTCCACCAGCGCCGGCGCCTCCGGCGCGGAAGCCAATTGATGACATTCCCTGGACGGTGACACCGGAATCGGTGGCGTCGGTGCCGCCGCCGCCGCTGACCGCGCCGGCGCCGCGGCGCACGCCGACGCACACGTTCCGGCTGCTCGAGCAGGATGAGGACAAGAAAAAGCCCACGACCAAGGTGCGCCGCCGCAAACGCCGCGGGCCCTGGCTCCGGCGGTTCGCGATGCTGCTGCTATTGGCGGGCGTGGGAGCGGGCGCGTATTGGTACTTCGCGCTCCGCAATCCCCGCGTGCCGCCGCCGTGGGCGGGGTTGCTCGACAAGGCGAAGCAGTTGGTGTCGCGCGTGACCAAGAAGACCGCGGCGCCGCCGGCGCCGGGTCCGCGTCGTCCGTCTCGTACAACCGCGAGCGCACCCCCTGCCGCCACATCCCCTATCGCCGCGCCGCCGCCGGCGCCGCCACCTCAGCCGCGCCCGGCGCCGCCTCCGGCCCCACAGCCGGTCGTCTCACCGTTCGCGCGGTTCGACCGCCTGAGCGACTCGTTGACACGGGCGGTGCGCAATTTCCAGGATCGGGCGCGCCTCTTCGCGAGTGGTCAGGTGGACTGTGCCGGACTCGCCACCGGCCTCGTGTCGGTCGAAAACCTGTGGATCACGTATAGCACGGAGCGACGGGCGCGCGTGGCGTCGTTCGATCAGCGGCGGGCGGTGCAGGATCAGGCGCTGTACGCGGCGGTGGACGCGGTTTCGCGACGCTTCGACAACTCGGGGTGCCCGCGGCCGTGAGCACCTTGGTCGTCTTGCTGCTCGCGATGCAGGCGGGCGGGTCGGCGCCCGCGCCGCTCCGCAAGAGTGATCTGGTGCGCCTGCTTTCCGGCTCGGTGATGGCGCCCGCGGAGCTGA
Source organism: Gemmatimonadales bacterium (assembly GCA_035637435.1). GTDB lineage: Bacteria > Gemmatimonadota > Gemmatimonadetes > Gemmatimonadales > GWC2-71-9 > 20CM-2-65-7. Next base: position 15,799 of record DASPXD010000055.1, read on the forward strand.
GACAGCTCGTTCGACGGAACTGCCTGACGTTCGACCCCACCGACCGCGATCGCCACGATTTCAGGCTGCTGGGTGCGGATGCGGCGCTGCTGGCGGCAGTCGATGATTGCGCACGCCGTGCGGCGACGCGGCCGGCACCTCGCCAACCTCCAGCACCTCCACGCCCCCCCCCACCCTCCTCCATCGCCTCCGCCACGCGTTCGGGCTTTCTGTCAGGTGGCGGCCAGCGCGGCTCTGCGGGTGCCCAGCTGCCCCGCGCGCTCGTGTTTGAAGCGCGCGACTCGGCGGGCACACCGCTGTCGCGTCAGGCCGTGGCGTTCACGGGGATCAATGCGCGCATCGAGCCGGCTGCCGCCCTGACCGATGCGGCAGGACAGGCTCGCGTCGGCGTGACGTTAGGCGAGCGTGCCGGCCTGGCGACCGTCATCGCCTCGATCGGCGTGATCGAGAAACAAGTCGCCTTCAACGTGGCGGCGGGAGCGGCGGCGCAGCTCGTCGTGCTGTGTGGCCAGGCCAACGTCGCCACCCGATTCGCGATCCGCCCCGACTCGAGTGTCACGTTGCGCGTGTCCGCGCAGGACGGCTTTGCCAATGCGACAGCGCTGCTGGCACTGCGCGCCGCCGTCGCCGACGCGCGCATCTTCCGGGTGGTCCGCGTGGCGCAGGACAGCGTCTCTGGGGTCGTGGTGCTGAAGCCCGATCAGCCCGGGACGACGAGCCTCGCCGTGATCGCGAACGGGATGCGCCAGTACCTCACGGTCACCGTCCCCCCCCGTGCTGCTCCTGGAAAGACCGATTGTCCGTAAGCACAATTGCGGATTTCGGATTGCGGATTGCGGATTGGTCTGGGTAAGTTTCGGGCGCCCCAGGTCCGCAGGCTTTCCGCTCGTGAACCGCGTCAGGCCCCCGCAGGGAGCAGCGCTAAACGATGTCGGGATTCGTTGCGGGGTGCCTGGGGCATTTCACTCCCTGCAAAATCCGCAATCCGCAATCCGCAATTCCTGCTAGATTGCTCAAATGATCGCGTTAGCTCGCAAGTACCGCCCGAAACAGTTCAGCGATCTCATCGTCCAGGATCACGTGGCGGCCGCGCTGCGCGGTGCCGTTTCCCAGGGGCGGGTCGCGCACGGCTACCTGTTCGCAGGACCGCGCGGCGTCGGCAAGACGACCGCGGCCCGCATCCTCGCGATGGCCCTGAATTGCGAGCGCCGTAGGTCGGCGGGGGAAGGGGAGCCGTGCGGCGAATGCGATCCGTGCCGGCGCATCTGGACCGGAGCCGCCAATCTGGACGTGGTCGAGCTCGACGCGGCCTCCAACCGGGGCGTCGACGACGCGCGCGACCTGCGCGAGCGGGCCATGTACGCCGCGAGCACCGAGGCGGGATCCAAGGTCTATATCGTCGACGAAGCCCACATGCTCACCCGCGAGGCGTGGAACGCGCTGCTGAAAATTCTCGAGGAGCCACCCGCCCGGGTCGTGTTCGTCTTCGCCACGACCGAGCCGCAAAAGATCGCCAACACCGCCGCGCCGATCCTGTCGCGGCTGCAGCGCTTCGACTTCCGGCGCATCGGCCCGCACGCGATCGTCGCCCGCCTCAAGGAGGTCGCCAAGGCTGAACAGCTGTCGGTCGAGGACGACGCCCTGCATCTCATCGCGAAGAGCGCCAACGGCGGGATGCGCGACGCGCTCTCGCTCCTCGACCAGGTGCTCTCGTTTGGTGAAGGGCCGGTCACCGCCGATCGGGTGCGCGAGGTCCTGGGACTGATCCCCGACGAGCTCTACGGCGAGATGCTCCGGACCATCGTGGGACGGGATCCTGCCGGGGTCTTCCCACTCGTCGAGCGGCTGCTCGAGGGTGGCGCGGACCTCGGCGAGTTCGTCAACGGCGCCGCCGAGACATTGCGCGCCTTGCTCCTCGTCGGCGTCGGCGGCCAGCCGGAAGGGATGACGGAAGGCCTGTTGGCCGTCGTGCGCGAGTACGCGCCGCAGCTCCCCCCCGGCGACATCGTCCGCTTGCTCACGATTCTGAGCGAGTCCGAAGAGCGTCTGAGCCGCAGTGCCAACACGCGGCTGCTCGTCGAAGTCTTGTTGCTGCGGTGGGCGATGCTCGACCGAACCGTCGAGCTTTCCGAAGTGATCGAAGCGCTAGGAAAGGGGGACGTGGGACGGGGGACGGGTACGACCGGGCCCGCATCAGTTCCTGCGCCAGCAGTACCCGTCCCCCCTCCCTCTTCCCCCGTCCCCGGTCAGAAGCTGGAACCCACCCTCGACAACGTTCGGTCCATTTGGGCACACGTGATCAGCGACGCCCGCGCGAAGTCGCCGATGCTCGGCAGCCTGCTGGCGGAAGCGGACGTCGTGGGCGTCGATGGCCGCGTCGTGACCCTCCGTCCCGGCCACGCAATCCATGCCGAGGGACTCGAGCGGCAGCGCGATGCGATCGCGCAGAGTCTGGGGCGGTATGTGAGTGAGGCACCGCGCGTGAAGGTCGTCGCAGGCAGTGCCCCACCCCCCGCCGCCCCTCCCGAGCGCATCACGGAGCAGGGAGCCAACGCGGAGCGGCTCAAGAGTCTGCGCGCCAAGGATCCCACCCTAAGCGCGGCTGTGGACGCATTAGATTTGGAGTTGCTCGAATAGCTTGCCAACAGTCTCACGAGGGGTAACTTTCGACGTATGGCGGATTTATCTAGCTTGCTCCAGCTCTCCCAACAGATGCAGGGGCGGCTTACCGAGATCCAGACGCAGTTAGCGCAGCAGACACTGACCGTGTCGGCCGGTGGGGGCATGGTCCAGGCCACGGTCGACGGGCGGGGGCACATTCGCGGCATCAAGATCGATCCCCAGGCGGTCAGTCAGGGCGACGTCGAGATGCTCGAGGATCTCGTGCTTGCCGCGGTGGCGGAGGCGCAGAAGCGCGCGGCCGAGCTGTATCAGGCCGAGGTGCGGAAGCTGGCGTCGGGTCTGCCGTTCCCATTTCAGTTGCCGCTCTAGGCCCCCCGCCCCCGGCCTATCCGTGTCCGCCATCGAGGACCTTGTGGCGGAGCTGGCCAAGCTCCCCGGGATCGGGCGTAAGACCGCCCAACGGCTCACGTTCCACTTGCTGAAGCAGCCCGCGGAGACCGCGGAGCGGTTGGCGGAAGCGATCCGGCGCGTCCGTGGCACGGTCATGGCGTGTGGGGCCTGCGGCAATCTCTCGGACGAGGATCCGTGCCCCATCTGCCGCGACCCGCGGCGCGACGCGGCGCTGCTGTGCGTGGTTGAAGAGTCGGGTGACGTCGGTGCCATCGAGCGCGCCGGCCGCTATCGGGGCCGCTATCATGTGCTGGGCGGCCGGATATCTCCCCTGGACGGCATAGGGCCGGATGACTTGCATGTGGACCGGCTGCTCGCGCGGCTGGCGAACGGCTCGGAGGTTCGGGAAGTCATTGTGGCGACCAACCCGTCGATGGAGGGAGAGGCCACGGCGACATATCTCCAGCAGGTGCTGAAGCCCAGCGGCGTACGGGTCACGCGGATCGCGCGCGGCTTGCCCGTGGGCGGCGACCTCGAGTATGCGGACGCGGTGACCATTGCCCAGGCGCTTGCGGCCCGGCGCGAGATGTCCGAGACTGACTGACTCCCTGACCCACCTCTAGGAGGCGCATGGCCGGGGCTGCAAGCTGGTCTTTCAACGAGAACGATTTCAAGCAAATCCAGAAGCACCTGCAGGCGTTCCTGCGTGACTCGAACGCCCGCTGTGCGCTGCTCGTCGACCGCAACGGCCAGCTCGTCGCCACCGTCGGGGAAACGCCGCAGTTCGATCCGACCGCTTTTGCCTCACTGACCGCCGCCGATTTCAGCGCCAACGATCAGCTCGCGAAGATGATCGGCGAAGCGGAGTTCGCGTCGCTGGTACATCAGGGTGAGCGCGAGTCGATGTACCTCGCGGACGTGGCGAAGCGCGTGATTCTCGTCGTGCTGTTCGATCAGCGCGCGACGTTGGGGTTGGTGAAGCTCAAAGCCAAAACCGTCGTCGGCGATCTCAATAAGGTCTTCGAGGAGATGTTCAATCGTGTCGGGACGGGCCAGGCCCAGCAAAAAGGCCTGCTCGAAGGGGCGGAAGACGAAATTGACAAACTCTTCGGTTAAAGGGACGCGCCCATGTCAATGATCAACTACGCGTCCCGCGAGATCAACTGCAAACTCGTCTACTACGGGCCGGGCCTCGGTGGGAAGACGACCAACCTGGAGCACATCTACGGCAAGGTCTCGCCCAACACGCGCGGCAAGATGATCTCGCTCGCCACCGAAACCGAGCGCACGCTGTTCTTCGATTTTCTACCCGTCGATCTCGGGACGATTCGCGGCTTCAAGACGCGGTTCCACTTGTACACCGTCCCCGGGCAGGTCTACTACAACGCCAGCCGCAAGCTCATCCTCAAGGGTGTGGACGGCATCGTGTTCGTCGCCGACAGCCAGATCGAGCGCATGGAGGCGAACGTCGAGTCGATGCAGAACCTGTACGACAACATGGCGGAGTACGGCTACGATCTGACGAGGATTCCGTTCGTGATTCAGTACAACAAGCGCGACCTGCCCAACGCGGCACCGATCAAGGACCTGCAGGCGTCGCTCAATCCGGGGTGGCCCATCGAGGACGCCGCGCGCCAGAAACAGACGCCCGACCCGGCGCATCCGGGCGAAAGCCTCGCCGAGAAAGTCGGGGGCGAGTGGGTCGGCCACGCGGCCTATCACGAGGCTGTGGCGGTCCGCGGGGACGGCGTGTTCGACACGCTGAAAGCCGTGAGCAAGCTGGTGCTCAAAACGCTGAGCTGAGAGTCGTCGCGATGCGGTGGACCCTGCCCAACATCATCACGCTGGCGCGCATTAGCCTTACGCCGGTGATCGCGTTGCTGCCGTTCATTTCCGGATACTGGCCCAAAGTCATCGCGTTCGTGGTCTTCCTGATCGCCGCGTTCTCGGATCTGGTCGATGGCTATCTGGCGCGGCGCTACGGCTCGATCAGCGAGCTCGGCATGCTGCTCGATCCGATCGCCGACAAGCTGCTGCTGTTCGCGACCCTGATCCCGATCTTCTGGATGACGCGCCACCCGACGATTCTCGTGGACTATCGCATCAAATGGTGGGGGAGCTTCCCGGTCTGGGTCGCGCTCCTCCTGGTCGGGCGGGAGGTGCTCATCACCGCGTTCCGCTTCTTCGCCAAGCGCCGCGGGATCGTGATTCCCGCGATGGGTGCGGGGAAGCTGAAGGCCGTCGTCCAGAACATCTTCATCGGCGCGACCATCGCCTGGTTCGCCTGGAAGGATGCGATCGCCGAAATGCATCTGGCCGGGGACTTCCGCAATTTCTGGGACCAGTTCCACGGCTGGTTCGTGGCGGTGACGCTCGCGGGCGCCATCGTGCTCACCGTGTATTCCCTCCTCGTCTACCTCTACCGCTACCGGACACTCCTCAAAGTCGGCAAGTGAAGCTCGAGGTCGTCACCATCGGCAGCGAGCTCCTGCTGGGCCAGATCATCGACACGAATGCCGCGGAGCTGGGACGGGCCCTGGCGGGCGCGGGCGTGGAAGTCGTCCGGCACACCTCCGTCGCCGACCGGCCCGACGCGATTCGCGCCGCGGTGGCCGAGGCGCTGGACCGCACCGGCTTCGTCATCACGACCGGCGGCCTCGGCCCGACCCGCGACGACATGACCAAGAAGGAAGTTGCGGCGCTCTTCAATAAGCCACTGCGGCTGGACGCCGCAGTGCTGCGCGCGCTCGAGGAGCGCTTCCGGCGGCTGGGCCGCGCCATGCCCGCGGTGAATCGCACGCAGGCCGAAGTCCCCGACGGCGCCACCGTCCTGGCGAACCCTCGGGGCACGGCTCCGGGGTTGTGGCTGGAAGACCGCGGCCGGGTGGTCGTGATGCTGCCCGGCGTGCCGTCGGAAATGCGCGGGCTGCTGGCCGAGGAGGTGCTGCCCCGGCTCGCCGAGCGCAGCTCGGGGTTGGTGGTGCGATCGCGCACCGTGCGCACCACCGGCGTCGCCGAGTCGGCGCTCGCCGAGCGCGTGGGCGCGATCGAGGACGACATCGCGCCGTTGACGCTCGCCTATTTGCCATCGACTGATGGCGTGGAACTGCGTGTCACGGCGTGGGGACTGCGCGCCGACGACGCGGAGCGCCGTCTCGCGGCGGCGACGGCGCAGTTGCGCGAACGAGCCGGCGAGGACGGCTACGGCGAAGATGGGACCGACCTCGCTGCGGTTGTTCTGGAGCAGCTTCGCGCGCGAAAGGCGCGCCTAGTCGTCGCCGAATCATGCACGGGCGGCCTGTTGAGCGGTCGGATCACGGCCGTTCCCGGCGCGTCCGATGTCTTCATCGGAGGGGTCGTCGCCTACGACAACGTGTTGAAGAGCGGGACCCTGGATGTTCGCCCTGAGCTGCTCGACAAGCACGGTGCCGTGTCGGAGCAAGTCGTTCGTGCGATGGCCGAGGGCGTGCAGCGACAGTTCGCCGTCGATGCGGCACTGGCGGTCACGGGGATCGCGGGGCCGACGGGCGGGACAGCAGAGAAGCCGGTGGGGACCGTGTGGTTGGCCGCGCGGTACGGAGCGGACGTCCGCGCGTTGCGGCGCATCTTCCCCGGTGAGCGTGGCGAGATCCGCGCGCGGGCGTCGCAAGCCGCCCTCGACTTGCTGCGCCGTCTGATCGCGGCCGCGCCGTGAACCGCGTCAATGCCCCCGACGGCACGCCCCTCGTCTACGACGCCTACGAGGCCACGCATCCCGGGGTCGCCGTCCTGTTTCTGCATGACTGGGATCCCGAACCGGCGAAACCGGGGGAGCCATCGGCCGCAACGGGGATGCGGCTCCGCGATGCCGGCTACGCCGCCTACTTCCTCGATCAGCGCGGGCATGGCCGCTCCGGTGGCCGCCGCGGTCACCTCTCCCGCTTCAGCCAGTTGCTTGGCGACTTACAGGCGTTTCGTCGTGCCGTCCGCCTGCGACACGAGGTCCCCCAGGTCCTGGTCGGCCATGGTTTCGGCGGCTTGGTCGTGCTGCGCTACCTCGAAACTCAGCCGGGCGAGCCTCCCGCGGCCGCCGTCATCTCGAGCCCCTGGCTCGCGTGGCGCCGGCGGCCCGCCGCGTGGAAACGCGTTGCCGCGAGGCTCGCCGATCTGTGGCCGACGCTGCCGACGGGAACCGGAAGCCGCTACATGACGGCCGGCGCGCGGGCCGAGCTGCAGTGGGCGCAGCACGCAGTCCTGGCGGACGCTCAGCGCATCGAGCGTCCGTTGCTGCTCCTGCTTGCCGGCGAGGATCGGGTGATCGACGCCGCGGTCGCTCGGCGCTTCGCCGACGATCTCGCGCCGCGTGCGCGGCTCAACTGGTACGCAGAGCTCCCGCATGAGCTGCTCGCTGTGCCACGCGTGATGGCGGACGTGACGCATTTCATTGCGACATATCGTCGCTCGGATCGCGATGCCGGCAGGGAATAGGTGCGGCACCGGGGGCGCTTTCCAGACAAACTGCCTCCGGGTATCTTGTTGCCAGACCGAAAGTTCCCTTATGACCAACAAACATCCGCGCCCCCACCAACCGCCCGTTCCCTCGCTCGACCCCGATACGGGGGAAGCGGTGGAGGCTCCTGCTGCGCCTGTTGCGCCGGCGACCGAACCGTCCGAGCTGGACGTCTGGAAGGACAGACATCTGCGGCTCGCCGCCGAGTACGACAACTTTCGCAAGCGCACGATCAAGGAGCGCGCGGAGACGTGGGCGCGGGCACAGGCGGAGTTGGTAGCGCGACTCGCTGACGCGCTCGACGATTTGTCGCGCTTTGCGCATATCGATCCCGCGGCTATCGACGCCAAGACGCTGCACGACGGTGTGGACCTGGTGGAACGCAAAGTGTGGAAGGAGCTCGAGAACGCCGGCGTGACCCGCATCGACCAGGCGGGCGTGCCGTTCGATCCGCAGGTGCACGAAGCCGTGACGACCCAACCTGCCGAGAAACCGGAGCAAGACCACACCGTAGGCCAGGTGGTGCAACCCGGTTACAAGATGCGCGAAACGTTGCTGCGCCCGGCCCGCGTCGTCGTGCTCACCTGGCAGGGCACGTAATGGCGGCACAGCGCGACTACTATCAGGTGCTGGGAGTCGCCGAGACCGCCACGACCGACGAAATCAAGAAGGCCTTCCGGCGGTTGGCGAAGCAGCACCATCCCGACCGCAATCCCAACAATCCGCAGGCCGCCGAGCGCTTCAAGGAGATCAACGAAGCGCACGACGTGCTGAGCGACGCCGAGAAGCGCAAGAAGTACGACCAGCTGCGCCGGTATGGCGCGTTCGCGGGTCCCGCCGGCGGGTCCCGGCGCGGCCGCAGTGCTCCTGAAGACAGCGGCGACTTCGACATGTCGGATCTCGGCGGTCTGGGCGACATCTTCTCGTCGATCTTCGGGCGCCGCGGCGCGGGAGGTCGCGAAGCCGAGCCGGAGGAAACCGAGACCGAAGTCACGATTCCGTTCCGGGTCGCCGCGATGGGCGGGACCGTACCGATCACGCTCGTGATGCCGGAGGTGTGCCCGACGTGCGGCGGCAGCGGCGCCGCGAAAGGCGCGACGGTCAACACCTGCCCCGAGTGCAAGGGCCGCGGCACGGTCTCGTTCGGGCAGGGCGGCTTTGCCGTCAATCGTCCGTGTCCGGTATGCCGGGGGAAGGGCACCGTTCCATCGCAGCGCTGCCCGACGTGTCAGGGGAGCGGCGAACTGCGCATCGAGAAGCGCGTCCACGTCGAAATTCCCCCCGCCGTCGAGGAAGGGGCGCGCCTGCGCCTCAAGAATCAGGGGCCCAAGGGCCGCGGCGACTTGATCGTGCAGATCCATGTGGCTCCCGACCGCTTCTTCCGGCGCGAAGGGCTCGATCTCATCGGCGTCGTGCCGATCAATCTCGCGCAAGCCCTGCTGGGCTCGCGCATCAAGGTGAAGACCCTCGATGACAAGCGCGTGGTGCTACGGATTCCGGCGGGAACGCAGCATGGCCAGAAATTCCGCATCCCGGGGCACGGCATCGAAAGGAACGGGCGGCGCGGCGACATGTACGTGGAGGCGCACGTCACGCTGCCTGAGAAGTTGAGTGCGGAAGAGCAGGAGGCGGTGAAGAGTTTTGCGGAGAAGGCGGGAATGAAGTACTAAGGGTGGTTCGCATTGCAACGGCGCTTGCCGGGCAGGCGCCGCGCAGCTCTTCCGATGCTTGCAGTGCCGGATCGATCGATTCGCGGGGAATTTTCTCGAACCCGAAGCGCGGAAAGAATGCGTCGGCCGTCGTGGTCAACAGGTAGACGGCGCGGAGACGTGTCGCGCGTGCGCGACAGGTACCAACTTGACGTCGCTCAGGCGCGCGTCAAATTCGTGCCAAGGCACCATGAAACGTTTCGTGATCAGCCTGTTCGTCGCGTGCGCGATCGCGTGCGGAGGTGCGCGGACTGCGCCGAACGCGTCAGGTGTATCGACGATCATCCCTAGCAAAACCGATGCGCGGGTCACGCGGGTTGAAGAGATGCTGCGCGGCGTGCCGGGTCTCGAAGTGACCCGGTTGGCGGACGGGAACTATCGGCTCCGGATCCGTGGACAACGCAGCATCCGCGGGAATCCAACGGACGACAATCCTCTCGTCGTGATCGACGGTATCCCCATTCCGAACGAATCCATGAGCAGCATGCTGGCGGATCTCTCGCCCGGCGACGTTGCGCGGATCGAAGTGCTGAAGGACGCGGCGGACACGAGCATGTACGGATCGCGCGGCGCGAATGGCGTGATCCTCATTACCACCAAACGCGGACGAGGGAAGTGATCACCATGACGGCCGGCATGGCTCGGTGCATGGCGTTACCGGCGGTGGCGCTCCTGCTCGCGGCGCCCGCGGCGCCCGCGTCGGCCCAGCGACCCGGCGCTGTCGAGATCGGTGCGCTCGCGCGGTTTACGGATTTCGACAACGACCTGGGGATGAGCAATACCGTGGGTGCTGGCGGGCGCCTGGCCGTGTACGTGCGACCCCGGCTCGCGTTCGAGCTCGATATGTCGCGCACCTCCAGCGATCGGAGCGCCGGCTCCGCCACCTACACGCCGCTGCATGCCCGTCTCGTCGTGGGCGTTGGACGACACGGTCGCGTCGAGGGCCTGCTGGGCGCCGGATATGTCCACAATGCATACCGTGGCTCACTCGACGCGACTGACGGAGGTTTCTCGGGGCTCATCGGTGTGCGCTATCAGCTCAACAACCGCGTGTGGCTGCGCATCGGGACCGACCTCGACATCATGTTCCACCCGTCGTCGGACAGTCCCTTCACCTTCTACCACGGTAACTGGGGGCTCCACCTCGGCGCTGGAGCCCGGCTCAACGGCGGCTCATAGGTGGTAGGTCTGCTTGGCTAGATCGTAGGCGAGCGCGCGCGCCATGGGGCGCGCCTCGCTCTCGTCGATCACGTGGCGGGCCACGAGCCCGGCCAGGAAGTTGGCATCGATGCGGCGCGCCAGATCGTGCCGCGCGGGGATCGAGCAGAAGGCGCGCGTGTCATCGTTGAACCCCGCGGTTTTGTGAATCCCCGCCGTCTCCGTCGTCCATTCCCGAAACCGCCGCATCCCTTCCAGCGAATCGAAGAACCACCATGGCGGCCCGAGCCGCATCGCCGGATAGTGCCCGGCGAGGGGGGCCAACTCCCGGCTGTACGTGGACTCATCGAGGGTGAACACGACGAGGGTGAATCGCGGATCGTTGCCGTAGGTGTTGAGGAGCGGGCGCAGGTTGCGCGTGAACTCGGTGGCGACCGGGATGTCGCCGCCCCGGTCGGGGCCGAATCGCTCGAACACCAGCCGGTTGTGGTCGCGGAGCGCACCTGCGTGGATCTGCATCGTGAGCTCGTCCGCGAGCGACAGCCGCGCCATCTCCATGAGGAGATGCGCCGTGAAGCGGCGCTCGTCGTCGGGCGTGACGTCGCCCTGGCACGCCTGGTGAAAGAGGCGCTCGGCTTCCTGTCCGTCGAGGGCGCCGGTGAACGGCTCGAGCACGGCGTGGTCCGTAGCCGTGGCGCCCAGGCTCTTGAAGTAGGCGCGGCGGCCCGCGAGCGCCCGCACGAATCCGACGTAGTCGCGGACCGGCTCGCCGCCGGCCCGGCCCAGCGCCTCCAGCGCCTTCGGCCAGCCGGGCGCCGCGATCCGGAACAGGACGTCGGGGCGAAACGTGGGGATGACGCGCCCCTTCCAGCCCGATGCGCGAATCGCGCGATGGTGCTCGAGCATGTCGCTCGCCGCATCGGTCGTGGCGAGCACCTCGATGTTGAACCGCTCGAACAGGGCCCGCGGCCGGAACTCGGGCGACTGCAGTCTCTCGAGGATCGCGTCGTAAGTGCGCGCCGCCGTCTCGGCGCTGAGCCGCTCGCGCACGCCGAACACCTCGTGCAGCTCGTGGTCGAGCCACGCACCGGTCGGCGTGCCGCGGAACAGGTGGTAGTGCTCGGCGAACAGCCGCCACACGCGGCGCGGATCCGCCTCCACAGGCGTACCGTCCTTGCGCGGCACGCCCAGCGACTCGAGGGGCACGCCGTTCGCGTACACCAGGCGCAGGATGTAATGGTCGGGCTGGACGATCAGCGACGTCGGCTCGGGGAAGGGGGCGTTCTCCGCGAGAATGCGCGGATCGACGTGCCCGTGCGGTGAGATGAGGGGCAGGCCGCGCGTTTCGTCGTACAACACGCGCGCGACTCGCCGAACCGAGGGATCGGGATCGAAGTAACGATCCTCGGCGAGGATGAGGGCGCGTCTCCTAGACGACCGGCGTCCAGCCTGGAGCGTAGTCCCGCTGCCAGTACCCCATCGCCTGCTCGTCGCCCTGCACGTGCCCGGACTGCGGATCGATGCGGAGCGCCCGTCCGGTCCACTGCGCGATGTTGCCGAGGTGGCAGAGCAGGACGCTCTTCGCCCCCTCCGCGATTGGCTGGGTGACCGGCGCGCCGGTGCGGACCGCCTCGACGAAATTCGCGATGTGCAGGGCGGTGAGTTGATCGTCGCCGCTCGGCGCCAGCGGATCCGCACTGGCCTGCGCGATCGACTCCTTCACCACTTTGTTCTCGAGGTCGTAGACAGTGTAGCCGTCCTGATCGAGCACTACCGTCCCCGCCGTCCCGTACACGATCGTGCCGCGCGACCGGTTCTGGGTCGGGTACGGGTTGCAGCTCAGGCCCTGCCACACGATGGCGCGCTGTCCCTCGAACTCGAAGCCCGCCTCCTGCGTATCGGTGAACTCCCAATCGTCGTCGAAGTGATAGCGCCCGCCCGCCGACGTGACGCGCACGGGGTAGTCGACGCCCAGCGCCCAGCGCGCGACGTCGACTTCGTGCGTGCCGTTGTTGCAGATCTCGCCCGTGCCCCAGCGGCGGAACCAGTGCCAGTTGTAGTGGATGACGTTGTCGCGGTACGGCGTACGGGGAGCCGGCCCCTGCCACAGGTCGTAGTCGAGCCACGCCGGAACGGGAGCCGCCTTGCCGCGCCCGATCGACTGGCGCCGGTTCGCGTACCAGGCGCGGGCGAGGTAGGGACGCCCGACGACGCCTTCGCGGATCGCCTGGACCGCCTCGATGGCCCGCGGCGAGGAGCGGCGCTGCGTGCCCATCTGCACCACGCGCTTGGCCTTGCGCTGCGCCTCGACGAGCAGCTCGCCCTCGCGCGGGTTGTGCCCGCAGGGCTTCTCCACGTAGGCGTGCTTGCCGGCGGAGAGCGCCAGAATCGTGGCGGGCGCGTGCCAGTGGTCGGGGGCGGCGATCACGAGGGCGTCCACGCCTTTGTCGTCGAGCGCGCGGCGGAAGTCGCCGATCCCCTTCGGCGCCTTGCCCTGCGCCTGGGTCACGGCGGTCACGCCCTTGGCGAGCACTTGCGCGTCGACGTCGCACACGCAAGCGACTTCCGCGTTCGGCGTCTTGGCGAACACCCGCGCCAGGACCGTCCCCCGGCCGTTCAGGCCCATGACGGCGACGACGACCCTTTCGCCCGGCGAGCCGCCGAGCGCGAGCAAGGGCGCGCGCGCGGCCGCGAGGCCGAGGCCCGTCGCCGAAACGGTTTTCACGAAGTGCCGGCGTTTCATAGCGGCCTCACCTTGATACTGCGGAAATAGACTTCATCGCCGTGATCCTGCAAGACGATGTGTCCGCGGCGCCGGTCTCCGAAGCCGGGAATTGAGCGGTACTTGCTCTTGGCGAGGAGGGAATCCATGTGCGCCGTACCTAGGTCGAACTCGACGATCTTCTGGCCGTTCAGCCAGTGCTCCCCGTGGTTGCCGCGGAAAATGATGGTCGAGCGGTTCCATTCCCCCACCGGACGCAGCCGTTTCGTGGCGCTCGGCGCGATCAGATCGTACAGCGCGCCGGAGCGGTGCGTAGGCAGCTTGCCGTCCTCGTGCCGGTCGTCGTCGAGCATCTGGTACTCGAAGCCCAGGGCCGAGTGATTAGGCGCGATCGCGCCGCGGGCGACGGCCGTGGGGGTCATCGTGCCGTTCTGCGCGATCGACATCTCCTCGGAGACGTTGTACTTGACGCCGCTGTTCGCGCCCGGCGTGACTTTCCACTCCCAGGTCAACGCGAAGTCCCCGAAAGTGTCGACGGTCATGAGATCGCCGCCGTTCAGCGGCCGCCCGTCCGCGACCCGAGGGACGTCGCCGTTCGCGATCTTCTTGATCGCGCCGTCCACGATCGCCCAGTGACTCGTCGGAACGGTGTCGTAGCCCAGGCCGCGCCAGCCGGCGAAGGTCCGACCGTCGAAGAGCAGGCGCCACCCGGCGGCCCGCTCGGGGGCAGTCAGCTCGTTGGTCCCGCTCGTTTGGAGCGCGAGGATAAGGGTGAGTGCCGTGATCATGACATCTCCTTGAACCGAGCCGGTTCGAGCCTCGGGGCGAGCAGGTGAATAATGATCCAGGCGGTCACATACGCGAACCCGCAAACCGCGAAGATGACGGTGTAATCGTTGCCGGTGGCGTCGAGGATGCGCCCGGTGGCGCGCTGAAACAGCACGCCGCCCATGGCGCCGGCGAACCCGCCGATGCCGGAGATCGACGCCACAGCCGAGCGGGGAAACATGTCGCTCGCGAGCGTATAGACGTTTGCCGACCAGCCCTGGTGCGCCGCCGCGGCGACACTGACGATCAGCACCGCCGTCCACATGCTCCCCGCGCGCGGCGCGAGCGCGGTGGGCACGATGACGAGCGCCATGAGGAGCATCGCCGTCTTGCGGGCGCGGTTCGCCGTCCACCCGCGCTTCATGAATCGGCTCGAGAGCCATCCCCCCGCGATCGAGCCGACGTCCGCCACGAGATACACCGCGATCAGCGGCAGCGCCACGTGCGCCAGCTTGATGCCGTACTTGGCATCCAAGAACTTCGGCAGCCAGTACAGATAGAACCACCAGATCGGGTCGGCCATCAGCTTGCCGACGACGATCGCCCAGGTTTGCCGGACGCCGAGGAGACGCATCCAGGGGACTCGGGCCTCCTCGGGATCCCCCGGCTGCGCGTCAACGGAAGGCTGGCGGTAGAGGGCGAGCCACAGGAACAGCCACAGGAAGCCGATCGAGCCCGTGATGATGAACGCCCAGCGCCACCCCCACGTCAGTGCGATCCAGGGCACGAGCAGCGGCGTGACGATGGCGCCGGTATTGGTGCCGGCATTGAAGATGCCGGTCGCGAGCGCCCGCTCCTCCTTGGGGAACCACTCGGCGACGGTCTTGATCGCGCCGGGGAAGTTCGCCGACTCGCCCAGCCCGAGCAGCGCGCGCGCTGCCGAAAACGCGGCCGTCGTGCGGGCGAAGGCGTGGCCAATCGCCGCCAGACTCCACACCACGACCGCCGTGGCGAAGCCGCGCCGCACGCCCACCCGGTCGAGCCATCGCCCGGCGAAGAGAAAGCCGAACGCGTACACCAGGCTGAACCAGGACACGACGTCGCCGTACTGCGACTCCGACCAGCCCAGCTCGCGCTGCAGCGTCGGCGCCAGAATACCGAGCACCTGCCGGTCTACGTAATTGATCGTCGTGACGATGAAGAGCAGCGCGCAGATCGTCCAGCGGTAGGTCACGCGGGGCGATGGGGGAGCGGCGGTGGAGGTCACAGCGTCACGCCGTCCTTCCAGATCGCGATCTCGCGATACCCGTGCTTCTCGTTGTTGGCGAGCTTCCGTCCTGACGCCACGTCGAGGATCAGCGCGAACAGCTCGTCCGCGAGCTGGTCCATCGTCGTCGCGCCGTCGAGCAGCCCGCCGGCGTTCAGGTCGATCCAGTGCGGCTTCTTTTCGGCGATCGCGCTGTTGGAGGAGATCTTGAGGGTGGGGACCGGGAAGCCCAAGGGAGTGCCGCGCCCCGTGGTGAAGAGCAGCACCGTCGCGCCGCTCGCGACCAACGCCGTGGACGACACGCCGTCGTTCCCCGGCGACTCGAGCAGCGCGAGGCCGCCCGCCCGCGTGGCCGCGGGCTCGCCGTAGCGCAGCACCTGCGTGACGGCCGCCTGCCCGCCCTTCTGGACCGCCCCGAGCGATTTCTCCTCGAGCGTAGTCAGCCCCCCGGCGATGTTGCCGGGCGACGGGTTCTCGTAGATCGGCTGCCCGTGGCGGATGAAGTATGCTTTGAAATCGTTGATCAGGGTGACGATCTGCCGAAATACGGTCTCGTCGACCGCCCGGTTCATCAGCAGCCGCTCGGCCCCGAACAGCTCCGGCACTTCGGTGAGGATCACCCCGCCGCCCGCCGCCGTCAGGCGGTCGGCGATGCGTCCGACGAGAGGATTGGCCGTGATCCCGCTCAGGCCATCCGAACCGCCACACTTGTGGCCCAGGATGAGGTCGGACGTGGGGCACTCCTCGCGGCGGTCGCCCGCCATGGCGGCGACGAGCTGCCCCAGGGCCTCGAGCCCCGCGTCCACCTCGTCGGTGACGTCCTGCGAATTGAAGAAGCGGACCCGCTCCCGGTCCACGGGGGGACCCGCGAGGCGGAGCAGGGCGTCCATCTGGTTGCTCTCGCAGCCGAGGCCGAGCACCAGGACGCCGCCGGCGTTGGGATGGCGCAGCAGCCCGGCCAGGGCGCGCTGCGTGTGTCCCAGGTCGTCGCCCAGCTGGCTGCAGCCATAGGGGTGCGAGAAGTGGTAGACGCCGTCGATGCGACCATGGAACAGCGTCGATCCCTCATGCGCGATCCGCTCCGCCGCGTGGTTCACGCAGGCGACGGTGTTGAGGATCCACACCTCGTTGCGGGTGCCGACCCGGCCGCTCTGGCGGCGGTAGCCCATGAACGTGGGGGCGCGTAGGGGCGCAGCATGCTGCGCCCCTACCGCCCGTGCCGGCTCGTATGAGTACTCGAGCACGCCCTCCAGGCACGTCTTGAGATTGTGCGTGTGTACCCAGGCGCCCGCCGCGATCGGGGCCGTGGCGGCGCCGATCGGGAACCTGTACTTGATGACCGTTTGGCCCCGCGCGAGCGGATGTAACGCGACCTTGTGACCGGCGGGGACGTCCTCGGCGAGCACGACGCGCTCGCCCTCGACCACCAGGCGCTCCCCCGCGACGAGCGCTTGAACCGCCACCGCGACGTCGTCCGCCGGGTGGATTTTGACGGCCCGGGCAGCCACGCTCACCGCGTGAAGTCCCGGTAGTACGTCTCGATTTGGTTTGGTGTGGCGGTCCCCGAGAGGATCAGGATTCGGTGACGGAACGTCGTCGATTGCCCGGGGGCGAGCTTGAAATTGAGCTCGCTCTTTCCGTTCGTGAACACCTTCTCCCCGAGCGGGTTGGCGGCGAAAAGACCATAACCGCGAGCGTGCCAGTACGTGGGGAAGCCGACGTTCGTAGGATGGTCCAGGATGGCGAGGGTCACGGGCTCTGCCTGCACGACCCCCGAGAGCATCGTCCAGCGCCCGCGCGTACCCCAGACCGAGTCGCCCTCGAGGCCCTCTGAGCTGCGATAGTGACCGGTGACGCCCGCGTTGTTGAGCATGGGGACGGTCGTGGCGTGCCCGGCGGCGTCGGTGAAGACCTCCGGCGTATTGGATGGCTGCTCCAGCGCGCGCGCCACGCGCATCCCGATCAGCCCTTCCTTATTATCGGTGAAGGTCACCGGTGCGTCGAGCGCCGTCAGGGTCGTGATCCGATCAATGGCGCGCAGTCCGTCCGCGGCCCGGAAGACGAAGCGGGTGTCCTCGCGCAGCAGAGGCTTGCCTTGGGAGTTCACCCATTCGGCCGTCACATCGAGCGTGCCCTCGCCCCGGCCGCTCTTGGCGCCCCGCACCGCGCGATGGAGGATGGTGCCCATCTTGTCGGCCCGCGCCGCGGGGATCGCGTCCGAGTTGTTCCAGAAGTCCAGCCCGTTCACGTCCCCGTGATCGAACCAGAGCCCGACCTGGTGCGGGTGATCGACGCGCTCTCCCGGCCGGGG
>DASPXD010000056.1:0-40394 GCA_035637435.1 Gemmatimonadales bacterium
GCGGCTGGCACCTATACCTTCCATTGCACGATTCATTCGGGGATGAACGGAACGATCGTCGCGCAGTAGGGTTTTCGGTGGTCGGTTCTCAGTCTTCGGTGCTCCCGGGGCAAACTGAGCTCCGGGAGCTTAGTATTTCAGGTATGAACGTGTGGCATGCTGCCGCTGCGTTGATTCGGGAAGGTGCTCCGGGAGCGCTCGCAACCGTGGCGCGCGTGCGCGGCTCAACGCCGGTGCCGGCGGGCACCAAGATGCTCGTCGGCGCCGCCGGGCGTCTGATCGGCTCGGTCGGCGGCGGATGCGTCGAGGCCGACGTCATCGGCGCGGCGCTCGAGGCGCAGGCGCGGCGGGTACCTGCATTGTTCACGCATCATCTCAACGCCGACCTGGCCGGCGATCTCGGACTGTCGTGCGGCGGGACCGTAGACATCTTCGTCGAGCCGCTGCTCCCGGACGACAGCTATGTGGGCGTGCTGGACGCCGCAGCCAACGCGGCATCTGGGCTGGTGCGCACCGCGATCGATTGGACGTCCACTCCGATAAAGACGTTCGAGGCCCTGGCCGATGCCCGGAACTTGGGCGCCGCCGCCACGCTCACGCGCGACGGTCGCTTCATGGAGGAACGGTTGACCCAGGCGCCGCGCGTACTCGTCTTCGGAGCAGGGCATGTCGGCGCCGCGATCGCTCGCGCTGCGGCCGCCGCCGGTTTTCGCGTCGTCGTGATCGACGATCGTGCCGAGTATGCCGACGCGTCACGCTTTGGCGACGGGGTCGCCGTGCTGACCGGGGACGTGGAAGCTGCGCTGCTGCGGTATCCGCTCACGGCGGCGGACGCGGTTGTGATCGCCACGCGCGGCCATCGCAATGACGCGCTGATCCTCGAGCGCATCGCCGCGTCTCCTGCGAGCTACGTGGGATTGCTGGGGAGCAAGCGCAAGAAAGCCGTAGTCACCAAGGCGCTGGCTGCTGCGGGCGTGCCGGCAGCGAGCCTGCAGCGCGTGCGCGTGCCGGTCGGTCTTGCGATCGGTGCGGTGACGCCGGAGGAGATCGCGATCAGCGTTGTCGCCGAGCTGATCGCCTGGCGTCGCAGCTAGGGTCTACGGCAGGGGCTCGACCTGCTCGAGCAGCCGGTTCAGCGAGTCGAGCGACAGCGGGCCGGCGATCTCCACGCGCAACCGCCCCACAAAACGAGCCAGACGGTCTAGGCGGACCGGCGCCCGTTCGCGCGCGGCGCGATCGCGTTCGTCGAACAACATGCGTGGTGTGAATGCGGCCGACGAATCGGTGGAGGCGAGCGCAGTAGCCGGCCGCTGGAAGATCTGAATCACCGTCGCCGAATCGAGCGTCTGCTCGACGACGACCGTGCCGTCGCCCGACGGGTTGCGCTGGATTCTGCGCGTCGACAAGCCCGGCAGCCCGACCGGGTCCTCGCCGAGCAGGGACGCAGCGACCCCGCGGCTGATGACGGGCCATTGCGTCGTGACCGGCATCCGCCGCACCGCGCCGATTGCAGGGGCGCCCGACACGATGAGGCTCGGCGCGGGTTCTGCTGCAGCCGGCGTGGCATTGCGCAGTTGCGGTGAGTTCATCGCAACGGCACCAACATCCCTCACTCGTGACTGCGGACCAATGTAGGAATCTGTACGCGCCGGGCTCTCCGACCGCACCACTTCGTCGGCGCGGGCGCTCTGACGTTGGCGAACCGGCAACGCCTTCGCTTCCTCCGCCGCTGCAGCTGCATCGCTGGAGTGCTGCATGGCCACTGGACCGGCCGGCGGCGCCAAGGCGGCGTTGGGCGTGAGCTGCTCCGGGCTGCGGAAGAAGTATCCGATCCCAAGTGCGACCGCGATCGATGCCGCCCAGGCGAACGGCATGCGCACGTGCCACGGCGAGCGCCGGGGCGCGCGGCGCAGTTGCTCGAACGGTGGTGCGGGATGCTCCACCGGTCGCGTCGATCCCAGCAAAGCGCTGGCCCGCTCGAGCAACGCCCGCTGCTCGGCGAGCGTCTGGCGGCAAATCGCGCATTGGCCGAGATGGGCCTCGAGTGCCGTCCGCTCGTCGGAAGGCAGCTCGCCGTCGAGGTATGCGTGTAGCGTCCCCTCATCCACGTGCGACATGTTGCCCTCCTTCCAGTCCTGCATCATAGGCTTCGACCAATCTCCGGCGCGCTCGCGCCAACGTGGTTCCAATGGCGCCACGCGCCAATCCCGTCTGTGCGGCGATTTCGTCGTACGACATCCCCGCATCCCACAACAGCAGTGCCTCGCGGTCGCGCGGAGTCAGCAGATCGAGGGCGGCTCGTACGCGCGTGCGCTGTGTGTCGGCGTCAATCTCGTCTTCCGGCGCACTGCGCACGACGTCCGGCTCACTCTTGAGCAGCGTGAGGTGCCGTTTCTCCCGCGCCGCCTTGCGCGCTTCATCACGCGCCATGTTCGCCGCAACCACGAATAACCATCCTCGCGTGTTCTCCGGTCGATGGACCAGGGCCCGCGCGAATGCCTCCTGCGCGAGATCCTCCGCGCGCCCCTGGTCCCAGACCTTGCGGTACAGGAAGCGCACGAGCGCGGGATAGGTGCTGCGATACACGTCTGCGATGTCGTCGGGCACTCGTGGCCTCAGCCCCGGAATTCGCGCACCAGTCGCTCCAGTTCACCTGGCAACCAGCTGGTCTTACCCCCTTCTCCAATCTTGATGCTCGCGCGCCGCCCGGCCACCAGCACCGCCGGCTCCAGCGTGGCCGCGTCCCGCAGGTCCGGCAGGGCCTTGAGCAGGGCGAAATAGGCGTCGCTATAGGGCGTGATCGTGACGACGCGCAGCGAGTCGCCATGGCCGAGATCGGTCCATGTCCCGTCCCGCATGATGAAGAGACGGCCTCCCACCCGTTGGGTCGGATTGATGCCGGAATGCGCGCGCCGCAGCTCATCGAAGCCGGTCGTGTCCATCGCCCCTGTGACGACAATCGCGTCGAGGTGAACGCTTTCGCTCATGGACCGCTCCCGCGCGGCGCGTCCCACCGAAGCCGCGCCCGCTTGATCGCCAGGGGCGGCCGCCGGAGCCTGCATCACGCCATTCTCCGCCCGCTGCCGCAGCGCGATGGTGGGCTCTTGCACGAGGTAGGACGTGTACTCAGTGAGAATCCCGTAGCGCAGCGCGAGCTGCTTCAGGGCATCCATCAGCTCGCGTGTTTGGCCGCGGAGCCGGATCTCCTTGGACAGCGCGCCGGCTTTGCGTGCGGCCCACAACTGCTCGATATAGCGCGCGCTCTCGTTTTCGCGATCGGCGAATGCGGTGCTGAACTCTTCATCGCGGCCATTCCGCCGGCCACGGACCGTCACGGACTGCTCCGTGCTCCGTGCTCCCCGGTATCTCCCGAGCACCACCATCTCGTCGCCCGCGAACAGGTCGGGCATGCTGCCAGGCTGCAAGTCGTAGAGCTCGACGCCGGCGCCCGCAGCAATCGTGACATCGGTCAACACCGGGCTCGCGATCTTCGCGGCGAGCGAGCCCACGGCCCCCTCGATGTTCTCCCCCGGCCGGATGTATTCCGTCGTTCCCCGCGCGCGCTCGGTGAGCCGGTCCAATACGTACGTATTGACGTCGTCGCCGATGCCGAACGAGAACACGCGGAACCGGCCGCGTCCCTGCTCGGCTCGCTCGGCGATCCGCTCGGGATCCGTTTCGCCCGTGCTCGCCTGGCCGTCGGTGAGGAACACGACGACACCCAGCGACTGCTCGGCCGGTGACACGGCGAAAGCTTCGGTGAGCGCCCCGCCGATGTTGGTGCCGCCTTCGGCCTCCAGGCTGCGGATCCACGTCGCGGCGTCGCGCCGGCCCTCCGTCGTTGCGTCAGTCCAACCTTCTGCATAACGCCGCACCCCGCCGGAGAACGCGACCAGCCGGAATCGATCGTTCGTCCGGAGCGATCCGAGCAGCTGGATCAGCGCTGCCTTTGCCTGCTCGATCTTGGCGCCGGACATGGAGCCCGAGATGTCGATTACGGCCACCAAATCTCGCCGCAACGCCGCGGCATCGGCTGCCGCGCCGGGGGCCAGCAACAGCATGAAGTACCCGTCCTCGCCAACGGGATGATGCGGGATCAGCGAGAGGCCGACCAACCCACGGGCGAGCGGCAGCAGCAGCTCGAAGTCGCCACCGGCCGCGGCATCGCCGAGCGTCACTTCCAGGCGGTCATCGCGCCTTGTGACTTGGACCTGATGGGTGGGCGAATACGGATCCCCGAAGCGAGAAGCGCTATCGACTTCCAGCCGGAAGCTGCGCGGCGCGCTCTGGCGATCGCGGTCGCCGAGGTAGCGGAAACGCCATGCGTCACCGGCGCGGTCGAGCAGCTGCGTGTATTTGAGGGTGATCTTGCGCGTCTCCCCCGGCGCGATCGGGAAAACGCGGGCGCGGATGAGGCCCTGCCCGGCGAGCTCGATCAGAGCCGGATCGCGTTTCTGGCGCACGATCGCTTCGTAAATGGCACGCGCCTGCGCGGCATCCATCGCTTCCCCGCGCAGCTCCTGGTCGCCTTGCCATAACGAGTAGCTCGAGAACACGGCCTCGCCCGGCAATGGGAAGTGGTACATCCCTTCGTCCATCACGGGGCCGTTATTGCGGAACCATTCTTCGACGGTCACGCGGGCCACGCGCCCGGTGACGCTGACTTGCACGGCGCTGCGGAGACGCTCGATTCGCCCATTGGGATTTTGCGGTGGGGGGATGATTGGTCGAATAGGATCGATCCAGCCCTGGGCGAGTAGGGAAGACGAGATGATGCACAGGAGGGCGGCCGCTCCGAGCACGTGCGACATACGCATGGACTGCACCTGGTTAGGGACGCCATGAGAGACGGGCATCCCTCCGAAGGTTGCACACGCCGTGCTTAAGCTAGGCTATGGCGCACTGATTAGGGCCGGATTCCAGCACTTCCGCGTCGGCATCCGAGATCTGCACGAGGCCAAGGTTGGCCTCCTTGATCGTACGGTAAGCATCCGGGAAGCTCGTCTGACGATCGGCGATCCATTGCAGGAAAACGCGCTCATCCTGAATCGCCGCCGCCGCATTGGTGGCAGTAATCACATCGAAGCGCGCCGCGACCGCGCGATCGGCGCGGCGCTCGCCTTCGGCGGCATAGTGCGCTGGCAGGATGAGCAGGTCGCCGGGCCACGTCTGGCGCGCGCGCTCGAGGCTCTTCCAGAGCAGCTTCGCCCACGCGTCGGAATGGCCCGCCAAATCGGGCCGGCCGACCGACTGCACGAACAGAAAGTCCCCCGTGAGCGCGAGGCCGTCGTCCGCGAGCAATGCGACGCTGCCGAGCGTGTGGCCCGGCACGTGTGCGGCGCGCAGGGTCGCGCGGCCGAACGCGATCGTATCGCCGTCGGCCAGCGGTTGAAACGTCAGCTGGCCGGCGCGCTGGTCGTAGGGTGAAACGGCGTCGTCGGGATGAAGGAAGTAGGGCACCTGCCAGCGCGCGGCGGCAGCGCGCGCACCGCTCACATAGTCCGCGTGAATGTGTGTATCCACGACCGCCGCGGGTGTTGCGCGCAACTCTTCAAGCAACGCGTCGTACCGCTCGATGTGCCGGCCGGGATCCACGACGACGGCGTCGCTATCGCTTACCACTACGTAGCTGAGCGCGCCCTTCCCGACGCGATCGAGTTGGACCACGTGTGACAGTGAGGGTGTCGGTGACAGCCGGCGCGCCACGTAGACACTTTCCCACGCCGCCATGCCGCCGCTGACCGAGTAGGCTTCGTAACCGCGCTGCCGCAGGAAGGCGGTCGCCTTTTTGCTGGAATTGCCGTGCCCGCAGACCACCGCGACGGGACGGGCCGTGTCGAGGTGCAGGGGGGTGAGGTCGGGAAGCGCGAGGATCTGGGAATTCGGGTGCGCGTGGAAAGCAAGCTCGGCGCCGATCGAGATATGACCCTTTTCGACCTTCTCGGGGGCGCGCACATCGAGGACTTGCAGCGCCTCGCCGCGATCCAGCCGCTCGGCGAGCTCCTGCGGGGCAATCTGTGGCGGCGTCGGGTCCGGCATGGCTGTTAGTGTCGTCGCGACTCCAACAAAAAGCAACGGCCCCCAAATACAGAGGGCCGTTGACGTGAGGACGCGACGCTGGTTACCGCAACGGCGTCGTTACTCCGAAATTGATGCTGAAGGTATTGATGGGCGGGAGTCCGAGGTTGTCGTTCTTCCGACTGAGGTTGTAATTCAATTCGACGCGACCGCCCAAACCGCTCAGGAGTGGAAAGCGATAACCCCAGCCCAGATTCAATCCCGTAATCGTTGCGGCACTCGTTCCCGTGACCTTGAGGTGATGAAGGTTCCCACCGAGCGCGCCGTACCACCCGCCACTCACCGCATATGCCAAACGCGCCGAAAGGTTTCCGGAGAAAATCGTGGCGCCCTGGGATTGGATGCGGTGGAAATCGAGACCCGGCTCGATCGCAATCTTCCGACCGATCGGCAGAATCGCGAAGAGCGTTGGGGACGCCGCCACGGAGCCGAGTGTGCCAAACGTACCACCGATGCCCGGGAACGAGAGGCTGGTCAAGTCGCCGCCGCCGACGCCATGCGCGCGCGAATACCCGCCTTGCAGGCCGAATGTCGGCTCCCAGGCGCGATTCGTCGCGCGCCGGGGCTGGGCGGTGGCGGCACGAGCGCGCGCGGCCGCTCCGATTTGCTTCGACACACCGAATGAGACAGCGTAGGCATTCGCGGCCGGGAGCTGTTCGCTGTTTCCGAAGAACGTCGCGTTTCCCTCGATCCGGCCCCGTAGGCCGGCAATGAAGGGGAACCGATAGCCCACTGCTCCTTGGAGCCCGAGCTGCGTTTCTCCCGTCCCGCCACTTTCGTACCAGTGTACTACGCCACCCGCGGCGACGTAAAACTTACGCGTGACCGCGTAATCGCCCCGCAGCCCCAGCGTAACGAACGTCGCGTCCCCAAGCAGGAAGACGGTGTTGCCCTGGAAGAAGCTCAGCGTCGGCTCGATCGCCAACTTGCTCTTCCACGGGAAGATCGCGTACAGCGAGGCGATGGAAGGCGTCACTCCGAAGAGGTCGCCGGGGAAGCCGAAGACGTCGACGTGATCTGCGACCCCGGTGCCGGCCGGCTTGATCCGCGTGTAGCCGCCCTGGATGCCCACCTCGGTGCGCCAGTTCTGCGCCGACGCACTCGTTGTAATCAGCCCGGCAAGCAGCGCCAGTACGACGAACGTTCTTTGCACGGTAACTCCTCCAAAAGGTTGGGGGCCGGAAAAAGGCGCCCCAATATTGGCGTTACCGCCGGAAACGCAATGGCTTAGGGATTCCCCCTGCTTTTGGAGGACTCCCGTTTTGCGGTCCCCCTTCTATATTGACCGCTATTGTGAAACAGTTCACAAGCGACTTGCCCGTCGAATCTCTGCAATTCCCTCGAGTCCCGTTCCGGAGGATTTCAGCAATGCGCTTCGCTTTGCTCACGACCGTCGTCGCCATCAGCGCGCTCGCCTGTGGACAGAAGGGCGGCGACCAGAACCAGACGCAGATGCAGAACGCGCCCCCGGCCGCTCCGGCGGGCAGCGCGGCAGCGACAGGGCCTGTCGTCGAGGTCAAGATGACCGGCAACGGCAGCACGCGCGCGGCCTTTGAGCCGAGCACCGTCACGGTCCCGGCGGGTGGGACTGTGCGTTTCATCAACGTGGCGGGCGGCCCGCATAACATCACCTTCTGGAGCGATTCAATTCCGGCCGGCGGCGCCGCTGCGCTCAACGCCGGCATGAAGAACACGGTGGACAATCTGTCGGGAGCGTTCCTGACGCAGCCGAACGAGACGTATGACGTCTCGTTCGCCAACGCGCCGAAGGGAACGTACAAGGGCTATTGCACGCCCCACCTGACGCTCGGCATGAAGATCGCGATCAAAGTCGAGTAATTCGCGGGCCGGCTGAGAATAAGAGAGGGTCCCGGTTCACGCCGGGACCCTTTTGAGTTAAGCTACGCGCACATGACCGACGCTCGCGCGGTACTCGTCCTCATCGACGGCGCCCGCGCCGATGTCCTGCGGGAGCTGCTCGGCCGCGGTGACCTCCCCAATCTCGCACGCTGGGTGATCGAGCCGGGTGGTTTCGGCGTCGGCACCACCGTTTTCCCCTCCACGACCGGCGTGGCGTACATCCCGTTCCTCTTCGGACGCTTTCCGGGCGGCGTCGGCATTCCCGGAATCCGTTGGCTCGACCGCCGCGGCGCCGCCGGCGGATGGCGCGAGCAGTGGCGCGCCGCCCGCAGCTATTGCGGCGTCCAGGGCGCGTGGCTCAACCACGACATCGCGCCCGCTCCCTCGCTGTTCGATCTCGTTCCCGACAGCATCGCGATCTGCACGCCCCTCACCCGCGGCCTCGCGGCGGGCGCTCACCGCATCCCGGCCCGCCGGGTCGTACTGGGCACGGCGGCGCACTACATCGGTACCTATCCCGTGCTCGATCGAGCGGTCGCGCGCGCCTGGCTCGAGGCAGCGGACGAGCCGTGGCGTTTCCTCTTTGTCGTCTTCCCCGGCGTCGATGGCGTCTCTCATTTGAAGGATCCGCTGCACCCGGCGGTCCTCGAGAGTTATCGGCTGGTGGATCGCGCGCTGGGTGACTTCGTGGGGCGCGTCAGGCAAAGGGGAGACGAGCTGCCGGCCTTTTTTGTCGTCTCGGATCACGGCATGACCGTCATGCGAGACCATTCCGACGTGGCCGTGCAGCTCGAGCGCGACGGGATACGAACGCTTCGTCACCCCACGCACGTCTGGCGTCGCGGTGCCCGAGCGGCGACGATGGTGTCGGGGAATGCCAGCGTGCAGGTGTACTTCGATCCGTGTTCGGGCCGCGACCGGCCGCTGACGGAATCGGAGATTCCGGGCGACGTCCTCAACCGCTTCCTCGCGCTCCCGGCCGTGCGGCTCGCCGCCTGCCGCTCCGACAGCGGCGGTGTCATCGTGCGAACCAGGACGGGGCGAGCGCGGTTAACAGAGGCATCCGGCTTAGTCCGCTACGAACCCCAAAATGGCGACCCACTCGGTTTGGGCGGGTATGTGGAGCTCGATGACCGCGAACTGCTGGCCCGCACGAGGGGGACGGACGTGCCCGACGCACCGCGCCAATTGCTGCAGCTGTTCCACTCGGCGCGCGCGGGCGATCTCGCTCTGGCGGCGAGTCCGGGCGCGGACTTCCGCGGGCCCTGGGAAATCCCCGAACATCGCGCCGGGCACGGCAGTCTCATTGCGGAACACATGGAAGTCCCGATCGCCGCGAGCGTGGCTCTTCCAGAGCTTCCCATGCGTACAGTAGATCTGATGCCGACGATCCTCGAGCGCCTCGACGTCGCCATTCCGCCCGGCGTCACTCTCGATGGCGTTCCGTTTTCCAAACTCGCTGCCGTAGCCGACTCGCTGGCTCGCTGAGGGGACTGTCGATGACGTCATGGTCGTTCGTGGTCTTGGCCGCGCTGCGCCTGATCCTCGCTGGATATGTCGCCGGAGCGGCGTCTCTCGCGCGCGGGCATGCCCCGCCGCGTGACTGGAGCGTGTTGCAGCGCGCCACCATCACCGCGAATCCAAAGCGAGCCGAGCTCGTGATCGAGTTGCCGGCGGTCGATCTGCCCGCCGGGGCGATGGTCGATCAGCCTGCGTCCGTGGGTGAGCTTCCTGTGAGCGGCGCTGTCTATGCCCTACACGCGGAAGTCGTCGACGCGCACGGACGTCGGCTTCCCATCGAGCTGCTCCATCACGTGAACGTGATGGATCCGAATGAGCGTGAGCTGTTTCTTCCCATCTCACGGCGTATCCTGGCGTCGGGCACCGAGACAGGCGAGATCCGCTTTCCGTGGTTCTTGGTCGGCGCGCCCATTCGTGCCGGCCAGCTGATTCTCTCGAATGCCATGCTCCACAACGCCACCACCGTCGGATATCACGATGTCCGGGCCCGGCTCGTGGTGAGCTATGTGCCCGAGCGGCGGCCCTGGCCGCTGTTTACCGTCATACCCTGGCAGCTGGACGTGGCCTTTCCCGTGGGCGACAAGTCCTTCGACCTGCCGCCGGGGCGCAGCGAGCGCGCATATGAAGGAAGCCCGTCAGTGGATGGCAAGCTCATCGTGATTGGTGGGCACATGCATCAGTACGGCCGGACGATCGAGTTTTGGGATGCGACTACAGGGGAATTGCTGTGGCACGGCGAGCCGGTGGCGGCGCAGACCGACCAACCGAACGCGGTGCCCGTAACGAAGCTTTACAGCCTGATGGCGATTGGGCTGCGTATTACTCCGTCACACCGCTACCGCGTCCGCGTGATCTACGAGAATCCGACCGGTCACACGATTGCGGGTGGAGGGATGGGCGTGGTGGGCGGACTATTCGCCCCCGATCGCAAAGCCAGCTGGCCCAAGACGGACGCCGGCGACTCTCTCTACCAGAAGGACCTGCGGCATTTCATGGGTCCGGTGGGGAGCAGCGGCGCGATGCCCCCCATGCACATCGGGCACTAAACGCTGCTGCCGGGCTCCACGGTGTAGTCGCCGACCGCCCCCCCCAACCGCCGAGGCTCTGGAGCTTCGGCGGTTTGCATGATGCCGAGCATCATCGCCGCCACCATCAACCCCGCGAGCGCGTCCACCGCATAGTGGAATTGCCCGTAGACCACGGCGAGGATCAGGCCCGCGGTGAAGGGCAGGAGCACGAGTCCCAGCGTGCGCCAGTAGCGCAGCGCCATGCCCGTTGCCACCACCGACGCGGCGACGTGTGACGAGGGGAAGGCAGCGCCCCACGAGTCACCGCGGTCGAGCAACCAGGCGGCGAACCGTGCCGGCCAGACCTCCGTCGCGATATTGTGGGCGCCACCGAACGCATAGCGCGGTCCCGCGACCGGAAAGAACAGGAAGACGATGTAGCACAGATAGAACGTCGCCATCACCGCGAAGATGGTGTGGCGGGACGCGTCGCGCCGCCCTACCATCCAGAGTGCGAATGGGGAGGCGTAGAGGATCGGATAATACGCGAGGTAGCAGGCGTGCAGAAACCAGGAGAGCACGACGTTGGGTGACTCCCGGATCCAGCGGTAGGAAATCTGGGAGCCGAAGACCCATGTTTCGAGCCGCTGAATGAGCAAATCGTTCTGGAAACCGGCGCTGAGTGTGAGCACGCCGATCTCGCCGTAGAGCGCGGGGAGCAGCAGCATCGGGTACCAGTCGCCGAGGAACCGGCCGATCGGACCGCTCGTGCGCGCGCGCGGGGCGACGAGCACGAGCGCGGCGATCAGCGCGTGGGCACTGAGCACCCACGGCCAACCCCGGATCCCGTCGCCCTGAAACGAGTAGAGCACGGCGCCCGTGGCGACCAGCACGTAGGCCCCGGTGGCGAGATCGATGGCCGTAAAGCCACGCCACGTCTCACACCCGCTCCAGTTGCGACTGCGGCTGCCTCCTCCGTTTACAGCCATCCGACCTCCCGATACCAGTTCGCGGCGCGACGCAGCCCGGTTTCGAGCTCGATTTCCGCCTGCCAGCGGGTGTCTCGAGTCAGTGCATCACTGCGGCACGTCCATGCCGGCGCGAGGTATTCGTTGCCCTTGTCGGCCGACAACAAAGTCGCGCGCCCGGCCATATGCGCAAGAGTGCCGGCGGCCCAGAGCACGCCACGCGCCACGAACGGCGGCACCGGGATGATGCGTGGCCCCCGTGCGCCCATGGCCCGGCCCGCCGCGAGCACGAGCGCCCGACTCGTCGTCGTGGTCGGATGCGCGGCGAAATAAACACGGCCTGCCGCGACAGGTGAAGTGGCTGCCGCGATCAACGACCGTGCCAAATCCTCCGCGTGAATGACCGAGAGTTCCTGGGAGCCGTCACCGAACACCGGGACGACGCCGCGCCGGGCAAGCTGAAAGATCTTGAGCGTACCGCGGTCCCATTCGCCGTACACCACCGGTGGGCGCACGATCGTCCAGGGCAGCGAGGCGGGCATGGCGCGGACCAGCACCTCAGCGGCGTGCTTCGAGCGGCCGTAGTCGGTGACGGGCTGCGGGGGGCGGCTCTCGTCGATCGGGTGCCCAGGTGTGGTCGGACCGGCCACCGCGAGCGATGAGACGAACAGCAAACGCCGCGCGCCCGCGTCGCGCGCGGCCTCGAGCACATTGGCTGTGCCGTCGCGGTTTGTCGCCATGAACTCGGCGGCATTGCGAGCCGCGATCTTTCCCGCGACATGATACACGACGTCCGCGCCCGCGCAGCCGTCGCGCAGCGCGGCTGCGTCGTCGAGATCGCCGCGCACGAGCCGGACGTCATTGCCCCAGCCCTGCTGCTCGGCGAGCGCCGGCCGGCGCACCAGGGCCGCGACCGAGTCGCCGCGCGCACGCAAGGCCTTCACCAGGTGCGCACCGACGAAACCGGTGGCGCCGGTCACAAACACGTTCACAGCGGCTTGTCGTAGACGCGGTAGGTCTTGGAGACGCGGAAGCCGAGTTCGGTGGCGGCCTTGTTCATGAGGGCGTTGTCCTCGAGGATCCAGCCGGCCTCGCCCCGCGGCATCCCGTGCTTGACCGAGTTTTCCCACGTGCGGTGGTACAGCACCGCGTCGATGGCGCGGCCGCGAAACTCTGGAATCACGCCGAGCAGCATGACGCGAGAGCGGTGAATCTTGCGGGAGTACCACAGCACTTTCAGGATGCCCGGAAACATCCGGCCCGAGCGGTTGTGCAAGAGTGCGAGATTGAAATCCGGGAGACTCACGGCGAATCCCACGACCTCGCGGCCACGCTCGGCGAAAATGACGAGGTCCGGCACGACGATCGGCTTCAGCTGCTTCGCGAGATGATCGATTTCCGCGTTCGTCAGCGGCACGAAGCCCCAGTTCTTTTCCCAGGCGCTGTTGTACAGCTGTTTGATGAGCTCGACCTCGTCGGCGAAGTGCTTCATGTCGAGCGTACGCAGCGTGATGCCGTTGCGCTCGAGGGCCCGCCGGCCAATCCGCAGAAACCGCTCCGGCGCGGACTCGGCGCCGCCGCCCTCGTAGGCGAGCAAGTCCTTCGCCTTCCTGAATCCGTAGCGCTCGTGCAGCTGCTCGTAGTAGGAAAAGTTGTACGGCATCATGAGCGAGGGCGGCGTGCCGTTGTTCGCGATCAGCAAGCCGCACTCGTCGTTGACCGACGGGTTCATTGGGCCGCGCATCGTGTCGAAGCCCCTGGCGCGGAGCCAGGCGGCCGCGGTGTCGAACAACGCATTCGCGACCTGCTGGTCGTTGATGGACTCGAAGAAGCCGTAGAATCCAACGCGATCGTTGTGCTCTTTGGTGTGCATGTCATTCTTGATCGCGCCAATCCGTCCGACCGTCCGACCGTCCGACCGTCCGACGGCGAGCCAGTACTGCGCTTCGGCGTGCTCAAAGAAGGGGTTTTTGCCGGGTGAAAGCAGCGTGTGCATGTCGCGGCGGAGCTGCGGCACCCACAACGGATCGTGGCGGTAGTGGTCGTACGGAAAGGCGATGAAGCGATTGAGATCCCGCCCGCCCCCCGCGGGGACGGGCGTGATCTCCACTGCGGTCAGATGACCCCCAGCTCTTTTCCGAGGCGGCCGAAGACCTCGAGGGCGAGGTCGATCTGATCGGCCGTATGGGTCGCCATCAGGCTGGTGCGCAGGCGGCACTGCGACGGCGGCACCGCGGGCGGGACCACCGGGTTCGTGAACACGCCGGCGTCGAACAGCTGCCGCCAGAAGAGGAACGTCTTGTCGAGCGGTCCGATCAGCACCGGGATGATAGGCGTCTCGGTCGGGCCGATATCGAAGCCGTGCGAGCGCATCCCTTGCTGCAGCCGGCGCGTGTTGCGCCACAGCTGCTCGCGCCGTTCCGGCTCACGCTGCAGCACGTGCAAGGCGGCCAGCACACCGGCGGTGTTGGCGGGCGGCAGGGCGGCCGTGAAGATCAGGGGTCGCGAGTGGTGGCGCAGGTAGTGGATCACGTTCTCCGACCCGGCCGCGAACCCGCCGATCGACGCCAGCGACTTCGAGAAGGTGCCCACGATCAGGTCGACTTCCTCGACCAGGTCGTAGTGCGCGGCGGTGCCATCGCCGTTCGGGCCGAGCACGCCGACGGAGTGTGCATCGTCGACCGCGAGGGCCGCGCCGTATTTCTGGCAGACGCGCAACAGGCCGGGCACGTCCGCGATGTCGCCTTCCATCGAATAGATCCCATCCACGATGACCATCGTCCCGGTGCCTTCGGGCAGCTTCTGCAGCTTGCGCTCGAGGCCGGCGAGGTCGCCGTGGTTGAACCGCATCGTCTCGCCGTGCGACATCTTGGCGCCGTCGACGATCGACGCGTGATCCAGCTTGTCGAGGAAGACGACGTCGGACCGGCCGACGAGGCCGGAAATCACGCCGAGGTTCGCTTGATAACCCGTTGAGAAGACGAGGCAAGATTCCTTACCGAAGAACTCCGCCAGCTCGGTCTCGAGCTGCTCGTGCAGATCGAGCGTGCCGTTCAGGAAGCGGCTGCCGGTGCAGCCCGAGCCGTAGCGTTCCAGCGCGGCGCGGGCGGCGGCCAGGACTTCGGGGTGGTGCGTGAGGCCGAGGTAGTTGTTCGACCCCATCATGACCCGCTCTTGGCCTTCGATGACGACGACGGTGTCTTCGGAGCGGGAGATCGGCTTGAAATAGGGGTACAGCCCGGCAGCCTGGACTTCGCGCGCCCGGGTGAAGTTCTTACACTTGTCGAACAGCGCGATGTGCTGCAGGGTCTCTGTGCGCAATGACGCCTCGGGTTCTATGATAAGCGGTGGTACAGCTTAGCCTTGCGGCCGCGAATTGGCAAGGCTCGTGTGAGACTCGCCACAGTCTTTCGGGCCGTGAATGTGCTAGTCTAGATTGTGACGGGCGGGTGAATTAGGCCGTTCCTTTCCGGGGGTCTATGGCGCGACGAGCTTGTATCAGAACATTGGGCATGGTGAGCCTGCTGTGCCCAGTTGTTTTTGCCGTTCTCCCTGCGCAAAGCGGTTTTCATCCCCGTTGGGAAATCCCGGGCTTCGATTTTCGTGCCGATGGCGGCTGGCGCGTCAAGGCGCGTCAAGTCAGTCTGCTGCGGCACCAAATGTTGGGGCAGGGCAAAGTCGGGTTGTTGAACTCGCTGACGATCGAACAATCCCCGACCACCGCGGTCTCCGGCACGCTCGTCGTCCCCGCGGTGTTTTTCGCCTACGCGAACACCGATTCGGCGTTGTTCATGACCGATACGGCACAATACACGACCGCATTGTTCTCGAGCAGTCCTCCCGGCGGCAATCCGTACACCCTGCGCACCTTCTACGAGCAAATGTCCAACAACGCTTTGAGTATGACGGGGAGAATCCTGGGGTGGGTCAGGCTCGACAGCGCCGAGGTCACCTACACCGGTGTCGCGGGAACGTGCAGCGGAAATCTGTTCGGCACGTCCAATTGCAACGGGATTTTCAGCGGCAACGCAATTTCGCGCATGCAGACCGGCTTCCGGCAGGCGTTGGCACGCGTCGACAATCAAGTGGACTTCGGTCAGTTCGACAACGATGGCCCGGACGGCATCCCCAATTCTGGCGACGACGACGGCTACGTGGACATGATCATGTTCGCGCATCCCACCAAGGACGGCGCCTGCGGTGGATTCCCGGATGGTGCCGACCCAGCGACGAACAATCACATCTGGTCCCATCGCTTCACGTTGCTCAGCAGCTACGTGACAAACGATCCCGCCCACGCCGGCAACTCATCCGGATTCAGCATGATTCATGTCGCGGACTATTTCGCGACGTCGGCGCGCGGCGGCGCCAGCGCGTGCGACACGACGCAAATCATGCCAATCGGGACCGCGGCTCACGAATTCGGCCATGCGCTCGGGTTGCCCGACCTGTACGACCTCGATCAAGTCACCGAGGGCATTGGCCACTGGGGGCTGATGGGCTCGGGCAATTTCTCGAGCCCGCGCAGCCCGTCACGGATGGAGGCGTGGTCGTTGAATGAGTTGGGATGGGTGACGCTCCAGCAGTTGACCAGCAGCGGCACGTACGCCCTCGATCCCGCGGCCACCTCGCGCACCGCCGCGTATATACGGCCGCCGGGGCCCAACCCGCGTGGCGAATCCTTTCTCGTGGAAAACCGGCAGGGTGGGCCCGCGGGGCTGGCCGATTCGGCGGTGATCCGGCTCCACTGTCAGACCAGCTTCCAGCCGGTCACCTGCCCCGGTGGATTGCTGATCTGGCACGTGGATTCCAGTAAGATTGCAGCGAGCGGCTTCAGTGGGAGCAACAACGTGAACGCCGGCTCGATCCACGGCCTCGTACTCGAAGAGGCGGACGGCTTGCGTCAGCTCTGGTGCGCGGCCGGGTGCAACCGGGGGGATGCTGGCGATCCGTACCCCGGCGTCAGCGGTAACACGGCGTTCGTGTACCGCACCAATCCTGTCGCGACGATGACTGACGGCAGCTTCGCGGGGCTCGGGATCGACCAGATCACGCAGGTGGTGCCGGACGGTCAGATGTCCTTCCGCCTGAAGTTCGGATCGCTCACGGTGGTCCGCGCGAGCGATACCACGGCCACGATTCGGTTCGATGCCGCCAACTACTTCGCGTTCCGTGATCTGCTCGATGATGGTTCGAGCCATAATGTAGGCTTTGTCGATGGCCAGGTTGTGGGTCGGACGCGGTTCAACTTCCAGTCGTGGTCGGACGGCCTCGCCATCAATCACGCGATCACGGGGAGTCTCGCGGGAGGGACATTGACCGCGAGCCTGCTGCGCGATTTCAAGCTGAAGGCGACGTCAGGGTCGGGCGGCACCATCCAGGCCGACACCGCGATCGATCTCACGAACGGCACGTTCATTCGCGAAGGCAGGACGGTCACACTCACGGCCACGCCCGACTCCGGACCTTTCGGCGGCTGGTCTGGTGATACGGTGACGACCAACACGGTCGTCGCACTGCCGATGGGGCGGCCGTACACGCTCACCGCGACGTTCGGAACGCTGGCGATTTCCACCGCCAGCGCACGTCCCAATGGTGTGATGGGAGCCGCGTACGCCGATACGCTGCGCAGCAGCGGCGGCACCGGAACGAACAGCTGGGCCGTCACGAACGGCACCTTGCCTCTCGGTCTGACAGTAGACGGACCGACCGGGATCGTCGCGGGATTCCCGCGCCAAACCGGCAACTTCACCTACACGGCGACGGTCACGTCGGGTGCGCAAAACCAGGCGAGGACCTTTACGATGTCCGTGACCGCGCCGTCACTCGCGACCGCCGACGTCACGACGCAGCTCCTGGGGCCGACCGCGCCGCTCACCCCCGATCAGATTCGCTATCTCGATTTTCTGGGCAACGGCAACGGTGTCTTCGACATCGGTGACTTTCTCGCGTGGGTCAAAACCACGGGCGCACCGCTCAATGGCGCGATGATGCAAGCGTTGCAGCGGAAAGGAGGCCTGCGATGAGGCGCGGCTTCGGTATCGTGCTGCTCGCGACGGTGCTGTTCGCGGGACTGAGCTGTGGAGATGCGACGGCTTCCGGACCCGGAGAGCTGAAAGTGCGGCTCACGTCGCCCAATTCGGGCCTCGACTCGGCGATCGTTTTCACGATCACCGGCCCGGCTGCACTGACGGGCGCCACTGCCGGCACCGGTCTGCGCCTGTTTCAACAGCCGCTGGGCGGGACCACGACGCGCTTCGCCTTGACCGGCCTGCTGACCAATGGCGCGACCATCCTGACGATCGGCGTGCCGGATATCGGCTCGCTGAGCCAGTACAGCGGCGCGATCAACGGAGTGGCGCAGCCGAATTACCAGCTGCGGGTGTTGCCGGGCGGTTACGGGCTGGCGCTGACTCGCTAGCCCCTGGCGGACGCCGGCTCCGGCATCTCCCAGGCGCGCATCAGCCCTTCTTCGAGCCGCCGCTGCAGGTCCTGGTACAGCGCGAGCAGTTGCCGGCATTCTTCGGTGAGCGTGGTCGCGCCGCCGCCCGGTCCGCCCGCGCGCGAGACGACTATCGGCCGGCCCAGGGCCTGTTCCATGTGCTGAATGGCGCTCCACGCCGTGCGGTAACTGATCCCCGCCTCGCCCGCCGCATCCTTGATCGATCGCACCCGATCCACCGCATCGAGTAATCGCGCTTCCCGCTCGCCGAGGACCGATGTGCCGCGCCGTGTCAACGTAACCTGCGCTCGAGGCATCAAATCATTGAACTCCATACAACCTCCTGCGTAAGCAACAACTCGACAGCGTTGCTCCTCACCTGCGGTATACCCGAGCGGCGGAAGAGTTCCACTCGTTTTCTGTGGCGTCCGCACAACAGCAATGGTTTCGTTGCAATTCGTGGGCCTCGCTCTATTTTCGGTGACGGGGGCGGTAGCTCAGTTGGGAGAGCACCTGGTTTGCAACCAGGGGGTCGTGGGTTCGAATCCCATCCGCTCCATTCACCACCAACGCGCGATGCGGCCGACGCCTAGGGAATCCCCTGGGAGCCAACGCGCACGCGCCGATCCACGAGGTGGATCGGCGCGTGCTCGGCCCGTCACCCGGTCAGAACAGGCCGATGTTGAAGGGGGCACTCTCAGCGCTGGTCGCGCCCGGGACGCTCACCACCAGCGTGTAGCCGTTCCCGACTTGGTCGATGCTCAAGTCCGAGAACGTAGCGACGCCGTTCACCACGGGGACGGTTTTCGTCCCCGAGAGCGTGCCACGCAGCAGCAGGCCGCCGTTGTGCCCGATGGTAATCGATACGGAACCGGTGAAGCTCGTGAGCGGATTGCCCTGGTCGTCCACGACGGTGGCTTGCACGGCCGGCGCGATCCGCGTGAAGGGCATCGTGGTCCTGGGCTGGACGGTGAACACGAGGTGGGTGGCGGCCGGGTTGAGCGTGAGCGCGGTGGCCAGCCACGTGCCCGGCGAGCTGGCCTGATCGAAGAACCAGGTCCACTGCGGCTCGGCTGCGCCCGCGGCGTCGCCCTGCACGACGTACTCCGCATCGCCTTTCATCTGCGGGTCATCCGATTCGTTGACGGTGGTGAAGCCGGGCGGCGTGCCGAGGCCGACCACCCGGTCCGACATCGTGACGCCGAATGCCAGCGCGCCCGCGTTGACGGGAATGGCGCCGGGATCGGCGATCGTGGGCGCCGTGCCGGAACCCGATGCCGATTGGTGCGGACCGAAGGCCTCCGCGTCGACCAAGCTCACCCCGCTCCACGCCGACAGCAGGACCCCGCCGTCGGGGATGGGCGTCGAGAAGAGGGCGTGCACCGTCAGGATCGAGTCGGTGGCGGTGCTGGCGTCCCGAAAGCCTCGCACGTTCGTGGCGACATAGGTCGCCATCGAAATGCCGGCGGACGTGACGTAATCGACCAACGTGTAGGTGTTCCCGACGGGTGTCTGCGCACCGTCGCTCAGATGGTCGGTTACGGTGGTGATGGTGTTGGTCGAGCCGACCCAGAAGAACGTGGCCACGATCGCGTCGCCCACGTGGGGGTTTTGGGGATTGAATCCCATTCCCACGTGGCTGCCCCCGTTGCTCGTGGGCATTACGTCATGGAACGCGCCATTCTGTTGGTCGAGAATAATGCCCGACGCCGCGGTGACCGCGAGCGCCGGCGCGCCAAGTCCCTGCGGCCGGGGACTGACGGCGTCCCGGCAGGCCGCTGCGAGCATTGCGAGGGTGAGCAAGAAGCGCTTGTCCATAACCCGCCCGTTGTTGAGTGAGTGCCACATCTTGGTCTGGCATGTCACGCAAGGCTCGGGCCAGCGGCTCGGCTTCTTGGCTTACGGGGAAAGGGCGTTACGTTGTGAATCTTGCAGGGACTTCGGGGCGGTGGCTCAGTTGGGAGAGCACCTAGTTTGCAACCCATCCGGCCCACTCGATGTAACCTGCCTGCTGCTGTGTGGTTGCAGTGCGTCACCACTAGAACTTCATTGTTATTTGCCTCCTTCCCCCGGCGCCGTATCTTCCGGTGCCGGCTTTTTGTCGTCCTCCCAATCATCCAGCGACCCCTTGGAGCGTTACAGCATGCGTCGCGTCGTTTTCCCCGCCGCCGTGCTGTGGCTGTTTGCGTCGTGCATCTCCACCGACCACCTCGCGCCGTCGATGGACCAAGTCGGAATACCGGACGGCTCACTCCCGGCGGTCCGATTCAGCGAGCTCCACTACGACAATCTGGGCACCGACGCCGGTGAGGCGATCGAAGTCTCGGGCCCTGCCGGTACAGATCTCAACCGTTGGAGAATCGTGCTCTACAACGGCAGCGGGGGCGCCGCATACCGCACCGACACATTGCGGACGACGATCGGTCCGACCTGCGCTGATCGCGGTGTCGTCGTCGTGAATTATCCGGTGAACGGGATTCAGAACGGCAGTCCCGACGGCATGGCGTTGGTGGATGCCGCCGGCGGGGTCGTGGAGTTTCTCTCGTACGAAGGCAGCTTCACGGCGGTCGGCGGCCCCGCGAACGGGATGCTCTCAATCGACATCGGTGTGGACGAAGAACCGCCGCCACCGGCCGGGCAATCGCTGCAAAGGGACGCGACCGGCTGGTATGGCCCGGTGGCCTCGAGTTTCGGCGCGTGCAACGTCAAACCACCGCCGCCCGCGAATACCATTCTGATGTTCGGACGGAGCGCGAGTGAACCGGCCTTGCCCGTAGGATTTCAGGACCAGCTCTTTGCGCAGCTATTGGACGGGAACGGCGCCGAAGTGCCGACGGCCACGTTCGTCTGGTCGTCGGAGACGCCTGGGCTCGCCAGCATCGACCAGAACGGGGTCATCACGGCGCTCGCCGAGGGTACCGCGGTGCTGCGCGCGACAGCGAACGAAGGCACCACGCGGACGATCGCGCTGCCGACGCGTGTTGCGATTGCGAGTACGACGGCGCGCTACGCGGGCAACGCGGAGTTCGGCGAGCCCGCCGACGGCGATGCGAGCGACGACTTCATCGTGCGCCGCGCGCAATACACGGCATCGTACAATCGCAATCGCGGCACGCCGAACTGGGTGAGCTACGATCTCGAAGCGACGCACTTCGGCGCAGAGGACCGGTGCGAGTGTTTCACCTTCGATCCGGACTTGCCCGCCACCTTCACGCACTTTACCACGGCGGATTACACGGGCGCCGGCGACTCAGCGGGGTTCGGGATCGATCGCGGGCATCTCGCGCGCTCGTTCGACCGCACGTCCGGCTCGCTCGATAACGCGACGACGTTCTTCTTTTCCAACATCGTGCCGCAGGCCTCCGACCTCAACCAAGGTCCCTGGGCCGCGATGGAGAACGAGCTCGGCGACTCGGCGCGGTTCGGCAACAAGGAGGTGTACATCATCGCCGGCGTCGCCGGAGACATCGGCACGGTGAAGCACCAGGGCATCATCACGATCCCCGCCTCCACGTGGAAGGTGGCGCTCTTTCTGCCGCGCGATCACGGTTTGGCGGACGTGCATTCCTATCGCGATCTCGAGGCGGTAGCCGTGATCATGCCAAACCGTCCCGGCATTCGGAACGTCGATTGGCACACGTATGAGACCACGATCGATCAGGTCGAGGCGTTGAGTGGGTATGACCTGCTGGCTTCACTTCCGGACCCGATCGAGATCGCCGTAGAAAGCAACACCAAGCCACCGACCGCGGTCGCTGACGGGCCCTACAGCTCGCTGCCACATCTGGCCGTTCCGATGAGCGCGGCCGGCTCGAGCGATCCCGATGGCGACGCGCTCACCTACGCGTGGTCGTTTGGGGACGGCACCAGCGCAACCGGCCTGGCCGTGTCGCACGCGTACGCGGAGCCCGGCAGTTTCCCCGTGCGGCTGATCGCGACGGACATCCGCGGGTTGGCCGACACGTCGTTCACCACTGCGCTGATTCTGACGCCGATCCAGGCCATCGCGGGCGTCGAGGGTCTAGTCGATCAGCTGGTTGGCAGTCGTGCGCTGGGCCCGGCCGACGGTAAGTGGCTCTACAACAAGCTCGATCTGACGGCCAAACTGCTCACGCAGGCGACGGGGAGGTCGGCCGTGAATCAGCTCGATGAGGTGCTGCACCGGCTCGACAATAGCGGGCCGGGCACGGCAGCTTTGGTACAGGCGGTCGAGCGGCTGATTCAGTCGTTGACTTCATAGGAGGAAACGCATGCGTCTCGCGACCGGCGTCTTTACATGTCTGCTGATTCCCGTCGTCAGCATCGCGCAAACCCCGGCTACGCCATTGCGCATTGCGGCGAGCAGTCTCGCGTCGGTCGAGGTGCACCTCAACGCGCGCCGCATCGGCAACTCCTGGTACGAGGAAGACGCGAGCCTCTCGGGTCCGTCGCGCATCGCTATTGCCTACGGACAGCCGCACGCGCGCGGACGCAAGGTCGAGGGAGGACTGATCCCGCTCGATAGCGTCTGGCGGTTCGGCGCGAACATGGCCACGACATTGCACACCGACCTCGACATCACGCTCGGGGACCTGAAGCTGCCGCGCGGGGACTATGCCCTGTTCATCCTCTACACGCGGACCGGTTACGCGCTGATCGTGAATCGCGGGACGGGGCAGTGGGGTACCGATCACGATCCGGCCAAGGATATCGGCCGCGTATCGTTGACGAGCCGCACCATGGCAGAGCCGGAGCAATCGCTGTCGATTTATCTCGTGCCCGATGCGCCGCAACCGGGCACCGGCTACGCGGATTTGAAGGGAACGCTGCGCATCAAGTGGGGCACAACGGAATTGACGACCACCTGGCGAGTAGATCAGTGACCGACGAGCGGTACCCAATCGGCAAGTTCACACCGGTGCCCGCGCTGTCGGTGGACGAGCGCCGAGCGCGGATCGAGCAGATCGCCGCGGCCCCCGCGAACTTCCGCAAAGCGGTCGCCGGGCTCGATGATGCGCAGCTCGACACGCCGTACCGCACGGGCGGTTGGAC
Source organism: Gemmatimonadales bacterium (assembly GCA_035637435.1). GTDB lineage: Bacteria > Gemmatimonadota > Gemmatimonadetes > Gemmatimonadales > GWC2-71-9 > 20CM-2-65-7. Next base: position 22,908 of record DASPXD010000056.1, read on the forward strand.
CGTGCGGCAAGTCGCGCATCATCTGCCCGACAGCCACATGAACGCCTACGTGCGGTTCAAGCTCGGGCTGACGGAGGATACGCCTGCGATCAAGACGTACGAAGAAAAGGATTGGGCGAAGACGCCCGAGATGCGCTCGCCCATCGCGATGTCGCTCGATCTCCTGGCCGCCCTGCATCAGCGCTGGGTGGCGTTGCTGCGGGGGATGTCGCCGGCCGATTTTGCGCGGACGATCAAGCACCCGGAGTGGGGCACGCCGTCGCTGGACACGCTGCTCGCGCTCTATGCCTGGCATGGGCGACACCACACCGCGCACGTCACGACGCTGCGGCAGCGCATGGGATGGGGAGGGGGAGACTGATGGTCGATTTCGCCGACGACGATCTCGACGAGGAATTCCCGCTCGGCGACGGCACCGCCGACACAGAGGGGATCGTGATGTGCCCCTACTGCGGCGAGCCGAATGAAATCGGCATCGACGCGGGCGGCGGCGTGAATCAGGATTATGTCGAGGACTGCCAAGTATGTTGCCGGCCGTGGCGCGTGACCGTGACGTACGATGAGGAGGGGAACGCCGCGATCTCAGCCTCGCCGCTCGATGAATGAAGTAGTGATGCCCGTTTTTAGGTGATCCACGTCTCATTCCCAAGAATTACCCCCAAAGATTCTGCCCTTCGGAAGGGGGCGGCATTACAGTCACGCATTGCCTGGAGAGAATGTGTGCGGACCATATTGGTGATAGAAGACGACGCGGATACACGGGTTACCCTGCGGGACTTCCTGATTGGGGAAGGGTTTGTCGTCCATACGGCGCGGGACGGTCAGCATGCGCTGCATGTGCTCGACAAGATGGATCTTCTGCCGGACCTGATCCTGCTCGATTACAAGATGCCGGTCATGGACGGCAAGCAGTTCCTCCACATGATGCGGCGTACCCCGCGGCTCGGGTCGATTCCGGTGGTCCTCCTGTCGGCGGCGACGCGGGAGTGGTCCGGCGCTCATCTCGAGGTCGAGGACGTGCTGTCCAAGCCCATCGACCTCGAGCTGCTGCTCACTACCGTAAACCGGATCAGCGCCGAGCAGCTATAGCGCCGCCTCGTACCGGCGCGCGACCTCCTGCCAGTTCACCACGTTCCACCAGGCCGTCACGTAGTCCGGCCGGCGGTTCTGGTATTTGAGGTAGTAGGCGTGCTCCCATACGTCCAATCCGAGGATCGGCGTCTTGTTGTCCATCACCGGGCTGTCCTGGTTGGGACGGCCCGCCACTTCGAGCTTCCCCTTGGCCAGGGTGAGCCACGCCCACCCGCTGCCGAAGAGTGACGTCGCTGCGGCCCCAAGCTGTTCCTTGAACTTCGTGAAATCGCCGAATGTCTTCCTGATGGCATCCGCCAGCGCGCCCGCTGGCTCTCCGCCGCCGCCCTTGCCCGCCGGCGCCATGATCGTCCAGAACAACGCGTGATTGTGGTGTCCGCCGCCGTGGTTGCGGACCGCGGTGCGGATGTCCTCGGGGACGGCATTAATCCCGCGCAGCAGCTCTTCGACGCTCTTACCGGAGAGCGCGGGATGCTTATTCAGCGCGTTGTTGAGGTTCGTGATGTACGCCTGATGATGCTTGTCATGGTGGATCTGCATCGTCTGCGCGTCGATGTGGGGTTCGAGGGCTGCGAAACCGTAGGGGAGCTGGGGGAGGACGTGTCGCGCTTCGGGGCTCGCCTTGGCCGTGCTTTGTTCTTTCAGTTGTGCCATCTTCCGCATCCTTCAAGAGTGTGGCTGTCAAACCACGCATTGCGCGACACGGTTCCCCCCCTATTTTGCTCCGCGGAACGTGTCGTCCTCTCTCACGCCGGAGGCGCTCGTGGCGGAGTTCCTGCTGCGCTGGTTTCACTACCTGGGTGGCATTACGTGGATCGGCCTGCTGTATTACTTCAACTTCGTCCAAGGGCCGTTCATGGCGGAGGCGGATCCGGCGGCCAAGAGCACGGCGACGCAGAAGCTGCTGCCGCGGGCGCTGCGCTGGTTCCGGGCTGGCGCCATTGTGACGTTTCTGACCGGCATCGCCATTCTAGGAAAGCGGCTTGGTGAGTCGCCGCTCGGCACATCCGCGTGGTCCACGCCGTGGGCTATTACCATCCTCACCGGCGCGCTGTTCGGCACACTGATGTTCTTCAATGTCGTGCTGGTCATCTGGCCCAAGCAGCAGATCGTGATCGCATCGGCGAAAGCGGTCGCGTCCGGTGGGCAGGCCAATGCCCTGGCGCCGGCGGCCGCCCGGCGGGCGTTCCTGTCGTCGCGCACGAACGTGGTGTTTTCGATTCCGATGCTGTTCTACATGGGCGCCGCCTCGCACTTCACACTACCGGGCGGCGGCAATCATGCCGCGTATTGGGCCGCTGTCATCGTCGTCGCCGCGCTGCTCGAGATCAACTCGCTCGCCGCGACTACCGGAGCCACCACGAAGCCGATCGAGAAGATCCCCGGGGTAATCGTCACGGGATTCGTCGTGTGGGCCGTCGTGTACGGGCTCGCCCGGGCGTTTCTATCGGCCTGACGGCATAACGGATGGCGTCGGTCACACTCCGCCGGGTGAGCAAGGTCTTCGACGGCGGAATTCAGGCGTTGCAGCATATCGACCTCGATGTGCGGGACGGCGAGCTCCTCGTCCTGCTCGGGCCGTCGGGGTCGGGGAAGACGACGGTGCTGCGCTGTATCGCCGGACTGGAAGAGCCGACCAGCGGCGATGTCGTGATCGGTGATCGCGTCGTGACGCATGTTGCGCCCGCCGAGCGGGACGTCGCGATGGTGTTTCAAAGCCCCGCCCTGTATCCGCATCTCACCGTCCGCGAAAACATCGCCTTCCCGCTCGAGATGCGCGGCGTCGCCGATGCGCAGGTGACGCGCCGCGTCGTGGAGGCGGCGGGGCGCCTCGGCCTGGAGAACGCCCTCGATCGCTTGCCCGCGCAGCTCTCGGAGGGTGAGCGACAACGGGCGGCGCTGGGCCGCGCCATTGTCCGCGGACCGCAGGCCTTTCTGCTCGACGAGCCGCTGTCCAAGCTGGACGCGAAGTTGCGCATCGAGCTCCGCGGCGAATTGCTGGCGCTGCAGCGGGCGCTCGGCGCCACCATGATCTACGTCACGCACGACCAAACCGAAGCCATGACGATGGGCCAACGGATCGCCGTGCTGCACGAAGGCCGGCTGCGGCAGGTCGGCACACCCGAGGAGGTCTATCAGCGGCCGGCGGATGTCCACGTCGCGCGCTCGGTCGGCACACCGGGAATGAATGTGCTGCAGGGACGGGGACGGGGGACGGGGAAAGAGGGAAGGGTCATCGAAGCGGGTAGTCTGGTGATCCCGATTGAGCTTTCGACGTACGAGGGAGAACTGCAGCTCGGGATCCGCGCGGAGTACGTGGGATTGTGCGCGGTCGATAAGGGAGTCGGGAACGGGGACGTCCTCGTCGTCGAGCCCCTGGGCAGTGAAACGCTCGTGCACTTGAATGTCGGCGGGCAGCCGCTCGTCGCTCGCCTGGCTGGATTTGCCGACGTGCAGGTCGGTACGCGCGTCGGCGTAAAAGTGGATCGCCGCCGGCTGTATCTGTTCGACGCCGCCGGAGCGCCGCTCGCGTGAGCTCGCGCGCGTGGGCCGCGGCAGCGGCTGCCGCGGCTGCGCTTGCAGCGGCGCTGGCGCTCGTCGTGGTACACGCGGCGCAGAGCCGTTACGAGCGAGCATTCGCGTTTCGCATGGCACGCACGACAGCCACCTACATCGCGGCAGTCACACCTCCCCCCCGACCACCACCGCCGCCGCCGCCACCCCCGCGTGTTCGCAGGCGGGGCCGGCGGTCGACGCCGCTCGCACCGCCAGCACCTCCGGTGTCCCCCCCGACCCCGGCATCCCGCAGCTATGATCTGCCGTCGCTCCTCACCCAGGCGAAGGCGTTGCGCACGCTGCCCGGGTGGACGTCGGATGTGGAGGTCTATTTCGGCACGGCGCCGCTGATCGAGGCCACAGCGGCGCCGCTTGCGCCGGATGACTTGCAGCGCCTCGGCGGCTCCGGGGGAGGGTGGTGGCGGGACCGCGCCGCGCTCGTGCCGCTCAAGGATCGCGACGGTCGTGAGGTCGTCGGAGCGGTCGCCGTGCGGCCGCGTCGGCTGCCCCGTGGCCCACTGCCCGGTGGCTTCGGGTTTGCGTTCCCTGCGGCACTCATCGCCGTGGGCGGTGCGGCCGCGATCGCGTTCCGCCGGCTCCCGCAGCGACGCGGCGCCTACATCGGTGCCGCACTGCTCCTCGCGCTCGGCACGTACGCCGATGTGCATACCGCCGCGCGGCAAAGTACCGACCGCTGGCTGGTCGATACACGACGGCTGCTGCAAGAGGCCGCCACCAGGCTGCCGGCGCCGCGTACCCGTGTGTCGGTCAGTGATCTTGCGGCGATCGTGAGGGACGCGGAGGTGGTCTCGGGGGAGCCGGCGGCATCTGCGCCACGCCGCGCGCGCATCGATGGCGAACGACGCGCGATCGTCGCGGCGCTGATCGGCTCCGGTCGCTGGATCGAGCTGCGCACGTCGCCCGCAGAAATCGAAGCTCCCAGCTGGCTGCTGTTGCTGGTTCCGTGCTCATTGCTGGGACCCTTTGCGATTCTGCTATTGCGCTGGGCGGAGCGGACACCGATCCGGAGCCGGCGCGAGACTGCCGTGGCGTGGGGCTTCCTTGCGCCCGCCGCACTCCACCTCGTGATCTTCACGCTCGGACCGACACTCTACGCCCTCTACTTCGCGAGCCTGGCGAGCTTCAAGACGCTGCTGCGCGATCCATTGACCTGGATTTCATTTCGCAATACCGCCGTCTATGCGCTGTATGTGCCGGTCTCTGTCACGCTCGCGCTCGTGGCGGCGCTGGCGGTGCAGCGCCAGCGCGGGCGATGGAGCGGCCGCCTCTTCAGTGCCGCGTTGCTGCTGCCCTATGCCGCTTCGACGGTCGCGATCGCGCTGCTCTGGCAGGTGATCTATCGAGCGGGATCGCTCGGCCTGGGCCGGGCTGATTGGCTGAGCAACGCGCGAACCGCGCTCCCCGCCCTCATGTTGATCTCGATCTGGGCGCACATCGGCGGCCAGATGCTCGTCTTCCTGACCGGCCTGCAACGGATTCCCCGCGCGTATCTCGATGCGGCACGGGTGGACGGTGCCGGGGCGTGGCGCGCGTTCTGGCGCGTCACCTTCCCACTGCTGCGGCCAGTCACTGGTTTCGTACTGTTGACCGGCGTGCTCGGCGCTTTCCAGATGTTCACGCTTGTTTATGTGCTCACGCAGGGTGGACCGGCCGAGTCGACCGACGTGTTGGTGCATCGGATCTATCAGACCGGCTTTGTCTCGCAGGCGGTTGCCATGGCGAGCGCCCTGGCGCTGCTGCTGTCACTCGTGCTGCTGGTTTTCAGATGGCCGCAGCTCAGGCTGCTCCGCAAGGAGACCACTCGTGCGTAAGGCTCTGCTGGCGATCGCGAGCCTCGCCATGCTCGCGCCCTTCATCTATATGATCTCGGTCTCATTCATGGGTGAGTCCGAGCTGCTGCGCTGGCCGCCAGCCGTGCTTCCCGATAAACTCGAGACCGGCAACTACGCGGTGGCATTCCAAGCCTTGCCATACGCCCGTGTCTTCATGAACACGGCGATTCTCGCGGCATGTGTCATGGTGGGCCAGGTGCTCACCAGCGCGGCCGCCGGCTATGCGTTCGCACGCATGCGCTTTCCCGGGCGAGATCGAGTCTTTACAGCGCTGCTCGCCACGTCTGCGATTCCCGCGATCCTGCTGCTGCTGCCGCGCTATCTGTTGATCGACGCATTGGGCTGGGTGGACACGTATCCCGGTCTCATCTCAACCGAGCTCGTATCGGTCTGGGGAATTGTCCTGATGCGCCAGTCGTTTCTCGCATTGCCGCGCGACGTGGAAGACGCCGCGCGACTGGATGGAGCAGGGGAGTGGACGCTCTTCTGGCGTGTCGCGCTTCCCTTGGCGAGGCCCGCGGTGGCTGCCCTCGGTGTGCTCGCGTTCATGGACCAATGGCGGAACCTCCTCTGGCCACTGGTCGCCACGCGCTCACCGGCCATGGAGGTGGCGGAGGTCGCGCTTACGCGCTTCCACGTGGCCTTTGCAGGCAATTGGCCCTATCAGATGGCTGCGGCCGTGATGGTCACCTTGCCGGTGCTGGCGGCGTGCATCGCTGCCCAACGCTACGTCATGCGAGGTGCGGCGCTCACAGGTGGGAACGCGCGATTCTAGCGTCTGGCAGCTGCTCCGAAGGTTACGCTCCACTTCACGTCGCTCGTCGTTCCCGCCGGCCACTCGAGCACGGCGTGCCCGCTCTCCAGGCGCTTCAAAGTGCTGGCGACATCCGATTGGCACGATCTCGCACGCAGGCCTCGCGGCACGGCGATGGTGACCGCGTAGGGACGGCCATCGAGTCTCGTCGACTTCGCCTGCAGTGAGCGTGTGGCGGCATCCCAGCGCTCTTCGCTGATGTCGACGGCGCCTTGAACGATGTGGCGCGTCGTGCCGATGACCTGGGGCCGTGATACGGCGCTGCGCAGCGCGATCGTTAGCGTGCTGTGCGGCGAGATCGTGGCAGCGAGCGTCTGCTGCACGTCCGCCAGGGGTCGCTCGGCCCAGACGTCGTATGCTGCAAAGCGTTGCGCTCCCGCGCCTCCCCCGCCCCCTCCTCCCGTGATCCCCAGCGCCGCCAGGTTCTGCGCCACCGTTCGCGGCTCGTCGTCCCAGTTCAACAGGGCGAGCGTCCACCAGTGCGGGGATCCTTCCACGATCCAGGTCGAGGCCGGGCGGTCACGGGTGACGCTCCACAGTCCACCCGCGCCGCCCGTGTCGGTGACATGGACGGCGACCACGTTCTCGCCACCCCAGTTCAGCGCCGTCGGAGGCACGGTGTAGCGGCGATAGGTGCGCCACCCGCTCATGGCTCCGATCCGGACGCCGTTGACGAATGTCTCGTCGAGATCGTCGACCTTCCCGAGGTCGAGCCTGGCCGACGGCGTCTGCCGAGTGTCGGAGGCCGCGGGCAACATGAATCGCGTCCGGTACCAGGCAGACCCGTCATAGTCGGGATGGCCGGCCTGCTCCCACGTCGACGGTACCGCAATCGTTTCCCAGGTCTCGTCATCGAAGTCTCTCGACGCGTAGCGGGCATCGTCGCCGGTGCGGAAGCGCCACGGGCCGCGTAGCCGTACCACACTGTCGCCGACCGTGAGCGCCGGTGCGATTTCGGGCTCATCGCCGTGCGTGTCGACGGGGTGGGGGGCCGACGCCGTCTGTGCCGCGACGGGGATGGTCTTCTGTAAGAGCGGCAAGCGGTCGGGAGGAAGCTTGGGGAGGTTGTCCGAGAAAATGCTCATGCCACCCGACAGCGCGACAACCGATGCCCACACGCGCGCCTCGTCGAGCGTAAGGGGGGGCCGAACGACGAGGCAATCAGGATCGTTGAGCCACACCGACCGGTGATAGAAGCTGCGCAGCGCGGCAGCGCGCGCCGGCGACTGAATGCCATTCCAGCTCGCGTCCACGTCGTCCCCGATGCGCATACCATCCACCAGTCCGGCCGCATGCTGCAGTGGCGCGCCGCAACCGAGCAGGAAGGCTTCCGTGCCGAGCCCGTCGCGCAGCGCGGCGAGGCCGCTGCGATAGGCTTCCGCACGGGTCAACCCGCCGTAGTGGGTCACGCCGGCGGTCGCCCACTCGAGGAAGTCGATCTTCAGATAGTCGTAGCCCCATTCACGGACGACCCGCCGCGCCAGGTCATAGAGCCACTGCTGCACGTCCGGATGCGCGCCATCGAGGGCGAGAATCCGTCCGCCCCACGGCTCGCGCGTGTCCATGACGACAGGTGCCCCCTCCGGGGGCGGGGGGGGCCCCTTCAACAGCCACGCCGAGTTCGCCCGGGCGACGTCGGATCGCTCCGCCACGGCGAAGGGCGCGATCCACAAGCCGGCCTGGAATCCCGCCCCGTGAATGCGGTCGGTGAGCCAGCGATGGCCGTGGGGGAACTTGGCGTTCGTGTTCCAGTCGCCGGCGGCGCGCTGGTAGCCGTCATCCAGCTGGATGTAGCGGAAGAAGCGGCGGTCGAAGTGCGCGGCGCAGAAATCGATGTTGGCGAGCATGTCGGCTTCCGACACGGCGGCACCGAGCTCGTACCAGGAGCACCAACCGGTAGGCACGGAGAGTGCGGCCACGCGCTCGCGGTCTACGGATGAAGACGGCGTGGCGGCAGCGCTCAGCGCGGCGAGGCCGTCGCCGGCGGGCACGTAGGCCAGCCGCAGCGTCGCCCCGTCGCCGTCCGGCCGTACGGGACGGGGGGGAGACCACTCACTCACGGCGTCCAGGCTCCCATCCGGGCCAAAGATCACTTTTCCTTCGCCCGCCTCGCCCGGATCCCATACCGCGGCCAAGCCGTGTCCTGCACGAGTAAGGCCGATAGCGCCATAGCTGGTCGCGTCGGCCGGCAGCGCAGTTATGTGGCAAATGCTCCACGATTGGTAACCACTCACGAGCGCCACGAGAGCGCCATCACCAGGAAGCACCTGTGGCTCAGAAGTTGCGAAGAATCGTATGCCGCGGATCGTGGCGAGCACGCGATCGGGATACACGGTGACCGTGACCGCGCCGCGTGCTTCGGAGTCCGAAGCTAGGAACTCGGCCTCGATCCACACGCTGCCCGACGTGCTTCCGGCGGGTGGCGGTGTTCGGCCCCGGATCACCAACGATTCGCCTCCGGGTGGCCGGCGGTTCCCCACGCTGACGTCTTCCAAGTCGGCAAGGGTTGCGAGGGTGTCGCCGATCCAAACACCCAATGCTGCGTTGCGCAGTAAGGGAATGGACCGGTCGGGAGCGTTGTACCACAGCGCCAGGCGGCGCTGGTCGTCGAGGTCGAAGCGCAGGCTGCCCGGAATGCTCCGCGCATACAGTGGGCGCGTGCGCCACAGCGCGGCAGAAGCCGCACCAGTCAGGAGAACGAACGTGCGCCGGTCCATCGTATCAATGTTGATTGCGTGGGGAGCTTTGTCTACGACACTCGGCGCACAATCGCGCGGCAATCGCGCGCATGCGATCGGATTCGGCTTCGTCGCGACGGTCGGGGACAACTGGCAGATCGAAACTGCGGAGATCGGTTACGTGCATCGGCCGGCGCGGGGCCTTGCGGCGATTTCACTGGCGGGCCGAGTGGGCACGTTCATCAACGAGAGCATGATGGTCGGAGGGATGCGGGGCATCGTGGCGGCCGCCACGCTGTCCGGACGCACGCGCATGAAGTCCATCGCCCAGCTGGGGCAGGACGAGCACGGCACCGGGATCGGCCTGGATGTGACCATGGAGGTCACCGGCTACCACGCCTCGCATTCTCCGCTGGCGCAGGGGTCTCGCTGGCTGGCGGTGTCTGTGCTGCCCGCGATCAGCATCGGCGACGGCGACCACCCGCACTTCGCGATCGTGATTGGCCCCACCGCCTTCTTTAGCGCTACCAAGCCCGCCATGCGCGGCTTATTGGCGCTGCGTGCTGAGGCGCCGCTGGCGCGGCGGGAGCGTCGTCCCTAGGTTAGCGACCCTATGGTCGCACCGACGCTGGCCTCGGACCATCCCGGCCTCGAGGTCCTCGCCGAAGTCGCTAAAGTGTTGGCTGCCGGTCGGCCCGCCGAAGAAGGGCTGGCCGGAGTGGTGGGCGTGCTGCGGCGCGGCCTGGCGCTGCGCCGCTGCCGCTTGTGGCTTCGTTCCGCGGACGGCGCCCGTTACCTCCCCATCGCCAGCCCGGAAGACGAGACACAACTCCCCGGATTCACGTCCGCCGTCGCCGGCTGGGTCGCCCAAGGACCGCATCAGGAACCGGTCGCCGGCGGCACGCTGCTGCGCCTGCCGCTCATCCATGAAGACGAGGCCCTCGGTTGCTTCGAGGTGATCATCCCGCAGGGTCGCTACGAGCGCATGGCGCACGATGTGCTGGTCGTGGTGGCGCAGATGCTGGCTCCGGTCCTCGCCGCGACCGAGCTGTCGCAGGACCTGGCGACGGAAGTCGCCTTGCGGACCCGCGAGCTCGAATCGCAACACAACTTCGCGGCCCGCATCATCGATTCGCTGCCGGTCGGCCTGTACGTGATCGATCGCGATTACCGGATTCGGGCCTGGAACCGCAAGCGCGAAGCGGGCACGCAGGGCGTGTCGCGCGAGGACGCGCTGGGCCGCGAGGTCTTCGAGGTTCTCGACCGCCAACCGCGCGAGCTGCTGAAACAGGAGTTCGACCGCGTCTTCGACACCGGTGAGATCCAGCAGGTGGAAATGGACTCGCAGGCGACCGGCGACACTCGACATTACCGGATTACGAAGATTCCGATGCGGCTCGACGACGAGGACATTTCGCACGTCATCACGATCGGCGAGGACGTGACGGCATGGCGCCAGGCCCAGCAGCGCCTGTCGCAGAGTGAGAAGCTCGCCGCCATCGGCCAGCTCGCGGCCGGCGTCATGCACGAGATCAACAACCCGCTCGCGACGATCCTCGCGTGCAGCGAGGCTCTCGCGCTTCGCTTCGGCGAGCAAGACGAGTATTTGAAGATCATCGACACCGAGGTGCAGCGGTGCCGGCGCATCGTCGACGGGCTGCTCGATTTCTCGCGCCCCAAGCAGAGCGGTCACAAGGCGAGCACCGACATCGTCGCCGTCATCGAGCAGACGCTGTTCCTGCTGAAACATCATGACCGCTTCAAGTGGCTCACCATCGAGCGACAGTTCAGCACCGGGCTGCCGCCGTTTCCGGCCGATGCGGAGCGGCTCGTGCAGTGCTTCATGGCGCTGATGCTCAACGCCATGGACGCCATGAATGCGCGCGGCGTGCTGACCGTCCGCACGCAGCGCAACCCGCAGCGCCACGACGAGATCCTGGTCGAGTTCATCGACACGGGGACGGGGATCCCGCAGGAGGACTTGCCGAAGATCTTCGAGCCGTTCTTCACGACCAAGCCGCAGGGCCGCGGCACGGGCCTCGGCCTGTCGGTGGCGTACGGCATCGTCGAAGAGCATCGCGGGCGCATCGAAGTGGAGTCGCAGATGGGCGTCGGCACCAACTTCAAGGTGTTCCTCCCGGTCGGATGAAGATCCTGGTCATCGAGGACGACAAGACGGTGGGGGAATACGTTCGCCGCGGGCTGGACGAGGCGGGCTATCACGTCGACCTGGTCGGCGACGGCGACGAGGGGCTGCGCCGCGCCAGCGGCAAGGGCTCGAGCTACGACATGATGGTGCTCGATCTGCGGCTCCCGAAACTCTCCGGCATCGACGTGCTGCGCACCCTGCGGGACCGCGGGGTAGGACTACCGGTACTGGTCCTCACGGCCCAGGACTCCGTCGACTTCAAGGTCCAGGCGTTGCGCATGGGTGCCGACGATTACGTCACCAAGCCGTTTGCATTCGAGGAGCTGCTGGCGCGGGTCGAAGCGCTGGGGCGGCGTCCCAAAGCGATCGCCCCGCCGACCCTGAAGGTGGCCGGACTGCAGCTCGACACGGGAAGCCGCGAAGTGACCCGGGATGGGAAACGCATCGAGCTTACTCCCAAGGAATACGCCGTGCTCGAGTATCTCATGCGCCATCAGGGCCGCGTCATGTCGCGCACGCTGATCACGGAGTATGCCTGGGATTACCATTTCGATCCGGGCACCAACATCGTGGACGTGGTCATCACGCGGCTGCGCAAGAAGATCGATCACGCCAGGGAACCCAAGCTGATTCACACGGTGCGCGGCGTGGGATACGTGGTGCGGGCGTAACATGGAGAGCATTCGCGGGCGGTTGACCGTCTGGTACGCCACCGCGCTCATTCTCAGCATCGCGGTGTTCGCGGTCGTCCTCTACTTCGCCCGTCGCAGCGCCACCTATCAGGACCTCGATCGCCGCATCCAGTCGGAAGCCGACCTCACGGCCGGGATTCTCGCCGAGAGCTATCACACGCGCGGCGTGCTGGTCGAAAAGGACACGGCGGGGCGGCCGGTCCTGACCCCCGAGGTCGCGGCGGTGCTCGAAGTCGTTCCGGACTTTCTGCTGGTCACGAGCCGCGTCGGCAGCCTGCTGTTCGGATCGCCGGATGCGCGCTCGCTCGGCTTCGCGCAGTTCGAGCAGATCAATGCGCTCGCCAATCGCGGCGTTACCGGCACGCGGGCCGCCCCCGCCTCATTCCGCCTCGCGCCTAACGGCCCGACCTTGCACTACGTCATCCGGCCGGTACCGGAAGCCGGCGGGCAGATCGGGGCGATTCTCGCAGGCGCCGACACGCGCAGCGCCGAGCTGCAGATCGAACAGCTGGTCACGACGATCGTGATCGCGTTCCTCGTCGGGATCGTCCCCGCAGTGCTCGTGGGACGCTGGATCGCGGGCCGCGCGCTGGAACCGGTCGATCAGATGATCACGGAAATCCGCGAGATCACCGATGGCCGGAGCCTGCACCGGCGCCTGCCGGTGTCGATGGAGAAGGACGAGCTGGGGCGTCTCGCGGCGACCCTGAACCAGATGTGGACGCGGCTCGAGCGCAGCTTCGCGGCATTGCGCCGCTTCACCGCGGACGCGAGCCACGAGCTGAAGACGCCGCTGACGGTCGTGCGCGCCGGGGTCGAACGGGCGATCACGCGGCCGGGCCTGCCACACGAAACGCTCGCTCCCCTCGAGGAAACGCTGCAGGAAGTCAACCGCATGACGGAGCTGCTCGACTCGCTGCTGACCCTGGCGCGCGCCGACGAAGGCCGGGCCGACCTGCATCGCGAGCCGGTCGACATCCGCGAGATCATCGAGGAGGCGGGCGAAACGGGCGAGCTGCTCGCCGAGCATGCCGGTGTCGGCATCGACATCCGCTTGCCGGGTGATCCGGTTGTGCTCGCGGTCGATCGCAGCCGCGTGCGGCAACTGGCGCTCAACCTGATCGAGAACGCCGTGAAGTACACGCCGCGCGGCGGGCAGGTGTCGGTGGAGCTGGGCAGCAGCGACGGACGGGTGGTGTTCACGGTGGCCGACACCGGCATCGGCATCGCGCCCGGCGATTTGCCGCACGTCTTCGATCGCTTTTGGCGGGCTGACTCCGCGCGCACCCGCACCAGCGAGCGCGCGGGCACCGGTCTCGGGTTGGCGATCTGCAAGTGGATTGCCGAGGCGCACGGCGGGACGATCGAGGTGCAGAGCCGGCCGGGGCGGGGGACGACGTTCACCGTGGGCTTGCCGCGCTGACGCCCGAACCAAATCTCGTTTTCACGATTCCGTCATCTCCAAGCAACACCTGAGTCATTAGTGGACGGTACTCTCAGAGTGAACGACACTCTGAGAGGCGTCGATGTATGATGACTTGGCGAAATCTCAAAGGCGCGGTCCGCTGGAGCTGCTGGTCGTCAATCTGCTCATTCCGTCGATCCTAACGACGTTCGTACTCCAGTCCTACGCCATGTCTCAGGGCCAGGTTGGTTCGCCGCGAGAGAAGATCGGTTTTACGATGCTGGAGCCTTTGGGCTGCCCGCTGTGGGAACCGTTTTCGCAACCACCGGACGTCTTTCCGCAGCTCATGTGGATCCCACCGCCCCACCACAGGCGGGGTGTCGCTGGTCGAGTGCTGCTGAAGGCGGTGGTGGGCATCAACGGCCGCGTACGGCCTTCCTCTATTGTCACATTGCGAACCACGGCAGCTGAGCTCGTGCTGCCGGCGCGCTACGCCCTGGGAATGGCGGTGTTTCGGCCGGCCTTGCTACAGGGAAGGAGGATTGAGGCGTGGGTGACCATGGCAGTGGAGTTCGATCCTCTGGACGATACCGTCGACGTCCGATGATGCAGGTGGCAAAGGGGTCATCCGGCTGTCATCGTTTTGTAATGTTCGCTCTACTAGCGGCTGTAATGCTGGCGGGTACTAATTAATGAGCTACCAAGCCCGGGAGGGAACGGCGGTGTTCGACCATCTCATCGAGTCCAATCGCAAGTCCAACAAGAAGGGCGCGTTTGGTCTTGGCGTCGTGTCGCTCGTGGGACATAGCGTCATCGTTCTGGCCGCGGTTGTGGCGACGCTCACGGCGGGACAAAAAGACGCGGGAGCGTCCATCGACACGGCGATGGTGTTCCTGAATCAGGACGAACAGAAAAAGCCGGAGGAGCAGCCGCCCATCGTGGACGTCCCGCAGCTCAAGGGATTTCAGACGGTGGTCGCGCCGACGGACATTCCCACGAACATTCCGCCCATCAATCTCCAAGAGCACTTCGACCCCAAGGACTACACGGGAACGGGCGTCGAGGGCGGCATCGGGACCGGTCTCGTGCCGTCCGATCAGGTGTTCATGGAATCGGTGGTGGAGGAGCGGCCCGAAGTATTGTCGGGGCCGTCGCTGCAATATCCTGATCTGTTGCGCCAGGCAGGCGTGCAGGGGCGTGTGCTGGTGCAAGCGATCATCGACACGGCGGGGCGCGCCGAGCCCCCGTCGGTGAAAGTCATTCAGAGTCCCAATCCCGGCTTCGATCAGCCGGCCAAGAACTACGTGCTGCGGGCGCTGTTCCGCCCGGCGCGCGTGCATGGCCGTGCCGTTCGCGTGCTGGTGAATTTGCCGATCGATTTCAAAATCAAGCGATAGGGAGACACGATGAGTTACGCTGATCTATGGGCGTCGATGGGCTTGTTCGCCAAAGGCATTGTGGTCGTCATGTTCGTCATGTCGGCCTGGTCGTGGGCGGTCAGCATTTCCAAGCAGATCTACCTCAGGAAATCGCAGCAGGAGACGCGCAAGTTTGCGCCCGAGTTCTCGCGCTACCTGCAGGAGGAGCAGCTCGACGGCGCCATCGCGCTGGCCGAGAAAAACAAGAAGAGTCACGTCGCGCGCGTGCTGGGCGAGGCGCTCGCTGAGGTGAAGCCGCTGCTGCGCGACCGGGCGACGATCACGGCCGCCGACATCAACTCGGCCGAGCGGGCGGTCGAGCGGCAGATGCTGATCATCACGGCCGAGCTGAAGCGCGGTCTCGGCATTCTGGCGACGACCGGCGCCACCGCGCCGTTCGTCGGACTGCTCGGCACGACGATGGGTATCGTGACGGCGTTCCAAGGCATGTCGGCGTCGGGCGGCTCGGGCTCGCTCGCCGCGATCACGGGTGGCGTCGCGGAAGCGCTGATCACGACGGCGTTCGGTCTGCTCGTCGCGATTCCGGCGGTGTGGCTGTACAACTATTTCGCCACCAAGATCGACTTCCTCACGGTGGAAATGACCTACACATCGAAGGAGCTGATCGACTACCTCATCAAGAGCGTCGGCAGCGAGTTCGGCCGGTCGATCTTCACCAAGGAATTCCAGACCCAGAAGACGTCGCAGACCAGCGGCCCGATCAAGGGATAGCGACCAATGGCGCTGGGTGGCGGGAAAAAGACGGAAGGCGCGGTCGCGGCGAACATCAACGTCACGCCGATGATCGACGTGATGCTGGTGCTGCTCATCATCTTCATGATCGTGACGCCCGCGATCACCGCCGGGTTCCAGGCGTCGATTCCGCGCGCCAAGAATCCCGATTCGCGCGAGGAAACGGAAGGCGAAGTCCGCCTGGGGATCGATCGTGACGGCAAGTTCTATCTCGACATCACTGATCCGCGGACGGGCAAGTACACCGGGCCGCGCTTCATCAGCGACGAGGATCTGCCTGGGCAGCTGACGTCGCTGTACGCCACCCGCACGGTGGACAAGATTCTCTATCTCAAGGCGGACGAAGGGATCGAGTACGGGCGCGTGCAGACGGGGCTCGAGATCGCCCGCAAAGCGGGCGTGCGCGTGATCGGCGCCATTGCCGAGCAGGAACGCACGCCCCGCGGAGAGCACTGACCCATGGCCATGGGAAGCGGAGGCTCCGGCAGCGGCCTGAGCGCGGACATCAACGTCACGCCGATGATCGACGTGCTGCTCGTGCTGCTCATTATCTTCATGATCACCCTGCCGCTGTCGCGGCGGGATTTCGATGTGCAGGTCCCGCCGGAGCAGAAGAACCAGCCCAAGCAAAAGCAGCAGCAGAGCGATCAAATCGTGCTGGAGCTGAAGCCCGACGGCTCGTACGCGGTCAACACGCAACCGGTACCGTTCGAGCAGCTCGACGCAAAGTTCCACGAGCTGTACGATCAACGTCCCGCCAAGCTGCTGTTCATCAAGTCGGCGCCGAACCGCAAATACGGCGACATCGTCCGCGCGATGGACGTGGCGAAGGGCGCCGGCGTGCAGGTGATCGGGTTTACGCCGGCCGAGGGCGCTGCCGCGGCACACTGACTTGCGAACACAGCGTGAAACAGGCGGGGCACGGCCGAAACCGTGCCCCGCCTTTTCTTCTAGTGTAATTATAGACCATGCCTGATCAGTCGCGTCCCGCTTTCAATGCCTACGCGCTGCCGCTGCCGCGGCGCCGTGAAGGGCGGGCGGCCGCACTGTCGTTCGTCGCGCACCTCACCATCGCGATCCTCGTGCTGTGGCGCGGCGCCGCGTTGTTCGAAGGCGGCGGCGGCTCAGGTCCACGCGGGGGTGGAGGAGGGGGAGGGCGGCCGGCGGTCAGCTGGTTCGCGTTGCCTGCAACGTCCGCGGCACAGGCGCATGATATCCCACAGCCGCCGGCAGTCACCGTGCCCACGATCGCCGTCCCGGCGACGGAGCCGGTCAAGATCGAGGTGCCTCCGCCGGCCATCGTCATCGCGCCGCCGCCGTCGGCGGCGGTCGGGACCGGCGCCGGCACGACGGGTGGAGCGGGGCAAGGCCCCGGTTCGGGAGGCGGGCGAGGCACGGGCACCGGGACGGGCGTCGGGGCCGATTCCGGCGCTGGCTCGGGCGGCAATGCGAGTGATATTTTCCCCGCCTCGCCGCGGTGGACGATTTTTCCGCCGCCGGGCGCACCTCGCGAAGCCCGGGGCCGGCGTCACGAGGTCCGGTTCTGGGTGACCGCCGAAGGCCGAGTCACCCGGGTCGAGGTGACTCCTCCCATCAGGGACTCGGGCTACCGCCGCGAGTTCACGGAACGGATGATGGGATACCTGTTCAACCCGGCGACGACCCGCGATGGACGGCACGTCGATTACGTCGCCAGCGTCACCGTCATTCCTTAGGCTTCACGCCTCACACCGAAAGTAGGACAAGCGTGCGGCAGCTCTTCAAGCGCAAGCCGATCGCCGAGCTCCTGGTGGGCGAGCTCGACACGCCGCATTCGCTGCGCCGCGTCCTCGGTGCCGGCGATCTGATCATGCTCGCGATCGGGGCTGTGATCGGCGCCGGCATTTTCGGTGCGATCGGCACCGCCGCCGCCGGCCAGTATGATGCCGCCGGCAATATGGTGCGCGCGGGGGCGGGACCGGCGCTCGTGTTCTCGTTCATTCTGCTGGGCGTCTGCTGTGCCCTGGCCGGCCTCTGCTACGCCGAGCTGGCGGCGATGATTCCCCAGGCCGGCAGCGCCTATGCCTACTCGTACGCG
>DASPXD010000057.1:0-1846 GCA_035637435.1 Gemmatimonadales bacterium
GAGGTGATCGGTCCGCGCATGCGTGTAGCTGATCATGAGACCGAGGTCGGCACCTAACTGCCGCTCGTACGCGACCGTGACGTTGAGAGTGCGGGGGTTCTGGAAATTCTTGTCGAACACGAAGACGTCAGGGAAGAACACAGAGGTGGCCGGCACGTTGTCGGGCAAGAGGTTGCCGAACCCTGGAACGGGGCCGAGCACGCCGGTGAGCGCGCTGTTGCGGAAATAGGTCAACCCGTTTGACCCATTGGTGCTGCGGGTCGACGCCAGATTGAGGCCAGGAATCCGCGCATAGTACAGGCCGGCATTGGCGCGGAAGACCTGACGGCCATTCCCCTGCGGGTCGAAAGCGATCCCCAGGCGCGGCTGCCACATCTTCTTGTCGGAGGGAATCGTGCCGTCCGACGGGAAGGCAAAAGAGCCCTTGGCGTTCGTCACGGTCTGTCCGATGAACGGCGCGAAGAACACCTGACTCGGCGGCGTGATCGGATCAGGCTCGAGCTGCGCTTCCCACCGCACGCCGTAGTTCACCGTCCAGCGTGGATTGGGCTTCCACGTGTCCTGTATGTAGAGCGCCAGCTCATTCTGCGGAATCTGCTGCGTGCCCGAGGCCCTCACGGACTGACCGACGCCCGCCTGCTGCAGATACAGCAGGACCGGCCCGGTGATCGATTGGCCGGCCGGACAGGTGCGGTTAGTTCCCGTCCCTCCCCCCGAACACTCGACATACGTCGAATCGGCCAGATAGCTCAGGAAGCCGTGGACCGAGCCAAAGATGTAGCGGCTGTTGGCGAACCCGATGAACGTCTGCACCGAGTTCACGCGATTGTATTCACCACCGACTTTGAAGAAGTGGCTTCCCTTGGCGAGCGACACGTTGTCGAGCACCTGCACACGCGTGTCGTAATAGTCGATCGGAAGGAAAAACGGCATGCCGAACCGGAAGTGGTTGGCGAAGTCCATCGCGACATCCGGGAAAGGCCGGGCGGCGGGCGGATCGGCGCGGTTGGTGCCCAGCGCCGCCGACCGTGCACCGTCATACGGACGGGGCCGGTCTTCGCGCGAATACTGGAACCGAAACTCGTTCGACGCATTGGATGACAAGTAGGAGACGAGGCTTCCGTTGACTGCGTTCGAGTGGTCGCGCTCCAAGCCGTTGGCGCTGCGCGCCCAGGTGTCCACGTCGAAGGTCCCGTTCTGCTGCTCGGACCAGGTGTAATTGTACTTGAGCGACAGCGAGTGCCGAGCCGACAGGTGGAAATCGAACTTGGCGAGCAGCGCGCGCGCGTCGTTGGTGCGGGAAATCGGCCCGAAGTCGCCGCCGAGCGCGCCGCTATACGCGGTATTCATCCAGGTGCGCAGCGAATCGAACGCCGTGCTCTGCGGCCGTGAGCGCTGTTTCACCTCATCATAGATCTGCTGATCGTAGGCCAGGAAGAAGAAGGCCCGATCGCGCTTCAGCGGCCCGCCGAGCGTGAACCCGAACTGGTGCTGAGTAAAGTCCGGCTCGAACGTCACACCGGCGTGCGCGGGAGTGCCGGAGATCGCATCCGACTTGCCGAAGTAGTGCAGCGAGCCGCGCAGCTGGTTGGTCCCCGACTTCGTGATCACGTTGACGAACCCGCCGGACGAGCGGCCGAACTCTGCGTTGGCGCCGCCCGGCAACACCACGATCTCCTGCACGGCGTCGAGATTGAAGGTGAACGCCGGCCGCTGGCCGCCGCGCTGCTCGCCGAAGAACGGATTGTTGAAGTCGGCGCCGTCGACCGCGACGTTGTTGTGAATGCCCTTCTGCCCGGCGATCGTCAGCTCGTCGCCGTCGGGTCCCTGGACGATCGCCACCTGC
>DASPXD010000058.1:0-7800 GCA_035637435.1 Gemmatimonadales bacterium
TTCGACCAGGCGATACTCTCCCGTCCAGTCGCCGTCGAGCATGCCCAGCACCGCGAGCAACGTGGACTTCCCCGCCCCCGATGGGCCCATGATCGTCACGAAGTCTCCCTTCGCGACGTCGAGCGAGATCCGGCGCAGCACATAGAGCCGGCCGTCGGCCTGGGGGAAGGATTTCTCCAGGTTCGAAAGGCTGATCATGGGTGCCGGGTGCCGGGTGTCAGGTGCCAGGTACCTGAGGCCTGGTGCCAAGGCTTCCGAGCCGTCACCAGTCGCCGCTGACACCCGACACCAGGGACCTGACACCTATTCATTTCGCAGCGCGACCATCGGATCGACGCGTGCCGCGCGGCGGGCAGGGAGATAGCTCGCCAGAAACGTCACAACGCACATCAAGCCTGCAATGGCGAGGTATGTGATTGGATCGGTGGCCCGCACACCGTACAGCGATTGTGTGAGGAGGCGAGTTGCCGCGACGGCGCCGGCGACACCGATCGCGAGACCCATGCCCGTGAGGGCCATGGCGCGGCCTACTACGAGCCGGAATACATCCTGGCGTACCGCGCCGAGCGCGACGCGAATGCCCAGCTCGCGCGTCCGCTGGCTGACCGTGAATGTCATGACGCCGTAGATGCCGATCGCGGCGAGCAGCAGCGCGACACCCGCGAACCCCGCGATGAGCAACATGAACAAGCGGCGAGGTGCCACGGAGCGGGCAATCAGGTCGCGCGCCGTCCAGATGCTGTAGATCGGCAGCGACCGATCGAGCGACCACACCGCGTCGCGGAGGCCGGCGTCCAGACGTGTATCGGTGCCGGTGCGTACCACGAGGCTCATAGCGCGTCCGCTCCAATTCCAGTGGGTGGGCGGGGCTTGCTCGATCGGGAAAAACAGCTCCGGGCGTGGCTCGCTCGAGAGGCCGAAGCCGCGGACGTCCGACACGACGCCGACGACCTGAAGCATGCCGCCGTCGTCATCCGGCTTGAAGCGGCGGCCGAACGGGCTGTCACCCGGGAAGAACCGGCGCGCGGCGGTCTCATTGATGATCCCCACGCGCACCGCGCCGCTGCGGTCGGTCGACTCGAATTCGCGTCCCGCGAGCAGGCGGATGCCCATCGCGTGGAAGTACCCGGCGCTGATGGCGCGAGGGAAGATCACGGGGGTGTCTTCCAACCGCGCGGGAGCAGGCCGCCCCTCGATCGCGATGGAGAGACTGAACCCGGCGTTACCGAATGGCACGCTCGACGCGACAGCGCTTTCCTGGACGCCGGGCACCTCGCGGGCGCGGGCGACCAGCGACTGATAGAACAGAACCGACTGCGCGGGCGACCCGTAACGCCCGCCCGGCAGCGCGATCCGCACCGCCGTCACGTGCTCGGCATCGAAGCCGGGATCGACGCGGGTCACGGCCGCAAAGCTGCGCAGCAGCAGGCCAGCCGAGACGAGGAGCACCAGCGCCACGGCGATCTCGCCCACGATCAGCGCCGCGCCGAGTCTGCGTCGTCGGAGACCTCCGGAGCCGCGCGCTGCCTCCGTCAATTCTGACACGAGATCGGGACGCGCCGCGCGTCGCGCCGGGGCGAGTCCGAACACAATGCCCGTCAGTGTGGCGACGACGAGAGTGAACACGAGCACCATGCCGTCGAGCCGCACCTGATCGAGCCGCGGCGTGCCCGCGGGTAGCGCTTGCACCAGCAGACCCGTGCCCCACGCAGCGAGCACCAAACCGCCCGCGGCACCGAGCAGGGCGAGCACCACACTCTCGGTGAGGAGCTGCCGGATGAGGCGAGAAGGTCCGGCGCCGAGCGCGGTGCGAATCGCGCTTTCGCGGCCACGGGCGGTCGCACGCACCAGCAGCAGATTCGCAACGTTGGCGCAGGCGATGAGCAGCACTAAGCCGACCGCGCCGAACAGCAGCAGCAGCGGGCGGCGGCTGTCGCCCACCACCACCTCGGCCATCGGCACGAGGTCGGCGCTGACATCCTTGTTCGACCAAGGCCGGACCTCTTTGAGACGTGCCGCAACCGCCTGGAGCTCGCCGGACGCCCGCTCGCGCTTCACGCCCGGATGAAGCCGGGCGACAACGTCGAGAAAGCGCGCCCCGGTGGCAGCGATCTCGTTGCGCCGCAGCGCCAGCGGCACCCACAGGTTCTCGCCGTTCTGCAGGGCTTCAGCGCCGGCACCCATCACCCCGACGATCGTGTAGGGCACGTCGTCGAGCGTAAGCGTGCGGCCCAACGCGGATGAATCGGCACCCAACCTGTTGCGCCAAAACCCTTCCGTTAGCACGACGACGTGTGGAGCGCCCTCGGGCTC
Source organism: Gemmatimonadales bacterium (assembly GCA_035637435.1). Classification (GTDB taxonomy): domain Bacteria; phylum Gemmatimonadota; class Gemmatimonadetes; order Gemmatimonadales; family GWC2-71-9; genus 20CM-2-65-7. The sequence continues at coordinate 2,314 of DASPXD010000058.1, forward strand.
TTCGTCGGGCGTAAACACGCGCCCCAGCAATGGTCGCACGCCCAGGACGGTGAAGTAATTGGCCGTGACGCGCGCCGCGGTCACCCGCTCGGGCTCGTCTATCCCCGTGAGATTTGCGTCGTAAGTCGTCATCGCCCCGAGGTCGAGTGTACGGCTCCCCGCGCGCCAGTCGATGAAATCCGGCGCTGTCACGCCGGCGCGTCGGCCGCCGATGACGCCCACCGCGAGCATCAGTTGCTCGGGCTCGGGGAACGGCAGCGGCCGCAGCAGGACGCCGCGGATGACGCTGAAAATGGCGGTGTTGGCCCCGATGCCGAGTGTGAGCGTGAGGACGGCGACGATCGTGAAGCCGCGGTTCCGGACCAGCTGGCGCGCGGCGTAGCGGAGGTCCTGGAGCAGTGTGTCCATTACTCGGCCCTCATTGCGATGCTGGGGTCCACCGAGCCGGCGCGTAGCGCCGGACCCAACGTGGCAAGAAACGCCGACACAAGAACGGCTGCCGTGACCACTGCGTACACGCGCCAATCGGTCGCGGTAATGCCGAAGAGGAGAACGCGCAGCGAGCCTGCGACGAGTGTCGAGACGACCGCTCCCGCGCCGATTCCGACCGCGACGAGCAGCAAACCATCACTGAAGACCAATCGCCGGATCGAGCGCGGGGATCCGCCCAGCGCCAGGCGAATTCCAAATTCGCGGCGGCGCGTCAAGACTTCGTGTTTGCAGATCGCATACAGCGCCATGAGGGTGAGCGCCAATGCGGCAACCGCGAACACGCCGGACAGAATCATGGGAAAGCGCCGGCTAAAGATCGCTCGCGACTCGCTCAGCTGCTGATCGAGCCTGTTTACCGCATACACCGGGATTCCCGGATCCAATGTCTTGACAATCGCGCGAACCTGATTCGCGACAGACGGGACCTCCATCCCGGTCCGCAGGACCAGCGTCATCCGGTTTTCCGGCGCCTGGAGATGAGAGAGGTAAACCGCGGGCGGCGAGGTTGCGTCGAGAGCGACGACTTGGACGTCGCCGACGACACCTACCACTTCCCACTCCGTGTGATCGGTCACGGCGAGCCGCACCCTCCTGCCCACAGCCGAGCTTGGCCCACCGAGCATCCTCGCGAAGGTTACGCTCACGACGGCAACGGGAGGCGTGTCGCCGCGGTCGCTCGGTGCAAATGCGCGACCGGCGACGATCGGAATCCCCAACGTGGCGAAGTATGACCCTCCGACGATCCGCAGCATCGCCCGAGGCTGCTCGGAGCGTGGCTGCGGATGATCCACCGGTTCGAAGGTCGTGATGCCGCCTCCGCCGCCTGGTACTTCATTGATGAGGCTGGCCTGCCGCACGCCGGGAAGCGCCGCAGTGCGAGCCAGTAGCTGTTCGTAGAACTGGCTCTGTGCAAGCGGTTGCTGATAGCGCGGACCCTCCAGCGGCGCGTGTGCCGTGACGACCCCATCAGAATCGCGGACTCCCACATCGCGACGGACGAGGTTGCTGAAGCTCACGACGAGCAAACCCGATGAGACCAGCAGCACCATGGTGAGAGCGATTTGCGCCGCGACGAGGCCCCGGCGCAGACGTCGATCGCCGCGCGCGATCGTCGTCCGGGCATCGCCGGCGCGGGTGCGCGCCTTCGTCATCAGCAGCGCCGGCCCCAGCCCAAAGCCGACCGCCAGGATGATCGCCATGGCGACAATTACGCCGATCACCGTCGCATCTAGTCCGGCGTGCGTCAGGTACGGCATGTCGATCATGACAGTTTCTGGAATCGCAGCCATCACGACGCTCGTCGTCATCTGACCGATCGCCAGAGCCAGAGCGGCACCGATGAGACTGGGCGCGAGATTCTCCAGCAGGAGTTGGCGCAAGACACGCGCGCGTGTAGCGCCCAGAGCGGAGCGCAAGGCGAGCTCCGGGGCGCGCTCGACGTACCGCGTCAACATGAGCAGAGCGAGATTCGCGCCCATGATCACCAGGAGAAGCGCCACCGCGACGAGCAGAGCGGCCAGGGTCGGCTTCATGGTGCCGAGGAGCACGTCGCGCAAGGCCACCGCCTGGACCGTGCGTCCCGCCAGCGCATCGGGGTATTCGCTCGCCAGGTCCGCCATCACGTTAGCGAGCTGAGCTTGGGCGCCCGTGGATGACACGTTGCCCTGAAGCCGCCCGACGACATGAATTGACCGATTGAACCGATTCGTACGCCGCCGGTCGTCGAGCTGAAGCGGGACAAAAATGTCCGCGTTCCCGAGCAGGGCGTAGTGAAACGAACTCGGCAGTACACCGACAATGACGCAGGGCGCGCCATTGACCGTGACGATCTGATTCAGTGCCTTCCCGGCGGCCACGGAGCGCGCGAAGCGTTCGCTGACAATGGCCACCGCGGCGGTCGTCCCATCCTCGTCGGCCAGAAAATCGCGACCAGCGGACACGTGGACTCCGAGCAGCCCGAAGAAGCCCGGGGTCACCTGCGCACCGCGCAGCATTCGCGCCTCGTCGCCCAGCCCCACCGTGAGATTACCCGGGTCGTAGCCCTCGAGGGCGAGGACGCTTCGGGTGCGCGAGCGCCAGTCGAGCAGCGTCGGATACGATGTGGGGCTTCGTTCCTCGGTCCCAGCGCGTACCTCGGAGACCTGCACCAGGCGACCGGGCTCCGCATACGGCAGCGGTTCCACGAGCGCGGCATTTGAGGTGGTGAAGATCGCCGTGGCCGCGCCCAAGCCGAGGCCGATTGTGAGGACGATCGCCGTGGCGAGCACGGGTGATCGCCTCATCTGACGGAGCGCGTAGCGGACGTCCTGCAACAGAGTGTCCATTCCCCCCTAGCCCCTAACCCCTCGTCCCAAGCCCCTATTCAGTCCTCAGCGCGATCATCGGATCGATGCGTGTTGCGCGGCGCGCCGGGAAGTAGCACGCCAGTAGCGCGACAATTCCGACGAACACTGTGAGGCTGGCGAACGTCGCTGCGTCCCTCGGGGGGACGTTGTACAAGAGTCCCACCATGAGACGAGTCAACGCGAGCGCGGCCGCGAGGCCGAGCACGAGCCCCGTGGTCACAATCCACAATGTCTGACGGATCACGAGCCGCACGATCTGGCGTGGCGTAGCACCCAAAGCCGCACGCACTCCGAACTCGCGTGTCCGGAGTGTCACGACGTACGCGATCACACCGAAGATGCCAAGCGCCGCCAGCAGCAATGCCCCGCTGGCAAATCCTGAGAGCACGGTGACGGTGAGGCGCTCGCGCGCGAGCTGTCCGGACACAACGTCAGTGAGCGCGGCAGGGCGTTGAGCACCCGTGACCGGAATGTCCGGGTCGATGGCGCTGATCACGCGTGGAAGGACAGGCAGCAGAGCGTCCGGATCGCCCGCCGTGCGGACCACGACGTTCATGTATCCCCAAGGATTCAGCGTGTACGGGATGTAGACCTCGGGGGAGGGCTCGTTCTGCAAGCCAGTGTGCCGCACGTCGCTCACAACGCCGATGATCTCGACCGAAAAGCGCTGTCCGAAATCCGCTCGAGCCTGCGCTGATTTGAACAACGTGATGTACGTGCCGACGGGATTCTGCTTCGGCCAATAGCGACGGGCGAGCGCATCATTGATGATGGCCACATGCGAGGCCAATGCGACGTCAGTCGCCGTAAAGACTCTGCCGCTGCGCATGGGAATGCGCAGCGTTTCGAAATACTCGGCTGAGATCGTTCGGAACAACACGGGCTGATCGTTCTGCGCGTCGGGTTGGCGCCCCGGAATCTCGATGGGCCGGGGGAGGTATGCGCCGCTGAGCGGCAAATGGTTCGACAGCGCGACTTCTTTGACGCCCGGAAGCGCCGCGATCGCGCCAGCTACACGTTGATACAGGGCGACAGCACGCTCAGGAGCGTCATACTGCGGCGGCGGAAAAACTGCGAATGTGACGACGCCCTGCGGGTCGAATCCAGGATTGACATGGCTCAGTGTCCAAAGGCTGCGCACCAGGAGACCCGTCCCAATCAGCAGCACCAGCGCCAGAGCAACTTCTAACGCAACCAGTGAAGACCGCAGCCGCGGCCAGAGTCCCGAACCCGCGGTGCCCGGTGAACCCGCCTTTAGCGGTTGCGAAAGATCCGCCATTGGAGGACGCACGGCTGGCGCCACGCCGATCGCCACTGTGACCAGAAGAGAAATCAGCGCCGTGAAACCCAGCATCCGCGCATCGAGCGCGATCTCACTGACGCGCGGCAACCCGGCCGGGGCCGTCGCTCGCACTACGCCAGTCGCCCACCACGCCAACAGCAAACCAAGCCCAGCTCCCGCGAACACCACGAGGATGGCTTCGGTCAACAGCAGGCGTGCGACGCGTCCTCGTCCGGCGCCCAGCGCGGCTCGGATCGCGAGCTCCCGAGATCGCCGCGCTGCCCGCACGAGTGTCATGTTCGCGACGTTGGCGCACGCAAGCAGCAAAACGGCAGCGACCGCGGCGGCGAGCAAAACCAGCACGGGCCGCACCGCACCGAACTGCAGCTCCTCCTCGAATAGTGACACGAACTCGACTCGGGTCCAGCCACGGTTTTCGACTGGATAGGCGGTCGCGAGCCGAGCCTGGATGGCGGCCATCGCGGCCTGCGCCTGCTTGATCGATACATCGGGTTTGAGCTTCGCGACGATTCGGCTGTCGGCATGAAATCCGCGCTGTGCGAGGATTCGGTCCGTGGGAAGGACTGTGCTCAGCGGCAGGTACACTCCGGCCCAACTGGGGAACTGGAACCAGTCGGGAAGGACGCCAACAACGGAGTAGGTCGCCTCATTCAGCCGGATTGTGGATCCTATGACACTGCGATCACCGCCGAACGCTTCACGCCACAGGGCATGCGTGAGGACGGCCACTGGTGCGCCGCCGGGTCGCTGCTCATCGGGCGAGAATAGGCGGCCGATCAGCGGCGGGCCTCGCAGTACTTCGAAGAACTCGTCAGACACAAACGCGGCGCCCACCCGACGAGCGCCGTCATGTCCCGGCATGAGGGCGGACGATCCCCGGATGTACGCCAATGCTTCAAAGACGTCGCTCTGCGCGCGCCAATCGCGGAACGCCGGGTAGGACCCCAGCCGGTAGTCCCCCCGCTCGTTCTGCTCCCAGATACCGAACAGCCGGTCGGACGCGTCATACTGCAGAGGACGTAGCACGACGCCGTTCAGGATGGTGAAAACGACCGTGGTAGCGCCGATGCCCAGCCCCAGAGTCAGCACCGCAACAAACGTGAACAGAGGCGCCCGCTGCAGCGTCCGCAGCGCATAACGGAGGTCCTGGAGGACGGTGTCCATCATTCAGCCCTCAACGCGATCATCGGATCCACCCGCGTGGCCCGCCGGGCAGGCACGACGCAGGCGGCCAGCGCCACGAGCAAGAGCAGCACCGACACCCCCGCGAGAGTGAGCGCATCCGTTGGCTTCACTCCGTACAGCAGCTGGGCGAGCATGCGGGTCAACGCCAGCGCGCCTGTCAGG
>DASPXD010000059.1:0-20999 GCA_035637435.1 Gemmatimonadales bacterium
CCCCTGCCCCCCCGCGCCCGCGTTCGGGCTGACCGCGAAGATCTTTCTCGCGTCGGCGCTGCTCGTCGTGGCGGTGCTGGGCATTACGTTCGGCGTCACGTCGGTGAAAGCGAATCACACCGCCGATGCGGCGATTCACCGCGCGCTGCTCTCCACCCGCCGCGCGGTGGACGACTATCTCGCCGCGCGCACCCGCACCCTGGGACGCGCCAGCACCGTGGCGACCGACGTTCCCCAGTACCGGCAGCGGTTGCTCAACCAGCGGGCGCGCGCCGAGGCGCTGGATCAGGCGGATGACATTCGCGGCCTGATCGATGCCGCCTGGGTGCTCGTCACGAATAGCGACGGCATCCTGATCGCGCGCACCGATTATCGGGAGCAATACGATCGCGATCTGTCGATCGCGCCCCTCGTCGCAAACGCGCTGAGCGGCGATCAGACGAGCGGGGCGTGGCTCGACGACGTCCAGGGCACGATGTTCATGGCGATCGGCACGCCGCTGCGCGATCGGCCCACCGCCGCCCCGCTGGGCGCGCTCGTCGCCACCTACCAGGTCGACGACTCGCTCGCCGGCGCCATCAAGCAATCCACCAACTCGGACGTCGTCTTCTTCGCGCTCGATACGCTGAACAAGCCCGTCGTCGTCGGCAGCACCGTACCGGCGCAGGATATCGCTCCCGCGTTGCAGAGCACCGTCAACGCCGAGGCGCTGGCGGCGGACACCGGTGGGGAAGGGATGGCGCTCGCTGCCGAGCTCGGGAAGCAGCATTTGATCGGGCTGGCGGGGGCGATTCGCTCGCCCAGCGGCGACGTGCGCGGCGGCTTTGTGGCGCTGCGCTCGCGCGAGTCGGAGCTGGCGGCGTTCAACGCGCTGCAGCGCACGATGCTGTGGGCCGTGGCGCTGGGCGTGGTGCTCGCGCTGGTGTTCGCGTTCGTGCAGGCCCGCCAGATTGCCGGGCCGGTGCGGCGGCTCGCGATCGCCACGCGCCAGCTGCAGGAAGGCGACTACAGCGTCGACATACCGGTCAAATCGCGAGATGAGATCGGCATTCTCGCGAACGCATTCAGGGGACTCGCTGCTGATCTGAAGGCCAAGGCGGCGCTGGTTGACTACATGATGCAGGCGTCCGGGGCCGCCGCGACGCAACGCATGGACTCCGTGCCCACCGCGGTGCGCGCGGCCGGTGGCGAGCAGCTGCGTCCCGGCGCCACGTTCGCCGGCCGCTACGAGGTCAAGGAGATCCTGGGCGCCGGCGGCATGGGCGTCGTCTACCGGGCGTTCGACCGCGAGCTGCAGGAGCCCGTCGCGATCAAGACACTCAAGCCGGAAGCGCTGGCGGGCGGGACGGTGGCGCTGGATCGCTTCAAGCAGGAAATCCGTCTGGCACGCAAGATCGCGCACCGCAACGTCGTCCGCACCTACGACCTCGGCGAGCAAAACGGGATGTACTACCTCACGATGGAGTACGTCGAGGGCACGTCGTTGAAGCAGCTCATCGTGTCGCGCGGCAAGCTGCCGGTGCCGGTCGCGCTGACGGTCGGCAAGCAGTTGTGTCGCGCCCTCGAGGTCGCCCACGCCGAGGGCGTGATTCACCGCGACATCAAGCCGCAGAACATCGTGGTGGAGCCGAGCGGCTTTCTCAAGGTGATGGATTTCGGCATCGCGCGGCTCGCCAATCCGCCGCAGGGCAAGGGGCTCACCGAGGCCGGGGTGTCGATCGGCACGCCCGACTACATGTCGCCCGAGCAGCTGTCGGGCGCGGAGCTCGATCCACGCAGCGATCTGTATGCCGCGGGCGTCGTGCTGTTCGAATGCCTGACCGGAAAGGTGCCGTTCGAGGCGGAGACGACGTGGGCGCTGGTCGCCAAGCATCTGGAGGAGCAGCCGCCCGATCCGCGGGCGACCAATCCCGAGGTACCGGGGCCGCTGGCGCTGGTGATTCTGAAGGCCATGGCGAAGCAGCCGGCGGATCGGTTTGCGACGGCGGCGGAGATGCACGATGCGCTAGCGCGTATCGGGTGACCCCGCAGGCTCCTTCCGCTTTCCCCATTATCGAGGAGAAGCCGATGAACGTTCTCTTGTGGATCATCCAGATCGCGCTCGCCCTGCTGTATCTCTCGGGTGGGGCATACAAGACGTTCAAGTTCGACGTGCTCGCGAATCACATGCGCGCGCTCCCGCGCGGCGGATGGCGCGCCCTCGGCGTGCTCGAGATGCTGGGCGCGGTCCTGTTGGTCGTCCCGGCCGTGACCCCACTCGCCGCCGCCGCGCTCACGCTGGAGACCCTGGCCCTCGCCGGCCTGTATGCGCGGTATTCGCTGAAACTGGCCGCCACCAACCCGCTCGTCTGGAGCGTCGTGATGGGACTGCTGGTGGCCTTCGTGGCCTACGGGCGGTACGCCCTCAGGCCGCTGGCCTGACACCGAGCCTCTAGGAGAAGAAGATGAGTTGAAGCGTGCCCGCGAGGAGGAGAACATGAAAAAGGCATCGGAGCTCATCTCGAAGCGAATCGCCGAACTCGCGGACTGGCGCGGGGAGACCCTCGGCAGAATGCGCCAGCTCATCAAGCAGGCAGACCCGGACGTCGTCGAGGAGTGGAAGTGGATGGGCACGCCGATTTGGTCGCACGACGGCATCCTCTGCACTGGCGAATCCTACAAGCATGTGGTGAAGCTGACCTTCGCCAAGGGCGCGTTGCTGAAGGATCCGGCCCGTCTCTTCAACTCAAGTCTCGACGGAAACGTCCGCCGCGCGATCGACATCCACGAAGGAGAAGCAGTTGACGAGTCCGCCTTCAAGGCGCTCGTTCGCCAAGCGGTCGGCCTCAACGGGTCTGGCAAGTCGAAACCTGCGAAGAAAGCGAAGGCCTAGATCACACCCCCGCATACCACGGATAGCCCCTATCATCTGAACTGTTCAGTAATTGCCGCAACAGGACCTACATCTTGGACACGATCCACAGCACGAAGCCGATCAAGACGATTGCGCCGAGCACCATGAGAAATGAGCCCGTGGCCATCCTGGTTCTGACCTCCGGCGGGAACTCCCGTCTTGCAACGGTTCCGCATTTCGCGCACTGGAAGGAACCGAAGGCCGCGTAAAAGAGAGCACCGATTAACCCAGCAGCATGCTGGGCCGTACTGCTGTATCCTCGGCGAACGGGCTGTCCACATCGTGGGCACTCATAGGCCATCGCCGCGTGCTCCCCACATGATCGCGCCGCCTAACGGAATGCGCCTAAGCTGCAGCGCGAGCTTTCAGTCTTCACAAACAGATGGCCTCCACAGTAGGTCAGCGCCGGCAGCTTCAAGCGCGTTTTAGGCGGCCCCGCTGTCCGTCGGTAGCGGCAAATACGGGCGGCCAGTGCGCCAGGTACGTAGGCTCGCCGCGGTCGAAATCAAGAACATATTGAGGCGTGACCAGTTCAAGAAAAGGAGGATTCCGCCGATAACGATGCCGCCTAATCCAGCTCCCCACCGCAAGCTCGCTGCTGCATCAGTCCATCCAAAGAGACCGACAAGCGCGAGAGGGATCAGGCCACGCCAGAGGTGAGGGTTCGCGCGCACTTCAATAATTGGTCCGTCTGCACCACCCATGACCTCTACTTCGCCGCGAGCGAAAGAGGCGAGCGAATCATGCGATCGACTGAGCCTGAATCGCGAGCGGAACTCGAGGGTGGTTTCTCCGACCCGCTGAACGCTGACATTCTCGGAGCGGATCAGGCGTTCGAGCCAGGCCGCGACGTCTTCGGGTGACGGCCGATTGCCGACAGGCAGCGGGACTGGGTATTCCGCTCGGAATAAGTATGAACCCACGCGGGGGCCGCCTAACGGATGGCGGTTAACGTACGCCGCCCTAGCAAGTGGGCGGGACGACACGATTGATGGAGCACTGCTGCACGTTGGCGCACAAAAGGAATGTTCACCGAAGCTCGACCACTTCGGTTGGCACGTTACGCTTGCTTGGCGCCACGACTCGATACTTTCGCTGACATTTCGGACATTCGACAACTGCAGCCGCGCTGATCCGTTGAGCGTCATCTGAGTAGCCCAGGAGGGGAACTGGTCTGTGGCAGACGCAGAGCCAGGCTGCGTTGTTTCCGGTCGACGCGGCGACCGCGGTATGGCCGTCGAGATACGTAATGGAGATTTCGTGCTGAACTTGGGGCATCTTGATCGCCCTCGAACTTTGGCAACCGCCTAACGGATCGCGCTTAAGCTGCGGCGCGCTGAAGAAAAACTCATTCCACAATCTACGCGCACCGTCAGCTTCAGGCGCGTGTTAGGCGGCGACATGGCCGAAGCTCTCCCATGGCGCGCTTGAGGACGGCCAGTAGTGTATCAGAGTTCCTCCTTAACCGTCGAAGCGCTCCTCAGCCCGAGCTGTTCTTGCTTGACTTTGCCGTGCGCCGTCTCTATACCCAACGCGCCTCGCGGCAATTCACCTTTCTTTGAGGCGGAGAGGGACAATGCGGCCGTTCGACAATGACGGGAATTGGAGAGTGATCTACGACGCCGTCAGAGCAAGCAGTTCTGCGATTGCGCACCCAGTCTTACGGGACCGCTTAATCGAAGCGTACCAATTCTCAGCACAGCAAGCAGATGTTGCAGCTGGGGTCCTAATCACTGGCATTCGGGATTCTTCGGCAGAGCGGAAACGTCTAGAGGGTCAATGGTCGCAGGTTGAACAACGGGGCCAGATCGGGTTCGGGGAATTCAGACGAACAGTAAGTGAGTACAGATTTGATAGCGATTTCAGGTACGCTCACTACTTCAGTACCACTAGTAGTTACACTTCGCCGCCGGGAGTTCCCCTCCTCATGAGATCGCCAACGCTTGTTGAGCAACGGAAGAGTGGTGTGTACCTCGTGGTCGCGCGCTCGGATGACACGGTTGTTTGCTTATGCTCGGACAACGGCGAGGCAAGTGTCCTAGAGTTCTCGTTTAATCCGAGCGGGATGCTCTTTATCAAAGGATCTGGTCTCTACCGGAGATGATCTTGTTAGGCGGCAGGATCACAGCGTGAGGAAGGCACAGGAACGATCCGGACCCATTACGTCGACGCGATCGATTCACGAAGAATCAGTGGGATTGCAGTCATCCGACAGGAGCCGCCTAACTAGTGATTAACCTGATTCATTCGGGTCTCCTCGAACTCAGAGACAGTCTCGATAACACACCACGTCGCACGTTAGACTGCAAAAGCTCAGCCGAGCTGTGGACGACCTCCCCTCACACCCCCGCAAACCACGGATAGCCCTGGTCCTCCCAATACCCACCCGGCCGGTCCGCCGTGAACGTCATCGAGACCAGGTACTTCGTCATCTTGTAGCCGAGTTTGGTCGGTGCGTAGAGCCGCAACGGCGCGCCATGCGCGGCTGGCAGCGGATTGTCGTTCATGCCGTACGCGAGGATCGTCTGCGGATGCATCGCGCTGGCGAGATCCCAGCCGTTGGAGTAGCCGGAGTCGAACGAATCGAACCGCACGTAGCGCGCCGCCGGCAGCAGCTCGCAGCGCTCCGCGATCGCGGAGACCGCCACACCGTGCCACGTCGCGATCGCGCTCCACCCCTCGACGCAATGATGCTTGACGGTGTAGGTCGTGCGCGGCAGCGCGCGTAAATCGTCGAGCGACAGCGACTGCGGCTTGCGCACCAGCCCGTCCACGCGCAGCTGCCACTTCGCCGGATCCCTCAGCTCCGGCATCGTCGGCGAGATGAAATAGCTCGGCAGCCGCGTGGTACGCTGGGAAATGTCGTACTGCTGCGCGAGACGCCGCGTCGAGAAGAGAACCTTCTCGCCCACCCAGTCGTTGATCCGGCTAACATCGAGCAACAGCGGTCGGACTGCGTTGCCGCCATCCCATCCACACGCGGCCACGAGTGAGGCGCCGCCGGCACCGGCGGCGAGCCTGAAGAAGCTGCGCCGGTCAATCATGGCTGGGAAACCTCCCGCGATACCATCCCGAGATCATCGCGCGCAGCGACGCGGGGTCCACGACAAAGACGAGGATGACGTGGACGACGAGAAAGCCGGTGAAGATCCACACCGCCCAGAAATGCCAATAGCGGGCCGCCTGAAAGCCACCGAACAGCGCCGTGAGCCAGGACAACTGCGTCGGCTTGTAAACCGCGAATCCGGTCAGGACCGACAGAATGCCGAGCAGCACGATGCACGTGTAGGCGAGCTTCTGGAGCGGGTTGTGCTTTCCCTGGGGCGGGTGGTCCTTCCGTAGCCGCAGGTAGTACTTCTGCATCTCGATCGCGCCGCGGATGTCGCGCGGGCGGAACAGCAGCGAGCGCCATTCGCCGCTGTAGGCGAGATACGAGACGTACATCACGCCCCCGGCGATGAGCGGCCACATCAGCGCGAAGTGCCAGTTCAACGCTCCCGCGAGCCAGCCGCCGAGCCGGCTCCAGGCCGGGAATTGGCGGTCCTGGAACGCATTGTAGTAATAGGGTCCACCGCGCTCCCCGAAGCGCGCGTACGCGCTGTAGATCTGCAGCCCACTCATGATCATGCCCAGCAGCGAAACAAACGTCGTCCAGTGCGTGAGGCGCACGATCCAGTGATGGCGTTTGACGGCCGGAGCCTGCGGGGGGGGCGCGGGGGGCGCGGGGGGAGCAACGGTCATGGGCTAAGTATATTGTCCGCCATGCGCGCAGCAACGTGCCTCGCGATCGCATTATTGGCGTCCTGCCGGCCACAGAACGCCGCCGTCGCCACTCGCACCAACGACTCCCGCAACGCCGCAGACCTGACGCCGCGCGACTCGGCGGACAGCGCGCTGCTCGCGCCTCGCCTCGTGACGGAGCAGACGGTCGTCGTGTTTTGGCTGGCGGCGGCAGATACGCTGTCGGCCGATGATCAGGCCGAAGCGCTCGACGAGCTGAACTTTACGACCGAAGCGATCGTCGGCACGTTGGGAAAAAACAACATCACGCTGATACCGACGAATTCCGACACGATCTACGTCGCCCTGCCGAACCACCAGCGGCGCATGATTCTGCTGAACGGCGTGGACTATCCGTTCGGCTATGTGCTGGTCGAGCCCGGCACCGCGGAGCGGATCCTCGCGGGAGTCTACTCCGACGAGGAGCTGCTCGATGAAGTGGAAGCCTACTTCGATTTGCCGTCATCTGCCGACAGCGGGTCAGCCCATCCGCGCATCGCGACCTGATGCTGCTGCTCGTGCTCGCCGTGGTGACGGCGGTCCAGGAGATCACATGGCAGCCGGAGCTGCCGCGTCAGGGCTCGCTCATCGTCGTGTCGGCACCGGACGCCGTGACCGGCGAGGTCGCGGGCGAGCCACTGCATTTCCGGGATGGGAAAGCATTCGCCGCCGTGCCGCTGACCGCCTCCGACAGCGTCAAGGTGGTGACACTTTCCATTCGCTGGGACGGTGCCGTCATCGGCCACAGGGCAGCCGTGCCGGTTGTGGCGCGCAAAGCGCCGGCGAATGAGGAGGTGCGCGCCGCGGAGCGATTCACCCCGCCTCCCGACAGCGCGCTACGGGCGCGCATCGACCGCGAACAGGTGTTGGTGCGTGACGCGGCGCGACGCGCGCACGAGCTGCCGAGGCTGTGGAAAGCCCCCTTCATGCGTCCGCGCACGTCGCGCGTCACCAGCGTGTTCGGGTCGGGGCGCAAGGTGAATGGCGTGTGGCGCAGCCGGCATTACGGGCTCGACCTCGCCGGCCCGAAGGGCGCGCCGGTGCGCGCGTCGAATCGCGGCGTCGTGGCGTTGGTCGGCGATTTCTTCTACGGCGGCACCTCCGTCTTCCTGCATCACGGCGACGGCTTGATGACCGTCTACCATCATTTGAGTCGCGCGCTGGTCGCCGCCGGTGATACCGTCGAGCGCGGCCAGCTCATCGGCCGCGTGGGCGCGACGGGACGCGTGACCGGACCCCACCTGCACTGGGGCGCGCAGTATGGCGCCGTCGCCTTCGATCCCGCTGATCTCCTGAAGCTCCGTTGAGTACACCGCTGCTGTTGAAAGGCGGGCGCGTCGTGACCATGGACGCATCGCGGCGCATCCTCGACGCCGATGTGCTCGTGGAGAACGGGCGAATAAAAGGCGTTGGAAAGTTGGAACGTGGGAAAGTTGGAACGAATAAGGCTACAATTCTGGATTGCAGCGGGCTCATCATCCTCCCCGGTCTCATCCAAGCCCACATTCATCTCTGCCAAACGCTGTTCCGTGGACTGGCCGACGATCTCTCGCTCGAAGCCTGGCTCGCCAAACGGATCTGGCCGCTCGAAGCGGCCCACACCGAGGCGTCCATCCATGCCTCCGCGATGCTCGGCGCCGCCGAGCTGCTGCTCGGCGGGACGACGGCGATCCTCGACATGGAAACGGTGCATCACACTGGTGCCGCGTTCGAGGCGCTCGAGGCGATCGGCATTCGCGCGACAGCGGGGAAGTGCCTGATGGACGCGGCTGCCTGCCCACCGGCACTGCGCGAGCCGACGGACGAAGCGCTGACGGAGAGCACGGACCTGTGCGCGCGTTGGCACGGCGCCGCCGGTGGCAGGCTGCGCTACTGCTTTGCCCCGCGGTATGCGCCGAGCTGCACCGGTCCACTATTGCGGGCCGTGAGCGATCTGGCCGAAAAAGCGGGCGCGGTGATTCATACGCATGCCGCCGAGACACCACTGGAGCTCGATACCGTGAAGCGCGAGACCGGCCACGACGAGATCGCTTATCTCGACTCGGTCGGCATTTCCGGACCGCGGGCCGCGCTGGCGCATTGCGTGTGGGTGGACAACGACGCGATCGCGCGGCTGGCGCGCCAAGCGACCAACGTCGTCCACTGTCCCAGCTCGAACCTGAAGCTCGGCAGCGGCATCGCGCCGATCCCCGAGATGCTGGCCGCCGGTTGCCGCGTCGGCATCGGCGCCGATGGCGCGCCGTGCAACAACCGGCTCGATGCGTTCGCGGAGATGCGGCTCGCGGCGCTGATTCAGAAGCCCCGGCTCGGACCCGAGGTGATGCCGGCTCCGATCTTGCTGGAGCTGGCGACACTCGGCGGCGCGCGGGCGCTGGGGCTCGAGTCGGAGATCGGGTCCATCGAAGTGGGGAAAAGCGCCGATGCGGTGGTGCTCGACCTCGCCGCCCCGCATGCACAGCCGGAGGACGCGGACCTCATTTCCCGGATTGTCTACAGCGCGCAACCCGCCGACGTCCGGCATGTGATCGTGGACGGGCGCATTGTCGTGCGCGACGGTGTGTTGAAGACGGCGGATGTCGACGAGGTTCGCCGCACCGCGAACGCTCAGACCAAGCGGCTCATTTCGAACCGCCGTTAACTCGGAAGCGCCTGATCGTCTGCGCCAGCATCGCGGCGGCGTCGGATAGATGCTGCGATGTGCTGGTCAGCTCGCCGAGTGAGGCGAGCTGCTGCGCCGTTGCCGCGGACGTCTGGCGCGCACCCGTCGCGGCCCCATCGGCGATCGCGGCAACCTCCTCCATCCGGCGCAACACTTCGCGCATCCGCTTCGTCTGATTCTCGGTCTCGGCCGCGAACGTCGTGGCGAACTGGACCGTCGAGTTCAGGTCGGCGAAGATCGCATCGAGTGCGCCGTGCACGGTCGTCGCGACGCTGCCGACGCCTTTCGCCGCCTCCCGGCCCTTCTGCATGGCGTCCACGACCCGGCTGATCTGGTCCTGTGTTGCGCGAACCTTCGTCCGCACCTCTTCGGCGGAGCGTGAGCTTTGCTCCGCGAGCTTTCTGACCTCGCCGGCGACGACACGGAACCCGAGCCCGTGCTGCCCCGCGCGCGCCGCCTCGATCGCGGCGTTGAGCGCCAGCAGATCGGTCTGGCTCGCGATGCGCGTGATGCCGTCCACCAGCTTCCCGATCTCGCGCGACTCCTTGTCGAGCACCGCCGCGACCTCGGACGCGTGATCCATGTGGACCATCAAGTTCATGAGCAGCGTGCTGGCCTTGGCGACCTCCTCGCCGCGACGATGCGCCTGGAGTGCGATCTCCGTGATCTGGCGCTCGGCCTCCTGGGCGCGAGCGTGCAGCGTGGTCGCGAGACCGGAGGCCGCTTCAGAATCCTGGCGCCCGTAGCCGATGAGCTGGCGCTGGCGTTCCGTCCCCTGCGAAAGCTGATCCGTCGTCGTGGAGATCGATTGGGACGCGGCCTGCAGCTCGCGGGAGGCCCCGGCCAGCTCGCCCGCCATCGTGGCGAGCGCCTGACCCTGCCGGCCAATCTCGCGAATGATCTCCGCGATCGCCGCCGTCGTGCGATTCACGCTCACGCCCAGGTAGCCCAGCTCGTCGGTCGCGACGTCGGTCGCGCTGCTGTCCATCTGCCGGGTGAGGTCGCCGCGCTCGATCTCGCCGAGCACGCCGCGCGCGCTGCGCAGGCGATCGACGATTTGGACCAGCATCGGCACGAGCGCCACGCAGGCGAAGACGAGGACGAGGCCTTCCTGGATGTACAGCGCCCACGGCCACCCGTGACCGGCGACCTGGGCGAGAGCGGTGACCAGCGTGAACGCGACGAGGTTGATGATCAGCGCGCCCCACGCCTCGCGGCGCTCGAGATACAAGGCCGCCTGCAGCGGGGCGATGAGATAGGCGCCATAGAGCACGTGGCCGTTCGGTCCCATCGCATAGAGCACGGCCGAGATCAGCAGGCAGCCGACGACCAGATTCAGTTGCGCGTACCAGGGCTGGAACGCGCCGCGCTGCACCACCCGGCGCACGCCGGCATTCGCCGCCGCGAAGCTCGCGGCGAAGGCAAGTATGAACCACGACGAGACTGGGGTGATACCGGCAAGCTTGACCGCTGCCAGCAGCACGATGCCGAACCCCACGAACCCCCAGCGCGCACGGGTGTTCGCGAGCACGTACTGGCGCTGCTTCGCGAGGCGCTCCTCGAGGAGCTGATGGTCGAGAGTGATCACATCCGAAAGAGATAACTGGCTTTGAGGAAGAAGCCATCCGCGGTGCGCGACAAACGCCGGAAGCTGAGCGGATCCTGCTCGGTGAGCGAGCTGCCGTAGCCCAGAAACAGCACGGTACCGGGCGTCGGCTTGTAGGAGAACAAGAAGTCGTTGCGGAATTCGGGCTCCGGCGGCTGGTTGCCGCTGACGATGAGCGAGTCGCCCGTCCGCGGGTCGCGCAACGCGTCCCGTCGCTGCGCGGTGTATTGGCCGACATACCGAAAGAAGATGTCGCGCTTCAGCTGGTACTCGATCTTGAGGCGCGGGATGTCGGCCGTCGAGAACCAGCTGCCGTCGCGGGCGCGCGTGATGCGTTGATGCGGCCATTGCGCCGCGACGCGAAGCGAAGACGTCGGTTTCCATTCGAGCGCGGTGTAGACATTGAGCGCGCGGCCTTCGGACGCTTCGGCAAAGATCGGGCCCGAGACATAGCCGATGCTGACGTCGGCCTTCACCGCACGATTGGGTGTGCTGATGGCGCCGAGCCCGCCCCACATGTTGTAGAGACCAGGCGGAACGACGAACGCCACGGCTGTGCCGCCAGAGTCTACTTGATAGCCGCTGTAATCGGCGCTGTCGAATCGCTGGTGGAGGTTTTGCCACAGCGCCGTCACGAACCAGCCGCCGCGTAGGGTGAATTGGAACTGCTGCTGAATCGAGCCTTCCAGCGTGCGGCGAAACTTGAAGAAGTCGTCATAGCGCCACGTGGGCTGAATCAGGAGATAGGTCGTCGCGTTCTCCAGCGCCGCGCCCGGCTTCCCGTACCGCGTAAACCGATTGAAGAGCCGCCCGTGGACGACGTTGACGCGATTCACGAAGCCGCTCGACGCCTTGAAATCGGGGCTGATGCCGACCAGCTCCGCGTGGTTGCCGTACGAATATCCCGTCAGATCGTAGAGCGTGACGTCCCACAGCTGCCCGGCCGCGTCCTTGGTCCAGGATCCCGCGAACTGCGCCGACGAAAACCAGATCTTCTCCCAGATGACGCGCGCGTCTGCCGCGAGCACGCGGTTCCAATCGCTGCCGGCAACCCGGTCGGTGTACGCCAGCCCAACGGTCGACGAGGCGCCCAGGTCACGACGCAGGCGGAGTAGGTTGAATACCGGATGCGGAGCGCCCGCCGTCTCGTTGTCATCGACCGCACCGATATAGGCGATCCCGGTGCCACCCACTTTTCCCGTGAGCTTGGCGCCCCCCACTGGGGCGTGGATTTGGCGCGTGTAGATCAGCGCATTCGGCGTATCGAATTGCTCGAGGCCTTCCAGGAAGAACGGCCGCTTCTCGGGGAAGAACAGGGCGAAGCGCTCGTTGACGGTCACCTGGCCGACATCGGCTTCCACCTGGGAAAAATCGGGGTTGACCGTGCCGGTCATGCTGAGGTTTTGCGTGATGCCCCAGCGCAGATTCACGCCCAGCTGCGGATCGACCTGGCCATAGCGATACGCCGGCCCCCCCCCGCCCCCCGCCGCCGGTGCGCCGTCCACGTGAGACGTGAACTCGGGGTTCACGTCCATGACTAAGCCACGGCGCATCCCGCTGAGATTCTTCAGCGTCCCTGACTGAATGAGAAAACTCGCGCTGGCGCGCACGACGGGGGTCCACGTGTCTTCGTAGCCGGTATGCTGCGTGACGCGGACGACTTGCATGCCCCAGTCCTGTGTTTCACCGCTCTGGTAACGCAGACTCTTGAAAGGGATCCGCACTTCCACTTCAAAACCCCACGGCGTCACTCGGCCGTGAGACTCGTAGACGTAGTCAGGATTCAAGTCGACAACCCCGTCGAAGCGGCCGCCGGCATTGGCACCGCCGGCGGCGCCCGCGATCCCCTCGCTGCGCACGCCGTCCTGCTGCACGCCCAGCGGGTTGACCTCGAACAGCAAGGCGCGACGCCGGTCGTTGAACGTGTCGAGCAGGATCTGGATGTTGTCGTCGGCGCCGATGTTGTCGCGGTCGGCGAGCGTGGCCCGCACGACGCTGCCGTGCGCCTCGTACGCGCGAATGCCGAAGTAGATCGCGTCGGGTGCGTAGAAGACGAGGACCTGGGTCGAATCCTCCGCCGGCCGGCTGTCGACGGGGCGGTACTGGCTGAATCCGGTGAGCAGCGCCGCCTGGCGCCAGGCGTCCTCGTCGAGCACCCCGTCGATGCGCACCGCCGCCGTCTCGATGCGGGGGGCGCGCACGTCGAGCTGTCGCCGGCGCCCGTCATAAACTGATTGCTGGGCGGTTGCGGATTGGAGGAATAGAAGAACGGCGAGCATGGGAAGAAGATAATTGCGGATTTCGGATTGGGGATTGCGGATTGTCGGGGTCCAGCTCTGAGCTACGACTTACGGATCATCAGCCAGCGCAGCAAATCCGCATTCCGAAATCCGCAATCCGCAATTTATTCGTATCGCAAGGCTACGATCGGATCCAGTGAAGCAGCCCGCCGCGCCGGCCAGATCCCGAAGAACAGGCCCACAATCGCGCTGAAGACGAAGGCGATGAGGATGGCAAAGAGATTGAGGGACGTGTTCCAGTGCATCAGCGTCGAGAGGCCCACGGCGCCCAGCGAGCCGAACAGGATGCCGAGCAGACCGCCCACCAGGCACAAGACGAGCGCTTCGACGAGGAACTGGAACAGGATGTTGAACCGCGTCGCGCCGAGCGCTTTACGCACGCCGATCTCGCGCGTCCGTTCCGTGACCGACACGAGCATGATGTTCATGATGCCGATGCCGCCCACGAGCAGGCTCACCGCCGCGATGCCGGCCAGCAGATAGGTGAACGTCTTCGTCGTGTCCTGGAACGTCGCCAGAATGTCCGACTGGTTGCGGATCTGAAAATCGTTGTCGCCGCCCGGGCGGATCTTGTGCTCGCGCCGCAACACACGCTCGATCTCGATCATGGTGAGCGTCATCTGCGGCACGCTGGCGGCGTCGACGGTGATGGACCGCAGGCGGTCGGTGCCCATGATGCGGTACCGCGCGGTCTGCAGCGGGATCAGGATTTGCTCGTCCGGATTCCCGAAACCCATGGCGGAGCCCTTGGACGACAGCACCCCGATGATCTCGAACGGAATGCCGCGGATCTGGATTTCCTGGCCGATCATCGCCGCGCCGTTGGCGTTGAACATGTCGGGAATCGACGATCCGAGCACGGCGTAGCGGCGGCGCCCCTCATCTTCGCCCGCCGTGAACATCCGGCCGGCCGTGAGGGTGTAGTTCTTCACCGCGGCGTAATTCGGCGTCGTGCCGACGATGTTGACGTTGGCGTTCTGGCCGCCGCGTTTGACCTGGAAGTTGCGGGTCAGCTCCGGAACGACGGCTTTGACGTAGCGGGCGTCGCTGGCGAGGGCGGCCGCGTCGTCCACCGTGAGGCTGACGCGCTGGCCGAAGTCGATGGCGATGCCGCCGCGGAACGCCTGGCCCGGATAGAGCGACAGCAGCGTGGGCCCGAGCGCCGCGATCCGGGCCTGCACGGCCTTCTGCGCGCCGCTGCCCAGCGCGACCATCGTGATGACCGCGCCGACGCCGATGATGATGCCGAGCATCGTGAGGAACGACCGCAGCTTGTTGGCGCGGATCGCTTGCAGCGCAACCTGGAAGATTTCGCCGAGCAGCATGCTACGGCCTCGCCGGCGTCGCCTGGGGGCGCTGTTGCGTGGTCGTCGGCTGTTGCTGCAGGCCGGGCAACCCCCCGCCGGTGACGTTCCGCATGCGCTGCTGCATGTCGCGCTGGGCGTTCAGCAGCGACGCGCTCGGCAACACCAGCACCGTGTCCTGCTCGGTCAAGCCGCTCACAACCTCGATGTAATCGAGATCGGTGAGTCCCGTGCGGATCTGCAGCGGGGCGGGTTTCCCCTGCTTCATGACGAACACGATGTAGCTGGACGGCTCCGCGGTGGTGCGGCGGAATCCGCCGGCGCCGCCGGCGCCACCGAAGCCGCTCCCCCCACCCCCCGCGCTGCCCATGGCCGAGAAGATTGCGCGCGCGGCGGCCCGTTCTTCATCGCTCGGCGTTCCGCCCGCCTGGCGCTTCTGCATGGCGCTTTGCGCGAGTCTCACCTGGGCAGCCGAGATCCCCGGTGGAACCGGTACGGTGCGGCCATCCGGCAACGTGATGGTCAGCGGAGCACTGCCGCCCGCCCCGCCCGCCCCGCCGCCCAGCGAGGCGCTGTCACGGGTCGCGCTTTGCTGGCGCGCTGCCGCGAGCTGCTGCTGTACGTCGTTCGGGTCGAGTCCGAGCACCTGCGCCGCCGACGCGACGTCGCGCTGGGTCCGCAGCGCCGCGTTCGGAATCGCGAACACGTTGTCGCGACGCCCGACGTGAATCTCCACCTCCGTGTTCATGCCCGGCTTGAGCAGATGATTCGGATTGGGGATCCGCACCAGCACGTTGAACATCGTGACGTTCTGCTGCACCGTCGCTTGCGGCTCGACCTTCAACACGGTGCCCTCGAAGGGGCGATTCGGATAGGCGTCCACCGTGATCGTGGTCAACAACCCCGCCTGCACCTTGCCGATGTCCGTCTCGTCCACCAGCGCGCGGATCTGCACGGTGTCGAGGTTCGCCATCTTGAACAGCACCGTGCCACCGCCGACGTCGGTCGTCGGCGACGAAATCACGGTGCCGAGCTCCACATTCTTCGTGATGATCGTGCCCGCCAGCGGCGCCCGCAGCTTCGTGTCGTTCATGCGGTCGCGCGCGTTCTCGAGATCCGACTGTGCGCGAATCACCGAGGCGTTGGCGTTGGCATAATCGAGCTTCGCCTGGTCGTACTCGGTCTGCGTAATGGCTTGCGCCTTGAACAGCGTGTCGGACCGCGCCAGCTGGGCCTTGGCGTTCGCGAGCTGCGCCTGCGCCACCTGGAGGTTGGCTTGCGCCTGGGCCAGGCTATTGCGCGGAATGCGCGGATCGATGGAGGCGAGCAGCTGGCCGGCCTTCACGTCGTCGCCGGTCTGCACGTTCATCTCGATGATCTCGCCCGAGGCTTTCGACTTCACGTCTACGGTGAGCACGGGCTCGATGGCGCCCGACGCCGACGCCGACACCACCAGCGTGCGGCGCGAGACGGGGACCGCTTCGTACGTGGGGGCGGCCTGGGGCTTGCCGCAGGCGATGACGCCCGCGAGCGCCGTCACCGCCGCCCGGGAATACGTGTTCATGGCTGACCTTCCATTCTCTCATCGCGCGCGATTTTGCCGTCGAGCAGATGAATCTGGCGGCGCGCGTGCGCCGCAATGTCGTGTTCGTGCGTCACCAGCACGATGGTCTGGCCCGAGTCGTGGAGCTCGTGAAACAGCGCCATGATCTCGCTGCCCGTCGCCGAGTCGAGGTTTCCCGTCGGCTCGTCGGCGAGCAGAATGCTCGGTTGATTCACCAGCGCGCGCGCGATGGCGACGCGCTGGCGCTGGCCACCCGACAGCTCGTTGGGCCGGTGGTCCATGCGGTCGGCCAGCTGGACCTGCTTGAGCGCGCCGGCGGCGCGCTCGCGCCGCTCTTTGGCCGACATCCCGGCATAGATCAGCGGCAGCTCGACGTTGTGCAACGCATCGGCCCGGGGCAGCAGATTGAACGTCTGGAACACGAACCCGATCTCCTTGTTGCGGATGCGCGCCAGCTCGTCGTCGCTCAAGTCGCTCACCTTCTGCCCGTTGAGCCAGTACTCCCCGCTCGTCGGCGTGTCGAGGCAGCCGATCAGGTTCATGAGCGTCGACTTGCCCGAGCCCGACGGTCCCATGCACGCGACGAACTCGTTCTTCTTGATCTGGATGTCCACCCCGCGCAGCGCATGCACCACTTCGGCGCCCATCTGATACTCGCGCGTCAGATGATGGGTCAGGATCACGGTGTCGGGCGTCGGGGTGTCGCCCGTGCGGAACAGCGCCGCTTGCGCGGTTGTCATAGTGTCCGTCCGACGACCGCTTCGACCTGCGCGCGGGCGATGAGGTAATTGAAGCGGGTCTGCACGAGATTCACTTCGGCCTGAGTGAGCGCCGCCTGCGAGGTGAGCAGGTCGAGGATCGTCGCCGCGCCCACCCGATAACGCTCGTTTTGGACGCGCAGATCTTCGGTCGCCGCCGCAACGTTCGCGCGGGCGATATCGATCTGCTCGAATGCCGTCACCGCTGCGGCGAGCTGCTGCGTGAGCGTCGCGTTAACCAGAAGACGCGTGTCTTCCGCGCGGGCGGTCGCGACGTCCCGCTGTACCGCGGCGGACGTTTGCTGCTGCTCCCGTGCGAACCCGTTGAAGATGGTCCAGGTGAGGCTGAACTGGAGCCGATTGATGTTGCGGTTCGGAGGATCGAATCCCTGCCACGCCTTCGTGAGGCCTTGACTCGAGGTGTTGTAGGACACGCTCACCGTTGGCAGATACTGCGAGCGCTGATCCCAGACGGTTGCGGCCAGCGCCCGTGCCTGCGCCTCGGCTTGAACGACCTGCGGCGCGTTCTCGAGCGCGGCGCCCCTCAACCCTGTGGAATCGGGCAAAGGTGGAAGCGCGCTATCGGGGACAGCCCGCACCAGGCTGTCGATGCCTACCTGACGGCCGAGATTCGCCTGCGCAGTCGCAAGATTGGCCTGCGCCTGGAGCAGCACAATGCGCGCGTTTCCGTAGTCCACTGTGGATCGGAGTGAGTCAGAACGCGTGGCCGAGCCCGCATGCAGCTTGTCTACGGAGATCTCCAGCTGTCGTTGCGCGCGGCGCACTTGGGATTCTGCGACACGCACGAGCTCTTCCGTGGCCAGCGCGTTGTAAAACGCCTGTTTGGTTTGCAGCGTCACCTGAAAGGTCTGATTCGTGTAGCCGGCCTCCGCCGCCGCCGCGGTCGCGGCGGCGTTACGGTAGCGTTGAACCCGTCTCAGCCCGTCAAAGAGATCGACACTGAGGTTGAGCCCGGTGTTGTACTGGTACGTGCCGGCCTGCACAAGGAAGCCGTTGACAATCGACGCTTTGTTTTGGCGGAATGCACTGGAGTTCAGCATGACCGTCGGAAGAAAAGCGCCCACGGCTGCCGCTCGTTGCATCCCTGCGTTCGATTCATCACCCCGCGCCTGCACCATGCCGGGCTGAACCCGCAGGGCGCGTTGAATCGCGTCCTGAAGCGTGACCTCGTGCTGCGCCGCCGCGGGCGTCGCGATCACGAGTGCCAGAATCCCAATCCCCCAGCGCATCAGTGCTGTCCCCCGGCCTTTCCTTTGGTGGAGTCTTCCCGCTCCCTACGGTGATGCTCTGCCCGCTCGATCAGTTGCTGATGTTTGACGCGCTGATCGGGCGTCAGCTGCATGTCGATCTCGGCACGCATGCGGGTCTTGATCGAATCAAACCGCGGCCGTACCTGCGCCCACAGAGCGTCGGTTTCGGGCCGGTGACGCGCGAAGATCGCGCGCACCGAGTCGCGCTGCGCGGCGCTCAAATCGAGCTCGCGGCTGAGGTAAGCGACCAGCGCGTCAGGGCCGCGCCCGCGGGGACCGTACCCGTCGTGCTCCGTGGCCTCACGCCCACCCCACCCGGCGAGACCACCGGCCAGGAACACGGCGGCCAGTAGTCCAACGGCGGCGAGTTTCGATCTATTCAGCATGGCTCCTCTTTCTTCCTTATTGTGGCTCGACGAGTGACGTAAACACGACGCTCGGGTCGGGCGGATCCTGCGCGGTGACCAGCGCTCCGAGGCCGGTCCCTTCGACCGGCGCCATCGCGGCTTCGATCGATTCTGCCGCGGCTGGTGACGCCGGCGCGAGCGCGGCGCGACCGAAGAAAAGCCCGGCGATCAGTGCCGCCGCCGCGATGCCGGGACGGAACCAGGACGCCAGAACGTCGAGCGCAGGAATCGTCGAGCGTTCGAGCGCGTTGTCGTACTGCGCCATGACGCGGGCGACGAACGCGGCCTGATCGCCCTTCGGCTCGAGCGCCGCTTTGAGGGCGGCGCGCAGCTCAAGATCCTCATTCATGTCACTTGCTCCTTCCAGTCCGCCAGCAGCGTGCGGAGACGGCGACGCCCGTGAAACACTTCGGATCGCACGGTCCCTTCCGGAATTCCCAGGATGCCCGCGATCTCGCCATGCGAGTACCCTTCGACGTCGAACAGGACGACCGCCGTGCGGCGCCGCTCGGGCAGCTCCGCCAGGGCGGCGCGCAGCCGGTCGCCCAACTCACTTCTCACCGCCAGCGCGTCGGGGCGCGGGCCACCGCCGACGAGCGACGGGTCGAGCGGCTCGGCACGCCGCACGTTGCGGCGCCGGCGCCGGTCCGTCGCCGCGTTCGCGACGATACGCATCAGCCAGGGGCCGAACGGGCGGCGCGCGTCGTACTGGGCGAGCTTGACCAGCGCGGAGAGGAAACCGTCCTGCGCCGCGTCGTCGGCATCATCCGGGTCGCCCAACACCGCTCGCGCGACGCGCCTCGCCTGCGCCGCGTAGCGCTCCACCAGCACGCCAAACGCGGCCCGATCGCCTGCCAAGGTCTTGTCGACTAAGCTCTTGTCCGGTTCGCTGCTTGCCATACGCGCAGGGCTGGTCGGAGGTTGAGGACGAGGGGGAGGGGGAGCGGGAGCCTCAGCGGACATCGCTCTCCCGGCGGCGCCGGCGGCGGGCGAGGGCAAACCCGGCAAGCCAGAACGAAGTCGCCAGCGCCCCGACCGCGAGTACGGTGCTGGTCACGATAGGAAAGAAGATCAGCAACACGCCGACCACAAGAAAGGCGGACGCCGCGACACCGGCCAGCGTGCGGCGCGCGCCGCCGGCCACCTGCATCAACGCGACTGCGGCGACAGCCCGGCGCTCGCGCAGGGAGCGTTTGTGCGGCGCGGAGGGATGGACTTCGGTCGCAGCCACCAGCCGCGGCGGCAACGGCAGTCGGCGCCGCGCCATCAACACGATCTCCCGGCTCTGCGCCATGTCTTGCAGGAACTGCGTCGCCAGTGTCGCGGTCAGGCCATCGTGCTCGGCGACGAGGTCGAGCTCGTAATTGCCCAGCAGGCTCGAGACGTTGAGGTTGCTCGATCCCACCCGGGCCCACTCGTGATCACCCAGGAGCGTTTTCGCGTGCACCATCGGGCCGCGATACTCGAAGATCCGCGCGCCCGCGTGCAGCAGCTCGCGATACCCGCCGCGTGTGAAAATGCGAACGAACGGGATGTCGGATGTGCCGGGGAGCAAGAGGCGCACATCCACGCCGCTGCGCGCCGCGTCCACGAATGCCGCATACAGGGGCGGCGGTGCGACGAGGTATGCGTCGGTAATCCAGAGCCGCTCCGTCACCGCCGCGGCGAGCAGCTGGACCGCACGATAGATGCGGGACTGTCCGGGGAAACCTTCCACGACGCGCACCGCCGAGGGACCGCACTCCTCCGCCGCGGCGGTGGTCTCGCCCTCGGGGAGCGGGCGGCCGGCGCGCGCCCACATCCGACCGAACGCTCCTTCCAGCGCGGCGACCGCCGGCCCGCACACGGCGACCATCGTGTCCCGCCAGCACGCTCGACCGGCTGCCGCGTTGCCGGCCCATTCGTCGCCGATACAGAGGCCGCCGGTGATCGCCTTCTCGCCGTCCACGACGAGCAGCTTCCGGTGATCGCGGCTGAAGGCGGCGATCGGCCCGCTGGTCCAGATGGGGTGAAACGGGCGGACGTTTACACCGGCGCTCCGCAACGCGCGCCAGTAAGCACGGCTGGTGCCGCGGCACCCGAAGGCGTCGTAGAGGATCCGTACGCGCACGCCGGCACGCGCCCGGTCCGCCCACGCCGTCGCGAACCGGCGACCGGTCGCGTCGTCGTGAATCATATAATTCTCGAAGTGCACCGTGCGCTCCGCGCCGGCGATCATCTCGAGCATCGCGTCGAGGGCGTCGCTGCTGACCGCGATGTGGCGGACGATGTTGCCGGGAATCGGCCGCGCGCCCGTCGCACGATCCAACGCGCGCGAAAACGGATTCACCCTCCCCCCCCGAGGCCCAACGAGGGCTCCACGGGACGGAGCGCCTGGATGCAGAACGCGATGTGATCGTCGAGCGGCACGCCCAGCTCGTCGGCGCCCTGGCGCACCTCGTCGCGATTCACGCCGCG
>DASPXD010000060.1:0-27104 GCA_035637435.1 Gemmatimonadales bacterium
GCCGCCCAGCTTGAAGAAGTGATTCCCCTTGGCGAACGACATGTTATCGACCAGCTGCACCCGCGTGTCGTAATAGGCGATCGGGATGAAGAACGGCATCCCGAAGCGCAGGTGATTCGCGAAGTCCATGGCGACGTCCGGAAACGGGCGCGCCGCCGGAGGATCGGCCGGGTTGGGCCCGAGCGCCGCGGAGCGTGGCCCGCTGTAGGGACGCGGCCGGTCTTCCCGCGCGTACTGGAACCGGAACTCGTTGGACGTATTGGACGACAGGTACGACACCAGGCTGCCGTTCACCGCGTTGGAATGGTCACGCTCCAGCGCGTTCGCGCTGCGCGCCCAGGTATCCACGTCGAAAGTGCCGTTCTTCTGTTCGGACCAGGTGTAGTTGTACTTGAGCGACAGAGTGTGCCGGTCCGAGAGGCGGAAATCAAACTTCGCGAGCAGCGCGCGCGCGTTGTTGGTGCGCCCGATCGAGCCGAAGTCAGTCGCCAAGACGCCGCCGTAGGCCGAGCCCATCCACGTCTTCAACGAATCGAGCGAGGTGCTCGTGGGCCGCGTACGCTGCTTCACATCACTGTAGACCTGCTGATCATAGGCGACAAAGAAGAAGGCGCGATCGCGCTTGATGGGCCCACCGAGCGTGAAGCCGACTTGGCTTTGTCCGAAGTCCGGGTCATAACTATACCCCGCGTGGATGGGCGTCCCCGAAATGGCGTCCGACTTGCCGAAGTAGTGAACCGAGCCAGACAGCTTGTTGGTGCCGGACTTGGTGATCACGTTCACGAATCCGCCCGAGGAACGTCCGAACTCCGCGTTCGCGCCACCCGCCACGACTACGATCTCCTGCACCGCGTCGAGATTGAACGTGAACGCCGGCCGCTGGCCGCCGCGCTGCTCGCCGAAGAACGGATTGTTGAAGTCGGCGCCGTCGACCGCCACGTTGTTGTGGATGCCCTTTTGTCCGGCAATAGAGAGCTCGTCGCCGTCCGGCCCCTGCACGATCGCCACGCCGGGCGTCAGTAACGTCAGGTTCAGGAAATTGCGGCCGTTGTTGGGCAGCCCCGACACCGCGCCGGTGGGAAGCCGGGACGCCGCCTCCACCTGTCCCGCGTCCACCACGGACGGTGCGCCCTCGACGACGACGGCCTGCAACGTGACGGCCGCGAGGGCGAGAGTGACGTCCACCGTGCTGCCGACGCGGACCGGAATGCCGTTGCGCCGGCTCTCGCTGAAGCCCACCGCGCGCGCCGTCACATCGTAGGTGCCGAGCGGCAGCAGCGACGCGACGAAAACGCCGCGCTCGTTCGTGGTGAGCTGGCGTTGGAATCCGGTTTGCGTCTCGTGCAGCGTGACGTTTGCGCCCGCCACGGGTGTCCCGGAGGGATCGGTCACGACCCCGCGGATGATGCCGGTAGTCGCCTGCGATTGAGCCGCGATGATGATTGGGAACGCGACGGCCAACATCACGAGCCCGAGAAGCTTGCGCGCCATGCTTCGGCCTCCGAACGGGGTGGGGAGTTCCTTGGAGCGGCTAGGGTACCACTCGGATGGACGGATGGCAAGAAGGGAAAATGAGGACGGTAAGAGACGGTAAATAAGACGACGGTAAAAGACGGTAAACGGAGTATTATTCCAAGCGCCCTTACCGTCCTTTACCGTCGATGTATCTACCGTCCCTTACCGTCGCTTTTTCTACCGTCCTTTACCGTCGGTTTAGAAATGCAGAATGCCGAAATCGCCCGCCTCCTCGGTGACGTCGCCGACCTGCTGGAGATCTCCGGCGGGAATCCGTTCAAGGTACGCGCGTATCGCAACGCGGCGCGCACCGTCGCGGACCACCCGGATCCCATCGCCGAGCTCGTCAGCGGTGGGGACTTCGACCTGACCGACCTGCCGGGGATCGGGGACGGCATCGCGAAGGAGATCACGGCGCTGGTCGAGACCGGCACCCTGCCCCAGCGCCAGCAGCTCGTCGCCACCCTCCCCCCTGGCTTACTCGAGCTGCTCCGGATTCCCGGGCTCGGCCCCAAGCGGGTCAAGCTGTTCCACGAGCGGCTGAAGGTGAACAGCGTGGCGGATCTCAAAGAGGCGCTGGAAAAAGGAAAGATCGCGAAGCTGGGGGGATTCGGTCCCAAGCTGCTCGACAAGATTCGCGAAGGCGTCGCGGGCGCGGCAGAAGGACCGAAGCGGATGGTGCTCCACGACGCCGAGCAGTACGCGCGCGCGATCGTGGAGTATCTCAAGGCCGGCGGTGGCATCGCCGAGATCGACGTCGCGGGCAGCTTCCGGCGGCGGAAAGAAACGATCGGGGACCTCGACATCGTCGTCACGTGCGCGCCCAAACAGGCGCCGGCGGTGATCGAACGATTCGGGAAGTTCAGCGAGGTTGCGCACGTCGCCGCTCAAGGCGATACGCGCTCCACGGTGCGATTGTCGAGCGGGCTGCAGGTCGATCTGCGAGTCGTTGAACCGGCGTGTTTCGGCGCGGCGATGCAGTACTTCACCGGATCGCAGGCACACAATATCGAGCTGCGCAAAATCGCCCAGGCGAAGAAGCTCAAGCTCAACGAATACGGCGTGTATCGCGGAGAGAAATGCATCTCCGGTCGAACCGAGCAAGAGGTCTACGGCGCGCTGGGCCTCGACTGGATTCCGCCGGAGCTGCGCGAAAACCGCGGCGAGATCGCGCTCGCCAAAGTGCACAAGCTGCCGACGCTCGTCACGCTGGAGGAGATCCGCGGCGACCTGCAGATGCACACCGACGCGAGCGACGGCAAGGCGACCATGGCGGAGATGGTCGAGGCCGCGCGGTCGCTCGGCTATGCCTACATCGCCATCACCGATCATTCCCCGCGCATGTCGATGGCGGGACAGAGTCCCGCCGAGCTGCGCGCTCAGTGGAAAGAGATCGACCGCCTCAACGAACGGCTGCGGGGGGGGAGTATCCGCGTTCTGAAGAGTGTCGAAATGGACATTCTGGAAAGCGGCAAGCTCGATCTGCCCGATGACGTGCTCGCGGAAGCCGACTACGTCGTGGCCACGATTCACTACGGGCTGAAGCAGAGCGAGAAACAGCTCACGGACCGGTTGCTCCGGGCGATCGAGAACCCGTGGGTCGACGCGATCGGCCATCCCACGGGACGGATCGTTCCCGCGCGTCCTTCCTATCCGCTCGACTTCGACGTGGTGGCGAAAGCCGCGGCGAACGCGAAGTGCCTGCTCGAGATCAACGGCAGCGAGCGGCTGGATCTACCCGACACGCTGGCGGCCGCCGCGAAGGCGCACGGCGTGCGGTTCGTGCTCTCGACCGACGCGCACAACCAGCGGGAGCTGGGGTTCATGCGCTTCGCGGTCGCGGTGGCACGGCGTGCGGGATTGACGGCGGCCGACATCCTCAACACCCGGCCGGCGGCTGATTTCCTAAAGGGATTGCGGCGCAGCAGAAACCGTTAGCAGCTCGATCTGTGCGACCGGCTCGAAACTGTAGCGGTGATGCCGGGTGGGACCGAGCCGCTGAATGGCTTCGAGGTGCTCGGGTGTCGCGTAGCCCTTGTTCGTTTCCCAGCAATAGCCGGGGTGGCGCGCGGCCAGGCGATCCATGAGATAGTCGCGCAAGACCTTGGCGATGACGGAAGCCGCCGCGATCGAGTGGCAGCGGGCATCGCCGTCGACGATCGCTTCGTGCTCGCAGCCGAGCTCGGGGCACGGCAGGCCGTCGATCAGGACGTGCGCCGGAACGATGCCGAGGCGCCGCAGCGCCCGCTCCATCGCGAGAATCGACGCGCGGCGGATGTTGAGCCGGTCGATTTCACGCACGCTCGCGGCGCCCACGGCGAGCGCGAACGCGCGCTCGCGGATCTTGACGGCGAATTTCTGGCGCTGGATCGCGGTCAGCACCTTGGAGTCGTCCAGGCCGCGAATGGGCTTCGCGCCCATCGGAAACACGACGGCCGCGGCGACCACTGGACCCGCCAGTGGACCGCGGCCGACTTCATCGATTCCGGCGACGATGCTCCGCCCTTCGCACCACAACGCCGCCTCGCGGTTCAGCGATGGGCGGCGGTGTTTCACGTCTGCGTCGGCTCCTGGTCGGCGGCGCCGCCGGTCGGGACCGTGATGCCGCGCTTTTCGCGGATCCGGGCGGCTTTCCCCGCCAGGCGGCGCAGGAAGTAGAGCTTGGCACGCCGCACGCGGCCCTTGCGCAGCAGCCCGATCTCGGCGATCGACGGCGCGTGCAGCGGAAAGATCCGCTCCACGCCGACGCCCGCGGAAATCTTGCGGACCGTGAACGTCTCGTTGATGCCGCCGCCGCGCCGGGCGATGCAAATGCCCTCGAACGCCTGGAGCCGCTCTTTCTCACCCTCGCGCACGCGCACCATGACGCGCAACGTATCGCCGGGAGCGAAAGCCGGGATGTCCGTCTTCAGGCCTTCGCGCTCGACTGCTCTCAGCTTCTCCATAACTATTCCCCGTGTTTCGACCAGATATCCGGTCTGCGTTCGCGCGTGAGGCGCTCGGCCTCAGCCGCCCGCCATGCCGCAATCTTGTCGTGGTCGCCACTCAACAATACGTCCGGGACACCGAGCCCGCGATAGCTGGGCGGCCGCGTGTAGCTGGGCGGCGCCAACAATCCTTCATAATGCGAGTCGCTCGACGCGGATTCGTGATCGCCGAGCGCGCCGGGCAACAGCCGCACGACGGCGTCCACCACACACAGCGCGGCCGGCTCGCCGCCCGACAGCACGAAGTCGCCGATCGACACCTCGTCCGCGCCCAGTCCCAGGGCGACGCGCTGATCGACGTCCTTGTAATGCCCGCACAGCAACGTCAGCTCGCTGCCCACCGCAAACCGCACCGCGACATCGTGCGTGAAAGGCCGCCCGCGCGCCGACAGCAGTACGATCGGCGGCTTCGCCTTCAGGTCCTCCACCGCCTCGAAGAACGGCTCGGGCTTGAGCACCATGCCCGCGCCGCCGCCATACGGCGAGTCGTCGACCGTGTGGTGTTTGTCGTGCGTGTAGTCGCGCAACTGCACGACGCGATACTCTGCCAGTCCCGCCGCCGCGGCTCGTCCCAGAATGCTCGACGCCAGCGGCGCGGCGAACCAATCGGGGAACAGCGTCACCACATTGATGCGCAACATCGCTACTCATCCACCGCGACGAGCTTGTCACGCCAGCTTTCCACCGCGGCCCGCGACGTGATGCCCTCAAAAGCGAGCAGCCATTCACGGTGATACCCGCGGCGGCGCGACACGACGAGCGGCCCCGCGAGCACCTCGCGCTCCTCGTTCAACACGTACACCCGGACTTTGGGGACGAACACCGTTCCCGGCTTCTCCACGAGGGGGATCACGGCGACCTCCCCCTGCTGGCCGTGCGGCTTGCGCAGCCGCCCGACTACGCGGCGGGCGCCCGTTTGCCCAGTACGCCGGCCTTCTTGAGGAGCGAACGCACCGTATCGGTCGGCATCGCGCCCTTCTCGAGCCAGGCCCGCGCCTCCTCGGCGTTGACGTTGATCACTGCCGGCTTCGCGCGGGGATTGTAGTGGCCGATCGCCGCCACGAAGCGCCCATCGCGGGGCGATTTCGAGTCCGCGATCACGATGCGGAAGTACGACTGACCCTTCCGTCCCACCCGGCGCAGCCGAATTCGAGTTGCCATTGCACTACATCCTTTTGATGAGCTTGCTCATTTTTTTCATCTGCTGGAACTGTTCCAGCAGGCGATTCACTTCCTGCACGGTCCGTCCGGACCCTTTCGCGATCCGCAGCTTGCGCGATCCGCTCAACACGGTCGGATCGGCCCGCTCCGCGGGCGTCATCGAGAGCACGATGGCCTCGACGTGCTTCAGCCGCTTGTCGTCCAGCGACACGCCCTGCAACGCCTTGGCGTTGATCCCCGGCAGGAGACCGAGCACCTGCTTGAGCGGTCCCATGCTCTGCATCTGCTTCAACGCCACCAGAAAATCCTGCAGGTCCATGCCCTTCCTGGACCGCACCTTCTGCTCGAGGCGCTGGGCGGCCTCGGCGTCGACATTTGCCGCTGCTTTTTCGACCAACGCGACCACATCGCCCTGGCCGAGAATCCGGCCCGCCATGCGGACGGGATCGAACGCCTCCAGCGCGTCCGTCTTTTCGCCGACGCCCACGTACTTATCGGCACGCCGGTCACGCCGTGAATCGAGAGCGCCGCACCGCCGCGCGCGTCGCCGTCGAGCTTCGTCAGGATCACGCCGGTGAGCCCGACGCCCTCGTGGAACCCGCGGGCGATCTTCACCGCGTCCTGCCCCGTCATGCCATCCGCAACCAGCAGCACTTCCTGCGGCGGCACCGCTGCCTTGAGCGCTCGCAGCTCGTCCATCATCTCCGCGTCGATCTGCAGCCGGCCGGCGGTATCGACGATCACCGTGCGCGCCCGGGCCGACTCCGCTTCGCGTAAGGCATCCTGCACCAGCTTGACCACGTTTCCCGTTTCGCGTTTCCCGAGAACCGGAACGTCAATTTGCGCTCCCAGCTGTTGCAGCTGTTCGGTCGCCGCCGGCCGATAGATATCGGCCGCCACGAGCGCCGGTGCCTTTTGCTCGAGCTTCAGCCGTCGCGCGAGCTTTGCCGCGGTGGTGGTCTTCCCCGACCCCTGTAACCCGACGAGGAAAACGACCGTCGGACCTACGGAGGCGTATTCGAGGCCGGCCTTGCTACCGCCAAGAAGCGTGGCGATTTCGTCATGCACCAGCTTGACGACCTGCTGGCCGGGACTGACGGCCTTGACCTGGAGCGCACCAACGGCCCGCTCGCGCACCCGCTCGACGAAGCCGCGCGTGACCTCGAAGCTCACGTCCGCCTCGAGCAGGTGGCGGCGGATCTCGCGCAACGCGTCGGTCACATCGCTTTCCGAGAGCACCCCGCGACCTCTGAGCCGGTTCAGTACCCCGGTCAGCTGCTCGGAAAGGGCCGTAAACATAAGCCTAGCAAGCTAAATGGCGAGTACCCTTAAACCAAGTGGGGGTCTTATCTTGCCGTCTATGCCTGAACAGCTCCGCGAGTCGCAACAGACGCAGCAGGTCATCCCCCAGTGGTCCCGGCCGGATGACGCGGAGCGCGAGGCCAAGCTTCAGGCGATGAAACGGCGTGCGACCGGCCTGCTGGCCGTCGCGCTGCTGATCTTCGTGGGCGCGAGCCTCTTCGAAGCCCAGTTCCCCTGGCTCGGCTACGTCCGGGCAACCGCCGAAGCGTCCCTGGTCGGCGGGCTGGCCGACTGGTTCGCCGTCACCGCCTTGTTCCGCCATCCGCTCGGCCTGCCGATTCCTCACACCGCGATTGTCGCGACCCGCAAGGAGCGCATCGGGCAGATCCTGGGCAACTTCGTCCAGAATCATTTCCTCTCGCGCGACGTGATCGCCGCGAACCTGCGCCGGGTGCATCCGGCGGAACGGGCGGCGCAATGGCTCGCCGACCGCGAGCACGCCCGGCAATTCAGCCGGCAATTCGCGGGCGGTCTCGCGAAAACGCTCGCGAACCTGCCCACCAACGAGCTGCAGGACCTGGTCAGCCAGGTCGTCCGCAACCGCGTCCGCACGTTCCGTGTCGCACCGGCGCTCGGCAAGACGCTGGCGTTGGCGCTCGCGGACAACCGCCAGGAAGAGCTGCTCAACGCGACCGTGAAGCTCGCGGCGGACGCGGTCCGGAACAACCGGGAGCTGATCCGCGAGCGCGTGCGCGCCGAGACGCCGTGGTGGGTGCCGCCGGTGTTGGACGACAAGATCTACCAGAAGATCATCGCGGCCGTCGAACGCCTGCTGCACGACATGGTGATGGACCCGGCGCACCCGCTGCGCGCCGCGTTCGATGACGCGATTCGGGACTTCATCGAGCGCCTGCAGCACTCGCCCGAAGTGATCGAGCGCGCGGAAGCATTGAAGGAAGAGTGGCTCATGGGTGCGGCGACCGACGATCTGTCACGCAAGTTGTGGGAGGGGATCCGGCAGGCGGTCACGACCTACGCGGCCGGCGGCGGCGACGGCGCTCCGAGTCCGCTCGACACCGGTCTCAGCGAGTTCGGGACCGCATTACTGTCGAACCCGACGCTGCTCGGGGAAATCGACGACTTGCTGATCGATGTCACGGCCAGTGTCGTGGAGAAGTACCGCCACGAGATTGGGGACCTGATTGCCAAGACCGTGGCCGGGTGGGATCCCCAGGCGACGTCGCGGCGATTCGAGCTGGCGGTGGGTCGCGACCTGCAGTTTGTCCGGATCAACGGCACGCTCGTCGGCGGGCTCGTCGGCCTGGCGATCTACACCATCACCCACCTGTTGCGCTGAGGCGCACTGTCGGAATCGCGCGCCAGCCTGCCCAGGTCGTGGGCGCGTCGACCAAACGAACAACGGGCCGCCCTTGAACCGTGAGTTGTTTGATTTCTGACCGCCTGACCGCCTGACCGCCTGACCGCCGCTTCATCCACGCGCGCTGCAGCCCCGTCGCGAACCGGGTCGCCGCCGCCGCGTCGTCCCACACACTGTACCAGACCAGCGCGTCGCTCTTCGGCCCCAGGACCTGATAGCGGTCCCCGTCCCACCCCGCGGCGAGATTCGCGGCTTCCGCTTCGTCGCCCAGGTGCTGTTGGAACAGCAGTCGCGTCTCGAACTCGCCGAGTCCGTCTTCGTACTGCAGCGTGTCCGGCCCGGACGAAAAGACGAGCTCCGTCGGCTCGTCGTGCACGGCGTAGCGCTCGGGATGCAGAATCTGCTCGGTGGACTGCGGCATCGAATCGAGCACCGAGCGCCCGAAGTATTTGTGCCGGAACCAGACGATGAAGTCGGCGCCGCCCAGGTAGGGAAAGATGAGTCCTTCACGCAGCCACAGCGGCGCGCGCGCGAACTCCTTCATCTGCGCCTGCTGCGCGGCCATGACGGCCCGCTGTCTCCAGAACCATCCCAGCGCGAAGGTGTCGGGTTTCTGCTCGGGCATGAGGACGGGGATCTGCGCGACCGTGGCCTGGCCCTCGAGCACCGCCTGCGCCGCCGAGCGCCGGTCGTTGGCGTGACGCTGCGTGATGATCGAGTCGAGATGGACGTATTGATCCTGCAAGGCGTGCACCAGCTCGTGCGACACGACGACGCGCAGCTGGAACGGCTCGATGTCGGCGGGGATGAACAGCGCGTTCGAGTCGGGGTCGTAGTAGCCGGCGATCTGCTCGGTCAGCAGATCGATCATCGTCGGGCGCAGCTCGAGCGAATCGGGAATCAGGCCGAACAGTCGCAGGGCCGATTGCACGCCCGCGAGGTCCGCGGGCGGCAGATCCTCGTCGAACTTGCGGATCACGTAGTCCCGCACCTGCGCGCGTGAGCGGCGCAGGACCAGCGGTTCACGTTTGAAGGGGAGCCCGGTCGCCTGCGCGACGACCGGCATCATGCGGTGCACCATGTCCTTCAAGTCCGCCTCGCCCTGGACCGCCTGGGCACGCTCGCGGCATCCCAGGGAAAGCACCACGACAACCACAGCGGTTGACAGTGTTGACAGGCGCGTCAACCTGCCCACTCGATGCCTTTCCCTACGGACGAGGCGACCACGCGGGCCACTTCCTTGCCTGTGACCACGAGCCCTTGGCGTTCGAGCTCCGCGCGGAGCTTTTGGTCCAGCTCCGCACGCTGCTGCTCGAGCGAGGGCGGTCGAGAGCGGTCGGGGGCGGTCGAAGGCGATTCCTCCGCGCGCCCGCCTTCGTCCGCCTTTGACCGCCTTCGCCCGCCCAGCAGCTCTTCGATCTCCTCCCCGAACCGCTGCAGCACCGTCGCCAGATCGGGCATCGGCTCTTCCGGCGCCGAGCCTCCTTCTTCTTCAGTCAGCCCCCGCCGGATCAGCGCTTCGACCTTCTTGCGGTCGCGGATGAGCTTGTCGAGCTCCGGCGACACACGTGCGGTCGCCTGCGCGTGGGCGCAGGCCTCGTCGAGCACGTCGATCGCCTTGTCGGGACGCGCCCGCTCGGGCACAAAGCGGTCGGTCAACACGATCGCCGCCTTGAGCGCATCGTCCGAGATCGCCACGGCGTGGTGGCGCTCGAGCCGTGGCCGCCGTGCGACGAGGACTTCCCACGTCTGGATCGCGTCCAGCTCTTCGATCGTGACCGGCTGAAAGCGGCGCTCGAGGGCCGGGTCGGCGCGGATCCACTTGTCGTACTCTTCGCCCGTCGTCGCGCCGATCACGCGCATGTCTCCGCGGACGAGCGCCGGTTTCAGCATGTTGGCGGCATCCATCGCCGCGCCCATCGCCGTTCCCTGCCCCATCAAGTTGTGCAGCTCGTCGACGAACAGAATCAGATTGCGATCGGTCTCGAGTGCCTTGACCAACCGGCGGATGCGCTCCTCGTACTGGCCGCGAAACGACGTCCCGGCGAGCATCGATACGTGGTCGAGCTGCAGGATCCGGGCGTCCTTGAGCGCCGGCGGCACTTCGCCCGCGGCGATGCGGTGGGCGAGGCCTTCGACCACGGCGGTCTTGCCCACGCCGGCACGCCCCACGAGCGCCGCATTGTTCTTTCCCTGCCGCAGCAGGATGTCCACCACACGCGAGATCTCGGCATCGCGGCACCGTACCGGCTCGAGATCGCCGCGCCGCGCCTGCGCCGTAATGTCGATGCCGACGCGCTCCAGCACGTCGCCCGAATCGAACAGCCCTTCGAAGGGATTGCCCATGGATCGCTAATCGCCTTTGAGAAAGTGCCCGTACCAAGCGATGATCGCGTTTCCGAATACGAACGCGACGACGGCGCCCACCGCGAGGAATACCCCGAACGGCACGAGTCGCTTCTTCTTGATGGATAATGGAATGAAAATCAGTGAGCCCAGCGCGGCGCCGGCGAAGACCGTGAGCAGCACGCCGCGCCATCCGACAAAACTCCCCACCATCGCCATCATTTTCACGTCGCCACCGCCCATCGCCTCTTCCTTGAACACCCACGTGCCCGCCATCCCGACGAGCCACAGCAGCACGAAACCCACCGCGGCGCCGAGCAGCGCCTGGAGAAACCCCTGCACACCGCCGCCCAGCGCGAGCAGGAGGCCGATGACCAGGCCGCCCCAGGTGAATTCATCGGGAATGATGTAGTGGCGTGCGTCGGTAATTGCGATGCCGAGCAACAGCGTGCCGAACAGGGCGGCCGCGAGGGCGTGCCAGGTCATGCCGTAGACCAGCAGCGAGACGCCGAACAGCACACCCACCAACGCTTCGATGAGCGGGTATTGCTTCGCAATCGGCTTATGGCACCAGCGGCACTTGCCGCGCAGCCACAGCCACGAGAAGAGCGGAATGTTGTCGCGCCACGCGATCGGCTGCTTGCAGTTCGGGCACGTCGAGCGCGGTCGCAGCAGCGATTGATCGCGCGGCAGCCGCAGAATGCAGACGTTGAGGAAGCTGCCGACGCAGAGGCCGACCAGCACCGCCGCGGCGACGATCACGGGATCAGCGTCCACGCAGCACCTCGTAGAGCAGGATGCCCGCCGCGACGGCGACGTTCAATGACTCGGCGCCGCGCGCGAGCGGAATCGCGACGCGTTGTGCCGCGATGGCGTTGAGCTGCGGCCGGATTCCCGCCCCTTCGTTTCCCACGATCACCGCGATGAGCTCCTTGCCCGATGTCTCCGCGTCGAGCGCACGTGCCAGCGGCACGCCGTCCGCGGCGGCGGCCCACAACGTGATGCCGTGCTCGCGCGCCCACGCGATGAACGGACCGTCATCCAGCTGGACGACGGGGTGGCGGAACGTCGCGCCCATCGCCGCCCGCAGCGCCTTCGGGTTCATGGGGTCGGCACTGCCGCGCAGCAGCAGGCTGGCGGAAGCGCCCAGGGCGTGCGCGGTCCGAATCAGCGTGCCGACATTTCCCGGATCCTGCACCCCATCGACGACGAGCAGCGGGCCGCCCGACACGTCGGTCAGCGACCACGCACGCGGCTGCACAATCGCGAGAATTCCCTGCGGCGTGTCCGTGCCCGCGAGGTCGCCGAAGGCGCGCGCGCCGACTTCTTCGACCGTGACGGCATGGCTCGCCAGCTCCGCCGTCAGCGTCTGGCCACGGGTGGTCCGCGCGAGATCGGGGGAAACGAGCGCTCCCTTGAACTCGAGACCCGCCGCCAGCGCTTCCTCCACCAGGCGCACGCCTTCCACGACGGCGAGGCCGCGGCGTCCCCGCGCCTTGCGACGTTGTAGATCGCGGACGGTCGACTGCAGATTACTGCGGATGCGCGTCCCCATGCCGGTCACAGGTGCCCCTAAGATTGCGTGTGCCGTTGCTTTCGCCAAGGCACGGGCTCCGACAGCATGAGAATCGCCCTCACGATCGCGGGCTCCGATTCAGGCGGCGCGGCTGGTATTCAAGCCGATCTCAAGACGTTTCATCAGTTCGGCGTGTTTGGGACCACCGCGATCACGGCCGTCACGGCGCAGAACACGACCGGCGTGCGCGCGTGGCAGGCGCTGCCTACCACACTCGTGGCGCAGCAGATCGACGCGCTCGCGGACGACCTGTTTCCCGCCGCCGTGAAAAGTGGCATGCTCGGCTCGGCGGCGATCGTCGCCACCGTTGCGGAACGCATCGCGGACCGCCGGCTGCCGAATTACGTGCTCGACCCCGTGATGGTCGCGACTTCCGGAGACCGCCTGCTCGATCAGGACGCGGAGCGGCTGATCGCGGGCCGACTCGCGCCGCTGGCGCTGCTGGTGACGCCGAATCTGAATGAGGCGGCAATTCTCGTCGAGGACGAGGTGCGAACCCCGGACCAGATGGAAGCAGCGGGTCGCGCGCTGGTCGCCATGGGGGCACGCGCCGCGCTCGTGAAAGGCGGACATCTCACGGGGCCGACGCTCGTGGACGTGTTGGTGCACGGCAAATCGGCCCGCCGTTTTACGCACGAGCGCATCGATACGACGTCGACGCACGGCACGGGATGCACACTGTCGGCCGCGATCACCGCGGGACTCGCGCTCGGCCGGCCACTCGAGCAGGCCGTGGCCGATGCGCTCGACTTCGTGCATCGCGCGATTGCCGCGGCACCGGGCCTGGGGCAAGGCCACGGACCGTTGAATCACTTCGTTCCGGGACCTCCCAGACCACCACAAGACGGACTCTAGGTCCGCGATTTTCCGCCTAGCTGCGAAGAAATCTGGTTCTCGGCGATAAGCAGGACGGTTTTATGACTGCTGCATGTCGGTCGATGAACGTATTCCACAATACCGACGCCGATCAATTCGGCTACGCCATCACGACTATCGTCGAGACGGCACGTACTTTGTCACGATTTGCGCATCTGAGCACAAGTCCATTTTCGGTTCGATCACCGACGGACAAGTACGGTTGTCGAATGCTGGGCAGATCGTCCGTGAATGCTGGTGCGAGATTCCTCTCCATTTCAGGCACGTCACTCTCGACCGATTCGTCATCATGCCGGATCACATGCACGGCATCATCCTGATTCGCTCCGCATCGGCGAACACATTTATGGAACGAG
The DNA here is from genome assembly GCA_035637435.1 of Gemmatimonadales bacterium. Taxonomy (GTDB): domain Bacteria; phylum Gemmatimonadota; class Gemmatimonadetes; order Gemmatimonadales; family GWC2-71-9; genus 20CM-2-65-7. The sequence goes on from DASPXD010000060.1 coordinate 13,498, forward strand.
GCGATGCAATACCCCGACGATTCGGGGGTGCCCTGCGCGATTCCCTCGGCACCATCGTTGGCGTCTTCAAATCCTACGCCACCAAACGGATCATCGAACGGGAAGGAAATCGACACGTTTGGCAACGAAATTATTACGAGACCATCATACGAGATGACCGCCACCTGAACGCAGTCCGGCGATACATCATTTTGAATCCGAAACGTTGGCACGACCACGGCCGACGGGTGAACCCATCGGGGCAACGGAACACATCCGGGCACCGAAACACGTAGGGGCACGCCATTGGCGTGCCCCTACGATTGATCACGAATGAATCCGTTGTTATGCGATGATCACGGATTCCACCAATACGTGGCCTTGATCATGAAGATGTTGTCCGCCGGCGCCCGCAACATCCGGCCCATCGAGGAGCCGAAGCGGAAGTCGCCACTGATATCGGAGTCCTGGCGGTTCTGCGTCCACACGAAATACAGCGTGGAGCCCGGCATGTACTCCCACCGCAGCACGGCGTTGCCGCGCAGCGACTTGTAGTTGAAGTCGGGCCTGCCGAAGGAAAACGGCTTGAGCGGCCCCGCGCGGTCGAGATCGACTTCGTACGAATTGGTCGAGTCCACGTACGTGATGCGGGAGCCGTAGATCGAGCCGTAGCGCGTGAACTCGGCGCTGCGCGGCCGGGCCAGCTCGTGGAAGTAGTCGTACCGACCGGCAGAGATCAGCGGTTGCGCGTACAGCTGGAGCGACAGCGTGGGGCTGTAGGTCCAGTTCAGGCGGATCGCCGCCGACAACTCGGTCTGTTTCAGCATCCCGAAGATGTAATGCGTGCCGTAGGTGTTCGGCGCGCCGCCGCTCGTGTCGACGACGGCATCGACGTACTGCAGCGGGTTGCTCTGCTTGTACAGGTTGGGCCCCACACTGACCGAGACGTTGGGTGCGGGCCGGTATTGCACGTTGGCATAGGTTGACCACTCGATGTCCTGCGACGAGCGGAAGTACGTGAAGAATCCCGTGCCCAGCGTCACCGATTTCCGGCGATCCGATCCCAGGTCGAGCCCGAGCTGATACGCCGGCGGCAGCAACATCAGCGGCCCGCCCCGCGTGCGACGGTTGTCGACGGTCCAAGGGTTGTACGCGACGTTCCAGTTGATCCAGGAGTAATTGAGGAACTGGACATAGCCGAAGTTGAAGGCGCCCGACCAGCTGATGTTGCCGTCCCAGTCGTAGTTCCGGAACAGGGCGCCGCCCGTCTCGGCATAGCGGAACACCTTCCCGGGCTTGGTCCAGTTCCGCCCGCCCCCCACGTGCATGTTGATGTAGCCGACGCGCGACAGGAAACCGACATCGTTCACGTCGAATCCGGGCGAGATCACGCCGAAGGCGGAGTTCACGAACGTGTTGCCGCGCTGTTTGGCCAGCGTGAATCGCGCCGCCGTGCCGGTGAGCGACGTGGCGCTTGAATCCACCCCGACACTCGGCGCATCGGGTCGCTGAAAGTAGTGCACCGAATTGCGCTGCACGGCGGTGATGCGAGCAGGCGACCCGGTGATCCGCGAGGCAGCGACCCAGGCGGTGGACACCCAGGTCTTCGAGGAATCGAGGAAGATCCAACCGTCCGTACCGAACGTCGTGGCGTTGCCGTTGCGGGCGTTGCGCAGCGTGGGATCGTCGAACGCGCGACCGGCGATCGTGGATATGAATCCGAGCCCCTGCCGCCCCTTGTCGAACTCCTTTTGCGCACGATACACGCCGTACATCGCGAGCGGCTCCATTTCCTGACCCCAGCGCGCGCCGAGGCTGTCCTGCAGCGTGGCACGCTCCCGGCGCGTGATCGCGGTCAGGCCACCGACGTTCCAGCTGCCGGCGACCTTGCCGGTCAGCTTGAGTGCGCCCAGGATGTGCGCGCCGTCCGGCCCGTCGGCGTATCCCTTGTCCGGCGCGCCCGGGAGCGACAGCGAGCGACCGATGCGCCGGCTGTAGAGGAAGTTCGGTCCGGACCAGTTGAATCCCCAGAAGTTGCTCTGGCCGCCGTATCCGAACTCGAAGATCGACGAGCCCTCGACGAAGAACGGCCGCCGCTCGTTGAAGAAGGTCTCGCGGTCGCTGAGGTTCACCACCGCGGGGTCGACCTCGACCTGGCCGAAATCGGGATTGACCGTGGCGTTGAGCGTCAGATTCGAACCGAGCCCGATCCGCGCGTCAGCCCCGAACCCGGGATCGACCTTCGAGCCGTCGTTGAACGGGTCACCGGCTGGACGGCGCGTGAACGCGGCGCGGCTCGTGGCGTACGGCATGATCTCGAGGCGGCGCGGCGGCTCGATGCGCTCGATCCCCACCAGATCGGGGAACCGCGACACGAAGCCGCGCCCGTCCTTCGGCGTAAAGGCGATGAAATCGAACTCGTTCTTGCGGGCGATGTCGCGGCGGAAATTGATGCCCCACACATACTCGCTGCGCTTGACGAAACGCAGCTGTGAGTAGGGAATGCGCATCTCCGCGGTCCACCCCTGCGCGTCGCGCGTGACCTTCCCCTCCCACACGCCGTCCCACGTGTCGTCGTCCCAGTCGTCGTTGAAGAGCGTGCCGTCGTACAGCGTGCCGGCCGCGCTGATGCCGAAGTAGTAACCGCTACGCTTGTCGTGATAGGAGTCGACAAATACCTGAAAGCGGTCAGAGTTCGTCCCCTGATCGCGCCGAGCCAGGCGCGCCACGATCGAATCGGGATGCGAGTCGTAGAGCCGCGCGGCGATGTAGAGCGCAGCGTCGTCATAGGTGATATAGACGACGGTGCTCTCGCTCGGGGCCGTACCCTCATTCGGGTCGCGCTGCGTAAACCCCGTCACCCGCTCGGCGGCTTGCCAGAGCGGTTCCTGCAGCAAACCATCGATCGTCACCGCTTGGCCCCCGCCGAGCCGCACGGCACGCAGCTGCGAAGGAGCTGGCACTGGGGGGGAGGGGGCCGGAGGCGGCGAATCGATTGGGACTGCGGGCGGGTGCATACCCGCCAGCGCGAGTAGCAACTGGATCGTCGTCGTCATGATGCGTCCGGAGCTGAAGTGTGGGTGAACCCCGGTCGCGAACGCTGACGGCGAGCGCGCGGCGGTTATCGATCCATATGACAGACGCGGGAGAGAAAAGGTTGCAAGGGGAAGCGTTTGGAGGGTGTCAAGCCATTGTCAGGCGTTTCAGCACCCCTTTCACGACCACGGAGAGGCGTCGCGCGACCTGCTCGCTGACCGCGAGCACTTCCTGGTGTGAGAGCGCTTCGCCCGTGATGCCGGCCCCGGGGTTGGTAATAGAGGAAAACCCCAGGCAGCGGACGCCGCGCGATCGCGCGACAAGCACCTCCGGCACGGTCGACATCCCCACCGCATCGGCACCGAGGCGCTCGAGCATCCGCACTTCCGCGGGCGTCTCGTACGACGGGCCGAGCAGGCCGACGTACACGCCTTCTTCGAGCGGGACGCGCTCTTCCCGCGCGACCGCGCGCGCGAGCGCCCGCAGCTCGTTGTCATACGACTCGTGCATGATGGGAAACCGTTGCTCGCCGGCCTCCGGCTGCCCGATCAGCGGATTGCGCCACATGAGGTTGATGTGATCGGCGATGAGCATGAGGGTTCCACCGGGAAACGTACGACGCACCCCGCCGGCAGCATTCGTGACGATGAGAATCTCGACGCCCAGCTCCGCAAACACCCGGGCCGGGAGGCCGGCGACGGCGGCAGGATGCCCCTCATACAAATGAAAGCGGCCGGCCTGCACGATTACGGGGACGCTCTCGAGCTTCCCCGCGACGAGCTCGCCCTTGTGGCCGGCGACACCGGGCTCGGGAAAGCCGGGAATCGTGTGGTATGGAATGCGAATCGGATCAGTGACTTCGTCCGCGAGAAACCCGAGCCCCGAACCCAAGACGATTGCCACGCGAGGTTTGAGTTTGCCGAGGCGTCGCTTCACCGCGTCCGTCGCCGCGGCTACACCCGTCCCCCTTCCCTCGTCCCCCTTCCTTATCAAAGCAGCATTCCCGCCAGCGTGGCGGAGAGGAAGTTGGCGAGCGTCCCCGCGATCATCGCCCGGAATCCGAGCCGTGCCAGGTCGTGCTTGCGATCCGGTGCCAGCGCGCCGATGCCGCCGATCTGAATTCCCACCGAGCTGAGGTTCGCGAAGCCGCACAGCGCAAATGTGGCGATGGTGAACGAGACCGGGTCGAGCGTCGCCTTCAGGGGTCCGAGATGGGCATAGGCAATGAACTCGTTGATCACCATGCGCTCCCCGAGCAATCCGCCGATTACCCCACTGTCGTGCCAAGGCACGCCCATCACCCAGGCAATCGGCCGGAAGATCCACCCAAGCACGGTCTGCAGCGTTGGCGGGAACCACGACGCAAACCCGTGAATCCAGCCGAACAGGCCATTCACTAACGCGATGAGCGCGATGAACGAGATGAGCATCGCGATTACGTTGAGCATGAGCTGCAGCCCCTCGCTCGTCCCGCGGGCCGCGGCGTCGAGCACGTTCACGTCGGTGCGCGGGATCTCGACCTTCACGCCGCCCAGCGTTTCGGGGACCTCGGTCTCGGGCTCCAGGATCTTCGCCATCATGATCGTCCCCGGGGCGGTCATGATCACGGCTGTCAGCAGATGGCGCGCCTCGATGCCGAACGCGATGTACGCGGCCATGATCGAGCCGGAGACGTGGGCCATGCCCGCGGTCATCACCGTCATCAGCTCGGAGCGGGTCATGCGCGGCAGGAAGGGACGGATCGTGAGCGGCGCTTCGGTCTGTCCCATGAAGATCGACGCAGCGACGTTGAGGCTCTCCGCGCCGCTCGCACCCATGATCTTGTTCATCGCCACCGCGAACGCTTTGACGACGATCTGCATGATGCCGAGGTAGTACATGATCGCGAACAGCGCGGAGACGAATATGATGGCAGGCATGATCTGGAACGCGAACACGACGCCGATGCTCGAGTGTTGCTTGCCGATCTCGCCGAACACGAATTCCGAGCCGGCGTACGAGAAGCTGAGGATCTTCGTCACCGTGGCGCCCAGCCAACTAAAAATCCTCGTGCCGATGGGGACACGGAGCACAAAGATCGCGAACAGCAACTGCAGGCCGACGCCCCAGGCAACCACCCGCCCGCTGATCGCCCGCCGGTTCCGCGACAGCCCGACGCCGATGCCGAGGATCAGGATGAGCCCAAAGATCCCCGTGAGGCGTGAGCCGAGGGAGCGCGGCAGCGGCGTCACGGTGGTGTCGGGCGCCGCGGGCGCCGCTTTGGTGGTGTCCTGCGCGGGAGTCTGGACCGTCGCGCCGCGCACCGTATTGAACACGAAGCGCGGCAGCGTGAAGACGACGAGGGCGCAGACGAACGTGACGGCGAACGCGAACACGACCCGGGGGGGGCGCCAGGATGTCAAGCAATTCCTCCTTCGAGCTCACTTTGTACGCGGGACACCAGCGCGACCTTTTCGTACTCCGGGAGAAACGCGCTTTCGCAGGCATTCAGGACCACGCGCGCCAGATCATCGGGCGAGAGACCGAGCACCGCGTGCGCCAGAAAATATTCGTCGGTCAGGGTGATGCCGTCGGTCAGCGGGCCATCGGTATTCAGCGTGACCACGACGCCCTGCTGGAAATAGCGCTTAAAGGGATGTTCCGCCACCGACGCCACGACGTGCGTGTGCACGTTGCTGGTCAGACACATCTCCAGAGGGATTTTTCGCGCGACCACTTCCTCGAGCAGCGCGGGGTCTTCGGCGAGCCGCGTCCCGTGCCCGATGCGTTGCGCCCCGACCTCGTGGATCGCCTGGTGGATCGAGTGCGGCCCATCGCCCTCGCCCGCATGACAGGTGCAGGCCATCCCGTGCGCGGCCGCGTATTCGAACGCGGCGCGGTGATCTCTCGCCGGGAAGCCGCGCTCCGCGCCCGCGAGATCGAACGCCGTCACTCCCGCCGCGTGATACTCCGCCGCCGCGCGCGCCAGCTCGAGCGATTCGGCCGGCGGCTTGGTGCGCATCGCGCACACGATGAGCCCGACCTTGACCCCCGTTTCGGCGGACGCGCGCCGGATCCCGGCGAGTGGCGCTTCGATCGCCTGCGCCAGCGTCAGCGCCGGCCGATGCAGCAGCGGCGAGTACCGTACCTCGACGTAGCGAACGTTCTCCGCCGCCTTGTCGACCACAAATTCGTACGCCACACGCTCCAGCGCCGCTGCGGTCTGCAGCACCGACAGTGTGATCGTGTATTTCTCGAGGTACTCCTCGAGGTTTTTGGCATCGCGCACCAGCATCGCTTTGGCGAGTGCCTCAGGCGTCTCAGCGGGCAGGCGGGTGCCTTGCGCGCGCGCCAGCTCCAACATCGTCGTAGGCCGCAGCGCACCATCGAGATGCACGTGCAGCTCGGCCTTGGGCCAGCGCCGCAGCGCGTCTTTGGTGAGCCGCGGTTTCCCCTGGCGCGCGGACACGACCACGCGAAATACGGCGCCGGCCTCGCCCACCGCATCCCCGGCGTCGATCGGACGGCCCGCTGCGTCGGTCACATAGGCGGCGCCGTCGAGCAGCCGCGCCAACCCATCGTCGGCCTGTGCGACCGCATCGCGCACGCGGGCGCCGCGCGGGACATCGACTGCTTTGTCGTTGACGAAAACCCGCATCAGTGGTCGGTCCGGTGGAAGCGCGCGTCCCCCGGCGCCTCCACGGGAGTGCGCAACACCCCCAGATAGCGGATCAGGGCATCGACGTCGAGCACATCGAGGTCCTGCTTGGGCGCGCCCGCCAACATGGCGAAGCCTGAGCCGCCGGTCGCCATGAAGTCACTGACGACAAGTGTGTACGTGCCGTTCTTCTCGAGATCCTTGCCGTTATCGAGACGCACGCGAGTGATGCGCTTCCCCGGCTCCCTGCGGCCGTCGTACCACACCTCCACGCCGGCGACGTGACAGTCGGGTGGATGATCCGCCCCCCCTCCCCGGCCCGCCACGCACTGCTCCAGCGCGTCCCCGAGGACGGACCCCGTGACCGTAAGTCGCAGCAGGCGGTTCTGGAACGGCTGCACCTGATAGACGTTGCCCCAGGTGACGGCGCCTTCGGGCAGATCGGAGCGGATGCCGCCGTTGTTCATGATCGCCACGTCGGCGCGGCCGGCGGCGCGCTGCGCGTCCGCGATCAACCGGCCCAGACCGTACTCATCGCCCGCGCGCGTCAGCGGGAACTTGAGCCGTGCGACGACACGCTCGGTGATGTTGCGCAGCGCCTGCTGCTGGCCCGCCAGCGCCGCGGTGAGTGCGACATCGGGCTTTACCTGGTCGACATAGGGCGTGACGAGCTGTACGCGCACTTCGCGCCGGCCGCCGACACGCACGAAGTCGACCACGCCGATCGCGCGCGCGCTCGACTGCGCTTCCACGATGGGAATGCCGTTGACGACGCTGTTGACGCGTTGGTGGGAGTGCCCGGCGACAATCAGGTCCACCGATCCCGAGTCGAGCTGTCGCGCGACGTCGAGGATCTCACCGTGACAGGTCGCTGCCATTGCGGAATCGCACACGGCGCCGGCATGCGCGAGCACGATGACGAAATCGGCCGCCGCGCGCGCCGCGGGCAGATACTGCTTGATCGCCCGCGCACCGTCACCGAAGGCAAGGCCCTGCACGTTGCGGGGCGCCGTGCTGGTCGGCGTCTCCGTGGTGGTCAAGCCGATCACCGCGATCTTCGCGCCGCCCTTCGTCACCAGCGTCCAGGGAGTGGCCCAGTCCGGCCGGGCCGTCCCGGCGGCGTTGGTGATGTTCGCGGAGAGGAAGGGATACTTCGCGTCGCGCATGCGCGAGCGCAGCGTGTCCACGGACCAGTCGAATTCATGATTGCCGATCGCCGCGGCGTCGATCCCGAGCGCATTCATCGCGTCGATCGTGCCCCGTCCGAACGTCGCGTTCGACAGCGCCGTCCCCTGCATCTCGTCGCCCGCGTCGAGCCGAACGCTGGTGCAACCGCAGACGCGGGCCAGGCTGTCGAGCCACGGCTTCAGCGCCGCAACCCCGCCGACCTGACGGCCATTTGACCAGTCCCACACGCGTGGCTCGAGCTGCCCGTGCAGGTCGCTGGTGGCGACCACGCGGAGCAGCGTACTGTCGGCGACGCGGACGGCCACGGCGGCGGGGGCAAACGCGGCGCGTGCCGCGGCACGGGCCTGATCGGGGATGATCGCCCAGCTGGGGTGCAGATAGGTCGCGGCCTGGAGCGTGCGCGCGCGGCGGATCTCGTCCACCAGCAGCTCGCGAATGTCTTCGCCCTTGTCATAGACGACGCGCGCGCCGGCCAGCATCGAGTAGCCACCGCCTCCGGCCTGACGGTAGCTGTTCACCGCCATGGTGAAGCTGTCGGTGGGTTGCACGATCTTGCCGTTATACGCGAGCCCGCGGATGCGCTGACCGGCCGGACGAGACAGGTCGATGTTGTAAACGACGCCGCTCACCACATCGAAGTTGTAGCCCGCGACGCTGTCGTTGAGGATTGGCTCATTTGGCTCGTAGGTGCGGAAGTAGCGCGCGGAATGCTCAAGGAATTCGCGCAGCTGCTGGCCGGAGATCTTCACCGCGCGCAGCGTATTCTCGTAGGGATAGATCCCCGACACCTCCCGCAGGTGCACTTCCCCTTCGGGCAATCCCGGCTGCACGTCGAACGCCGCGGCCGCCGACAGCTGCGCGCCCGAGCGGCGGCGCTGCACGTCGTTGATGAAGTCGAGCAGCGGGGTGTCCTGCACGCGCGCGTAGCGCGCGTCGAACCCCGGCGACACCGTGCCGAGCGGCGTGGCCGCCCACAACCGTGCGGCCTCGTTCGCGGCGTCGAACCGACGCGTAAAGCGAGGGAGCTCGGGCACGTTCGACACCGGAATCAGATCGGAGTGGACCGACGTGACGCGATATCGCCCACCCGACGTCGGATCCTTCGCCAGCCACACATGCACGACGGCGATGCTCAGCGCCCAGTTCTTCGGCTGGACGAAGTGCACGCCGTTGATCACGGTATCGCGGATCTCGCGATGCGTGTGGCCCACGATGACGATGTCTGGTTTGGGATTCACCGCTGCCAGTGCCGCGGCGTCGTTCTCCGGCCCGATGCCGCTCGTGTCGTAGCTCGACGCTCCGAAGCCGCTGTGAATCAGCACCACTTTGAGATCCGCGCCCTCCCGGTCGAGCCGCGCCAGCGCCGCCGGTGCCATTTCGGCGATGCGGCGCACCCGGGCGCGGCCGGAAAGCTGCGCGCGATCCCACAGCATCACGCCCGGCGTGGTCAATCCCGTAATGCCGACCTTGATGGGGCCGCGCGGCACCAGTACGGTCGGGGCGAACATCAGCGTGCCCGTAGAGTCCTGCACGTTTCCCGCTACGTAGTGGTAGGTGGCCTCGGCCGCAGCGCGCCGCAGGAAGGGAAGCCCGAAGTCGAAGTCGTGATTGCCCGGCGTGACGGCGTCGTACTGCAGCGCGTTCAGCGCGTCGACGATGGGCTGCGGCTGCCGTTTGTCGTAGCGGCCGAAGAACGTCGCGAACGGGTTTCCCTGCAGCAGATCACCGGCATCGACCAGTACGACGTTGCCGGGATAACGGGCGCGCAACGTTTCGAGCGCCGTGGCCACGCGGGAGAGCCCGCCGGGCGCCACGCCATCGCGCACGTAATCCCAGCCGAGCACGCGGCCGTGAATGTCGGTCGTGGCGACGATGACGATGTGGGCGGTGTCGGACGGGGTGGCCGGAGCCGCCTGAGGATTTTGGAACGCGAAGAGCAGCGCGGGCAGAAGAAGCATAGTGCACAAAATTGCGAAACGAGCGGCGCTCGCGCTACCTTCCGGCCTGTTTATGGCGACCGACACCTTGACGGCGCACCGTATTCTCGTCGTAGACGACGAGCCCGACATCACCGCGCTCGTCGCGTATCACCTTGCAAAGGAAGGTTACCGCGTCACCACGGCCGGCACGGGCGCCGACGCGCTGCGGTCGGCGCGCGAAGAGCGGCCCGATCTGGTCGTGCTGGACCTGATGCTGCCGGGTCACTCGGGCTTTGAAGTGCTAGCCGAGCTGCGCCGCCGCGACGAGACACGCGACGTCGGCGTCCTGTTGCTCACGGCGCGCAAAGAGGAGCCCGACCGCATCAAAGGGCTCACCCTCGGCGCGGATGATTATCTCGCGAAGCCGTTCTCCCCCAAGGAGCTGGTGCTGCGCGTCGGGGCGATCCTGCGGCGCCTGGCGGCGCCGCCGGTCGCGGCGGGCGGCCGCCTCGTCGGCGGCCCTATCATCGTCGACCGTTCAGCCCATCGCGTCACCGCCGACGGCAAGGAAGTCGAGCTCACGGCGACGGAATTCAAGCTGCTCGAGCAATTGATCGAGCGGCGCGACCGCGTGCAGTCGCGCTCCCAGCTGCTCGAGTCGGTCTGGCAGGCGCAGCCCGACATCCAGACACGCACCGTCGACATGCACGTCCAGCGACTACGCACCAAGCTCGGCGCCGCCGGCGACTGGATCGAGACTGTGCGAGCCGTCGGCTATCGATTCCGTGAACCGGCCTCGCGCCCCCCCCCGCCCCCCCCGCGGCGGCGCACATGAGACTCGCCACGCGGCTGTTCGCGAGCATCGGCTTGCTCGTGGCTGCCGCGGTCGTCGGTTCGATCGTCGCCGCCGACGTGCTACTGCGCCGGCATCTGGAGCCGGAAATCGCCGGGGAGCTCGAGCGCGAGGCCCGGTTGGTCGCGGCGCTCGCCCCGACCGATTCTACACGCTGGCCGGAGTTCGCGGCGTTGGTCGGCGGCCGGCTGGGAAGGCGCGTGACCCTCATCGACCCGGAGGGCCATGTCCGCGGCGACACCGAGTTCGGTCGGGCCGCCCTCGGGCAGCTCCAGAATCATCGCGATCGTCCCGAGGTTCGGGCCGTGCTCGACTCCGGACGCAGCGTCGGGATGAATGAGCGGCTGAGCGCATCCACCAACGAACGCCAGCTGTATGTCGCGATCAAGGACGGCCCGCCCGGCCTCGCCGTCGTCCGCGTCTCGACGACGCTCGCCGTCGTGGACGCGCAAATCCACGCGGTGCAGCGGGCGGTCGCCGCCGCGGGTCTCGTCATGTTGCTGGCCGCCGGACTCGTCGCCTGGCTGCTGTCCCGTGTTCTGGCTCGGCCGCTGCTCCGCATCGCCGACGCCGCGCGTGATATCGCTGCCGGCCGCCCGGCGGAATTCCCCGACGTGCACGTCCCCGAGCTGGCGCATCAGGTGGACGCGCTCCGCGTCATGCATCACGAGCTGGAGCGCCGCTTCGACGATCTGCGCCGGGAGCGCGAGGAATCGCGCACGCTGGTCGAGGCGCTCTCCGACGGCGTGCTCGCCGCCGACCGGCGCGGCATCGTTGTCTCGACTAATGCGGCGACCCGGCGGCTGCTGGGCTATGGCGAGAGCGAAACGCTGCCGCCACTCGGTGAGCTGTTCCACGACCGGCCGCACCGGGCGCTGATGCGCGAGGTCCTGGCCGGCGCCGTCGTCGAGGGACGCGAACTCGACCTCGGCGATCGCACGGTCGTGGTCTCGGCGCGGCCGCTGAAGGACGGCGGGACACTCCTGGTGCTACGTGACGTCACTGACCTGCGGCGGCTCGAAACGATCCGGCGGGACTTCGTCGCGAATGTCTCGCACGAGCTGAAGACACCCCTCACCGCCATCGCCGGCTATGCGGAAACACTTGCGGCGGAGGCGTCGGGCTCGCAGGCCGTCGGCTTCGCGCAGACGATCGTCGAGAACGCCCGTCGCATGCAGCGGCTGGTGGACGATCTGCTCGATCTCTCGAGAATCGAATCAGGCGGATGGCAGCCCGAGCCACACTCCGTGGGAGTTGAAGCGGCGGCGCGCGAGGCGTGGGCTCCGTTCGTCGAGCGCGCCGCCGGCCGGGGGGTCGCGTTCGAGACCGCGACGAATTCGTCGTCCATCAACAGCGACCCCGAAGCACTCCGCCAGATCTTCACGAACCTCTACGACAACGCCCTGCGCCACACGCCACGGGACGGCCGCATCCGCGTCGCCGCGCAGCGAGCCGGCGACGACATTGTCGTGCGAGTCAGTGACACCGGCACCGGCATCCCCGCTGATCACCTGCCCCGCATTTTCGAGCGCTTCTACCGCGTCGACCCGGGACGTTCGCGCCAGGAAGGAGGCACGGGACTCGGTCTGGCGATAGTCAAACACCTCGTCGAGGCCCATGGCGGCCGAGTCGAGGCGGAGAGCGAATTGGGGCGCGGCACCGCAATTCTTTTGTATTTCCCACCTTAGGCCCGTTACACACCCGTAACGCCGCCGTCACGGCCCGTTGACCGGTGGTGTTCAACGTTGGCTCGTGCGTATTGCGCTTGTTTCAGACACGTACACGCCGCAGGTCAACGGCGTCACGACAGTCGTCGCACGGATCGCCCAGGTACTCCGTGACTTCGGCCATGACGTCGCTGTCGTCGCACCGCGGTACCCGGGCAACGGCACCTCGAGCCCGGACGAGCTGCGCATTCCATCCGCGGCGTTTCCGCCCTACCCGGCCATCCGGCTCTCCGTGCCGCAATTCGGCGCGGTCGCCCGCTTCCTCGACGCCTTCAGGCCCGACGTGGTGCACGTTGCCACCGAGGGTCCGCTTGGTCTGACCGGCCGCCGCTACGCGGTGCGGGGACACGTCCCGCTCGTCACGTCATATCACACGCACTTCCCCCAGTACGCGCGGCATTACGGCGCGGGCATCGCGGAGCCGCTGGTGTGGAAGTGGCTGCGCTGGTTTCACCGCCCCGCGGCGCTGACACAGACGCCCGGCGAGGCAGTGCGCGATGAGCTCGAGCGCCGCGGCATCGGCCGGCCGGTCGTGTGGGGCCGCGGCGTCGACACGACACATTTCCATCCCGCCAAGCGCAGCGTCGGCTGGCGGCGCTGGCTGGCCGGCGGCGATGACACGGCGATCGTGCTGCACGTCGGCCGGCTCGCGCCGGAGAAGAACATCGACATCCTGGCGGAGTCCTGGATCGCGGCGCGGGAACGGCTGGGCCAGCGCGCCACGTTCGTCCTCGCGGGTGAGGGCCCGGAGACGCGGCGGCTGCTCACCCTGCTCCCCTGGGTCCGGCAGCTCGGCTTTCTCGACCGCGGCCGGCTCGCCGAGGTGTACGCCAGCGCCGACATCTGCGTCCTGCCGTCGCGCACGGAGACGTGTGGGCTGGTGGCGCTCGAAGCGATGGCGTCGGGGCTCGCGGTCGTCGCGGCCGACGCGGGTGGATTCTGCGAGAGCATCGTCCATGGCCACAACGGGGTGCTCGTGGCCCCCGACGACGCGACCGGGTTCGCCGCCGCGATCCTGTCGCTTGTGATCGCGCCGCAGCGGCGCGCCGAGATCGCGAGCGGCGCGCGGGCGGCAGCGGTGGCGCGCGATGTCGCGCCCGAAAACCTCGAGCTGCTCAGGCAGTATGCCGCCGTCGCCGCCCTCGCGGTGCCGGGAGCCGCCTCATGCGCCGCGTAGTCCTCGTACTCGCCGACGGCCTGCGGCCCGACGCCATCACGCCGACGGACATGCCCTCGCTCGACGCGCTGGCGCGGAGCTACACGACGGC
>DASPXD010000061.1:0-5040 GCA_035637435.1 Gemmatimonadales bacterium
CCGCAAATCGGGACCGATGGTCACTTGGGCCACGTCTCCGACTCGGACAGGGCGGCCACTCCCGGCGCCAATCGCGACGTTCTCGATGTCCCCTGCACCGCGGAAGTAGCCGAGCCCGCGGATCGCGTAGTCGGAGCCAGCGACCTCGACCGTGCGCGCGCCGACGTCTTGGTTCGCACCACGCACCGCATCGATGACTTGGCGCGCCGTGACGGCGTACCCGAGCAGCCGTGTGGGATCGAGCAGCACCTGATACTGGCGCTGAAAGCCGCCCAGGCTCGCCACCTCGGCCACGCCAGGCACGGATTGCAGAGCATAGCGGATTTGGAAGTCCTGGATGGCCCGGAGCCGGTCCGGCGAGTACCCAGACCCCTCGACCGCGTACTGATAGACCCATCCGACGCCGGTCGCGTCGGGACCGAGCCTCGTCTTGGCTCCCGCAGGGAGTTTGCTCTGGATGGCGCTGAGATATTCGAGCACGCGCGAACGCGCCCAATAGAGATCGGTCCCGTCCTGAAAGATCACGTAGACAAACGAAGAGCTGAACATCGACTGGCCGCGCACAACCTTGACCTTCGGAACCGACAAGAATGTGGTGATGAGTGGATACGTGACCTGATTCTCGACCACCTGAGGCGCCTGCCCCGGGTAATCGGTGTACACGATGACCTGAGTGTCAGACAGATCGGGGATCGCATCTACCGGCATCGTCCGCAAACGCAAAGCTCCCGCGACGAGCAGGAAGATTGCGCCGAGCGCGATTAGTTCGCGCCGCTTGATTGACCAGGCGATGAGTTTCTCGATCATGGCCGGCGCTCGCCTTCACGCGGGGGCATCTGCATGCCACCCATGTTGAGGCCCATCCCCATCTGCAGCATCAGGCCCTGGATTGCCGCAGCCAGATTGGACTCGGAATCGAGCAGGAAGGTGGCCGACGCGATGACTTCATCACCGGGCTGCAGGCCTTCGACTATTTCGATCAGCGAGTCGCCATGTTGGCCGACACGCACGTCGCGCGGCAGGAACCGGCCGTCGCCTCGGTTCACGAATACGATGTTGTGCGTGCCCGTCGGCAGCACCGCCGCGAGCGGGACGGTCACCGCGCGCCTACCGGCGGTGTTCAGCTCGACTGTGGCATACATCCCGGGGCGCAGCGCGCCGTTCGCGTTATCGACTTCCAGGCGAGCCGTGAGGGTACGCGTCCGCTCATCGAGCTGCGGTTGAATGAACGTGAGGCGCCCGTCGAACGTCGCACCGGGCACGGCATCCACGCGAACCGTAGCACGCATGCCCACTCGGACGGCAGGCGCGTCTCGCTCGAACACGGCGACGTCTACCCACAGGAGGCGTCGATCCGCGATGAGAAACAGATTGTCACCAGGCTTCACGGCCTGACCGTCGGTCGCCATCTTTTCGACGATCTCACCAGCTCTGGGCGCGCGCAGCAGCAGCGTTCGGGTCGCTGTGCCACGCGCTTCCAGACTGTCAATCTGATCGGCGCCGATGTCCCACAGCTCCAGCCGGCGACGCGCACCTGCAGCGAGCGTGTCATCCTTCAGCCGCCGAGCCAGGAGGTACTCCTCTTGAGCGCTGACTAAATCGGGGGAGTACAGGGCGAGCAGCGGTTCTCCGCGTTCAACGCGTTTGCCGACGTAATCCGCATACAGATGCTCGACCCAACCGCCTACCCGCGCGTTGACGTATACGCGGTTCGGCTCGGCGTACTTGAGGACGCCGACGGCCCGCACGGAGGACTGGACCGGTCGCTCGCGCGCGCGCGCGAACGTGATGCCGAGCCGCTGGGCTTCCGTGCGATTCACCGGGACGCCGGATGTGTCAGTGCCCGCGGCCGCCATGCCGGGCATGCCCGCGATATCGTTGATGCCTGTCGTCTTGCTAACGGCCGGGGCCTTCTTCCGGCATCCGCTCAGTGTCACGGCGACCAGGAGCAAAGCTATCGCGATGCGTTTCATGGCCGGCCCTCCCTCGCGGTCAATTGCCGCAGCATGACAAGTTGGGTCAGGTAGTCGGCCGCCACGTCGGCCGCCTCGAGCTCCGCGCGGAAGCGCGCGTCTTCGACCGACAGCAAGGTGAGAAACTCGGCGCGACCGACCTGATAGCTACGCATTACCGATTCGACAGTCCCCTGAGCGGTGGGCAAGACGCCGTCGACCAGGAGCGCAAGGCGCTGCTGTGACGCGTGGACTCGGGCGGCGGTTTCGATGACCTCGCGACTGAGCTGCAGCTCTGAGTCCCGCAGACCAGCGGCCGCCCCGGTGGAATCCGCGCGCGCGGCGTCGGCGAGGCGGTTCTGCTTGCGCCACGCCCACACAGGAAGGCGCAGACCTACGGAGGCGGAGAAGAAGTCCGGAAAGTTGAAGTTGAAGGCGCGCGGTCGGTAACCGTAGCGCAGCGTCAGAGTGAAGTCGGGCCGAGCGCCGAGACGCTCGACCTGAATCGTGCGCGTCGCGGCATCGACCGCCGCCCGCCCAATGGCGAGCCGGGGATGGGTTGAGAGGGCCAAGGCCACGAGCCTGTCGGTGGGAGGCTCTGGCGTCGCCCCAGCACGCACCGCGGCCGGGTCGATCGGCGTGACCGTGACAGTGTCTCCAGGCGCCCGGTTCCGCAGCGCATTCACGGCGGCGAGCGCGGCAACTCGTTCACTCTCCAATGCGAACTCGTCGGATTGCAGGCGATCGCGGGCCAGCTTCGCCTGGAGGGGATCGCTTTGAGGTGCCGCGCCCGTCGCATAGCGCGTCGTGCTGAGCTGGACGGCGGCTTCGAGAAGCTCGCGCTGGTGCCGCAGAGTCTCCCGCGCCGTCACTGTGTATCCGAGCCGGTAGTAGGCCACCGCCATCGCGGTGGTAAGCTCGCGGCGGACGGCGCCTTCTTCCGCACGCGCGCCGGCAGCGGCAGCACGCACGACGCCGGACCGGGCGCCGAGTGTCCCCGGCCAGGGGATCTCCTGGCTCAGCTCGGCGTCTACCTCCGTGAAGTCGCTCTGGTTGAACTCGAAGTGCGGCATCTGCAGATCCATCACACCGAGCGACAGCATTGGGTCGGGCAGTGTGCCGGCTGGCCGGATTCGCAGCGTCGCCGCCCGAATTGCCGCCTGTCGCTGCGCGAGTGTCGGGCTGCGTGCGAGCGCTTCCGCAACGAGCGATTGTAGAACGGAGTCCTGCGCGCGCGCACGAGACACGCCCGCGATCGCCAGCGCAATTGTCAACATCAATTGTCGGAATTGCATACCTCTCCTCGCCGAACACTTTTTCCGGCTGAATGCGCCGGAGCCCGCGCCGCAGTACGCGGCGCGTTAGGGCACACTACTCCTGGGCGAGGCTAGGCTTGGGGCGGTGGAGGGAGAGGCGGTTGCGGATCGGCCGGGACGAACGTCGGGAGGCCGAAGGCTACGTCATGAGATTCTCTCGCAAAAACGGGAACTGCTTCGCCCAACGCGACGACGGCGGTCGTCGGGGTGGCGCAGAGCGCTGAATTGGCGCACGGGGTAGCGCGGGTCGTCGCATTGACGACCGGGCCAGACGGATGGGAAGCCATCTGCTGGTCACAGTTCGCTGGCGTTGCTCGTTGGACTTGGTCGCACAGCAGCGGCAAGCCAGTCGGCAACATCTGGCCGCTTAGCAGCAAGGTGGCGACGAGTCTGACGAGTGAGAGTTTCATACGTTGGGGAATATACCACGATGCCGTCATGGTAGTCATGACCACTCAGCCTGGCGAAGGCGGTGAGTGATTCGTCTGTCTGGATCGACGACCGTCAGCTCGCGCACCTACGGCACGCGACTCGTTACAAGGGCACCGAAACAGTCTTGAGCTCCTCGCCCTTTGCGAGCGTCACAGCGGCGGCGGCGCGCCCGTCCTTCAACGACGGTGTAACGCTCACTGCGCGAAAGCCCGCGTTGCCTCGCAGGGCGCTCCCGACCGCTGCGCGCAGCGAGACCTTCGCCTTGGCCATCGCCGCGCTTTGACTCTGTGCGGCGGTGTAATCTTCGCCTTCTCCAATCGGCTCGGTCTTGATGACCGCACCGCTGCTGGGATCGACGACCACCTCGAGGAATCTTCCAGTCGTCGCCGTATAGACCGAGAGTTGTAATTTGCCGTCTTCCATCTCGAATTTCGCTGAAATCGGCCGCCCGTGACTCGCGCTCGCCGACAGACCACGCTCGAGGGACACGCGAGCGCTCAGTGCTGCCTTTGCCGCCTCTTTGTCCTGGGCCGCCAGCGTGCTTCCCCAGTACACCGCTGCCACGGCCAGGACCGGGACAAGCCATGTCTTCCTCGTCGTGTTCATCGATTCCCCCGATCTCGGTGGAGTGAACTAATCCGCTAGCCCCCTCGAACGATCGATGATACACTTGTTATAGTCAACCGAGTTGCGTTCCACCTCGCAGCGAGACACCTATGCGATGGATCACTCGAGAGCATCCAAAAATCGATCGCGTCGCGTGCCCGTGGCTCATCACGCGATTCATCGACCCGCAGGCGGAGTTTCTCTTTGCACCACCCGCGGAGGTCCGCGCCCGCGCCACCGAGCTCGATGCGATCCCGTACGATGTCGAAGGCGTGGAGCTTTCTCACGATGGGCCTTTGTGCAGCTTCGACGCCTTCCTTCAGAAGTACCGCTTGACTGATCCGGCCTTGCACGAGCTGGCGGTTATCGTCCGCGGGGCGGACACGGATCGTCTGGACCTTGCCCCGCAGGCGGCAGGATTGCTCGCCATCTCCTTGGGCCTGTCGCAACTGTTTTCGGATGATCACGAGCTGCTCGCCCGCGGGCTCGTCATCTACGACGCGCTGTATGCGTGGCTCCAACACGCCAAGGGGGAGCGTCATTCCTGGAACCCGCAGCGCGCCCCCGCCCCCGTCTGATGTCCAAGGGCACAGCGACCGGACGTTGGCTCCTGCTGTTCCACCAGATTCCGCCGAAGCCCGACTACTTCCGTGTGAAGGTGTGGCGCAGGCTGCAGCGCATTGGCGCGGTGCCGGTCAAGAACTCGGTGTGGGTCCTCCCGTACAATGATCAGG
>DASPXD010000062.1:0-33542 GCA_035637435.1 Gemmatimonadales bacterium
GCGGGGGGGGGGGGAGCATCGTCTCCCGAACCAGCGGGCCGCCCTCGCCCGGTGCCGCGCCGGTGGATGCGTCCTGTCCCCTGTGCGGATCTGTGGTGATCTCCCATGGTGGAGGTGGAGGTCCCGACCGGCGATTCAATCCCGATAGACGCTCCGATCACTCCCTCATGCTGGTTCTGGTTTCCGAGATGGCCGCCGAAGTGGCGCGCTTCGAGCGCAAGCACGTAGTGACCACGATCGGCAGGACCGAGGGCGATATCCGCTTCCCGGAAGACCAATTCCTGTCCCCGCTGCACGCCAAGCTGTCGTGGGAAGAAGGCCGGCTCGAGGTACGCGACCTCGGCAGCCGCAACGGCACGTGGGTCTTTCTCGAGGCGCCGTATCTGCTGATGGACGGCGACGTCATCCTCATCGGCTCGCAAGTGCTGCGCTTCCGGCGGCTCGGCTATCCCGGCCCGCACACCGCCGACGCCGATGCGACGAAGCGCATGGGGAGCATGGTGCCCAGCGCCGACATCGCGAGCCTGACGCAGCTGCGCAGCGACGGCAGCTCACGCGACGTGATCCAGCTCTCACCGGGCCGCGACGTGCACCTCGGCCGCGAGCGCGGCGACTGGATCTTCCCCTACGATCCGTCGATGAGCGCGCAGCACGCGACCGTGCGCTCGGAGGACGCCGATTTCGTGCTCGTGGACGACCACAGCCGCAACGGCGTCGCCGTCGCGGCGCGCGGCGCCATGTCGCTGCAACACGGCTCGCGCATCATGGTGGGCGACAAGCTGCTGCGGGTTGAACTACCAGGGGCGGCAGCGGCGGCAGAGGCGGTAGAGTTGTGAAGATCTGTCCCGTCTGCTCGACCGAGTACGTCGATGACGTGAAGTTCTGCCCCAACGACGGGCAGACGCTGCGGTCGGCCGCGAAGGCGACCGATCTCGTCGGTCAGGTCGTCGCGGATCGCTATCACGTCGTGAAGAAGCTCGGTGAAGGCGGGATGGGCCAGGTGTACCTCGCCGAGCACGTGAAGATGGGGCGGCGCAGCGCCATCAAGGTGATGAATCCGTCGATGGTGCACGACCCCGATGCCGTCGCGCGCTTCAACCGCGAAGCGTCGAACGCCAGCCGCATCACCCACCCCAACGTCTGCGCGATTTACGATTTCGGCGAGACACCCGACGGGCTCATCTATCTCGCGATGGAGTTCATCGAGGGCGAGCCGCTGACGGACCTGCTCGAGCGCGAAGGAGCGCTGCCGGTCGGGCGCGCGACCGGCATCTTCCTCCAGACCGCCGAAGCGCTGCAGGCGGCGCATGACCTGGGCATCGTGCACCGCGATTTGAAGCCGGACAACATCATGTTGAGCAGGCGCAAGGGCGGCGGCGACACCGTGAAGGTGGTGGACTTCGGGATCGCCAAGGCCGTCGGCGGCGACGAGGCGGGCCAGAAGGTCACGAAGACGGGCCTGGTCGTGGGGACGCCCGAGTTCATGAGCCCGGAGCAGCTGTCCGGCGATACGCTCGACGGCCGCAGCGATCTCTACTCGCTGGCGCTGGTGTTCTACCGGATGCTCTCCGGCAAGCTGCCGTTCGAAGCGACGACCGTGCAGGAGACGATGATCAAGCGGCTGACCGACGAGCCCACGAAGCTCGCCGAGGCTCGCCCCGATCTCTCGTTCCCCGCGGGGCTGCAGCCGGTGCTCGACACGGCGCTGGCGCGCACGCCGATGGAGCGCTACCAGAGCGTCGCAAAGTTCGCGGCGGACATCGCCGCGGTCACCGGGCGGCCCGTCACCAGCGCCGTGCCGCAAACCGACGCGAGAACCCAGATCCTCGATCCGACCGCCGGAGGCGCCACACAGCGGATTTCGGCGAAGCGCCCGCCTCCCACCGCCCCATCGCCCGTGGCGACGAAAACGCGGCCGCTCGTCCCCGCCGCGATCGGTCTCGTCGTGCTGCTCGCGGCCGGCGGAGCGTGGGTTGCTCTGAGTGGTGGAAAAAAGGCCAACGGCAGTCCGCCGGATTCAAGCGTGGCGCACGACACCGCGGCACCCAGCGCCACGCGGCAAACTGGAATCGTTCCGCCACCGGGGAGGAATCCCACGAGCAGGGTTCTGGCCAACCGCGATGCCGGCTCGAAACCTCGATTCAACCTCGCGGGCGCCGCGGCTGCGCTGAACGAGCTGCTGGACTCGATCGACTCGTATCCAACGACAATGGTGAGAGATTCCGCACGCGGTCTGTACGACGCTGCGGGCATCGGTGCAACCGACAAGGCGTTCGCTGCCTTCGTGATCGGCAACACGTACTTCAAGGCCGCGGACCGTTCGCAAGGGTGCAGTTGGGTGCAGCGTGCATCGACCCTCAACCCCGCCAGTTCAGCGTATTCACGCTTCGTCCAAGAGCAGTGTCGCTAGCCATGTTCGGACGTTCCTCCAAGCCCATCCGCGTCGAGGTCTTCGGAAAGACCGATCTGGGTCGCACGCGCGACCACAACGAGGATCGTTTTCTCGTCGCCGATCTCACGCGCAAAGCGGCATCGTTGCAGCCCGAGGTGCGCAGACACGACGTCGGTCCCCGCGGCACGCTCCTGGTGGTCGCGGACGGGATGGGGGGCGCCGCGGCGGGCGAGCTGGCGAGTGAGATAGCCACCGACACGATCTATTCCCACCTCGTGAAGACGTGGAACGCCGAGGATGAGCTGACGCCGCAGCGCTTCGCCTACCGGCTCAAGGAAGCGGTCGAAGTCGCCAATGCCAGCATCCACGCGCACGCGAAGGCCCATCCCGAAGTGCGCGGCATGGGCACGACGACGACCGCCGCCGGCGTGCTCCACGATCACCTCTATCTCACGCAGGTCGGCGACAGCCGGGCGTACCTGATTCGCGGCGGCCAGGCGCATCAGATCACGAAGGATCAATCGCTGATGCAGCGGCTGGTGGAAGCGGGCGAGCTGACCGAGGAAGAAGCCGCGCAGAGCGAGCGCCGCAATATCATCCTGCAGGCGCTCGGACCCGACCCGAAGGTCAAGGTCGATCTCACGCACCAGGAAGTGCGGCGCGGCGACATCCTGGTGCTGTGTTCCGACGGGCTCTCCGGGCAGGTAAAGAAGGAAGAGATCGCCGCGATCGTTTCCGCCGCACCCGATCTCAGCACCGCGTGCGATCAGCTCATCGCGCTCGCGAACGAGCGCGGCGGACCCGACAACATCACGGTGGTTGTGGCGCGGTTCGACGGCGACGGGCTGCGGTTCTCCGGCGGCGGGCAACAGGAGGACGTGGGCCACCAGGTCTACCCGCTGATCGACACCGAGACCAGCACCGAGCCGGTGCCCGTCTACAAAGGCAGCCGGCCACCGGTGCCGAACAAGGAGAAGGAAGCGCGCACGCAGACGAGGACATTGGTCTTCGCCGTCATCGCCGTGGTCGCCGCCCTCGTCTGGTACCTCACCCGGAATCCGTGAAGGCCCAGTTCACGTTTCTTTCCGGCGCCCGTGCGGGTCAGGTCGAGGCCTTCCGCAAGGGCTACATCGGCCTGGGCCGTCATCCGTTGTCCGACGTGCGCTTTGACGCGGAGCGCGATCTGGACGTCTCGTCGCGGCACGCGGCGATGGTCCGCAAGACCGACGGCTTCGTACTGCAGGACCTGGGCAGCCGCAACGGCACGTTCGTCAATGGCAAGCAGATCAACGGCGACACCCCGCTCAAGGACGGCGACGTGATCGGCTTCGGCGCCAACGGGCCGGCGCTCGAGTTTCACGTCATCGAGGCGGAGACCGACCTGCTCGCGACGGCCGCTTCGGCAGAGGGGCTCGCCGAGCGCATGTCGTCGCCGCGGGAAGTCATCCGGGCCACGCCGATGGCTCCGCGGCAAAGCACCGGCGTTCGCATCGCGGCCGAGGTCGCGCGCCAGACGGCGCAGCTGCGTCGCACGACGAAAGTCCTGATCCTGCTGTTGCTCGTCGTCGGCACGGGGTTCACGTGGATGCAGTTGGACGGGCGCCGTCGCGCCAACGAGCTGAAGACGCTGCAGGCCCGCGCCGACAGTCTGATGATCGAAGCGCGCGACTTGACGACGCGATTCCGCACCGAGCTGCAAGGCGTGCGCGACGCACTGAAGGCATCGCAAGACGAGACTGCCCACCTGCGGCGCGAGCTGGCCGCCTCGGGCGGCGACGCGTCGTCGATGGCACGGTTGCGCACCGAGCTGGATGCCGCCGAGCGGCGGCAGCGCGCGCTCGCCGGCGCGGTGGGGGGCGTCGATTACCGCGCGATCTCCCATCAGAACCAGGACGCCGTCGCGATCGTCCTGGTCGAGTACAGCGACGGGGACCGGTTCAGCGGCACCGCCTTCGCGGTCGATTCGAACGGCACGATGGTCACCAACAAGCACATCCTCATCGGCGAGGATGGGACCAAGACACCACGGCGCCTCGGCGTCATCTTCTCCGGCAGCACGCAGTTCTGGCGCGCCGAGATGATCGGCGTGTCGCCGGAGGTGGACATCGGCGTGTTTCGCGTGTCGATCAAGGGCGGGACGCCGCGGGTGCACGGGCTCGCCCGCAGCCGCGAGGGGATCGAGCGCGGCGATCCGGTGGGGATTCTGGGCTACCCGCTCGGGTTCGACCTCCCGATGGAGAATCGCGGCGGCGATCCCATCGCCGAGCCGACGCTGACGGTGGGAACAGTCAGCAAGGCGCTGACCGCGGTCGTGCAGGTGGACGCGTACGGCGCGCCTGGGTCCTCGGGAAGCCCGGTGTTTGATCGCAACGGCAACGTGATTGCCGTGCTGTATGGCGGCGAGCGGGAATCGAACGGCAAGATTATTTTCGCTGTGCCCGCGTACATCGCCGCGGACTATTTGAAGAGTCTCAACCTGCTCCTACGGTAGCGCATAGGCAACATAGGTATCGCTGGATTTGGACCCCAATTTGCCTCCCCCGGCGGCGATCACGACATACTGCTTGCCAGCGACCGCAAATGTGCTCGGCGAAGCATAGCCGGGCGCGGGCAGCGTCGTCTCCCACAGGAGCCTGCCGGTGCGTTTGTCGAACGCCCGGAACTTCGCGTCCTGCGTCGCCGCGATGAAGACCAAGCCGCCCCGCGTGACGATCGGCCCGCCGTACTGCTCGCCGCCGAGCGGAATCCGCCAGCGATATTCGCCGCTGTTGAGATCGATGGCGCTCAGCGTGCCCCACGGCGGCTTCACAGCGGGATAGCCGCGTGAATCTCTCCACCGCTCGTAGCCCACGAACTCGTAAGGCGAGCGCGCGGCCTCGGCTGCGTGCCAGGTGAGGCCCGTCGACGGGTATCCCAGGTATTCGATCACCGCACGTTTCTCGGCCTCCGGCAGTGCGGCGAAGGACGGCATGAACCCGCGGCCACGCTCGATCACTCCCTGCAGTTGCTCGGCCGACATGCGCGCCTTCACGCCCAGGAGCGATGGCGCGCGCTCCTGGCCGCGCCGGTCCGCGCCATGGCAGCCGGCACAGACAGCGGTGTACACGGCGTGCCCCGCGCGGGGTGCAGCCGTCGCGGCGGGAAGCGTCGCCGACGCGCGCATCGCGGCGATCCACGGCACGTCGCTCGCGTTGACGTACAGCACCGCCGTCTCCGGATCGACAGCCGCCCCGCCCCATTCGCCGCCGCCGTCGAAGCCGGGAAGCACGATGCTCCCTTCCCTGCTCGGCGGCGTGAAGAGCCCGTCGTGTCGCAACGCACGAAAGCGTTTCACGTCGGTGACAATGGACTCGGGCATAGCCTGCCGCGCGAAGGGCGCCGGCTGCAGCGGGAACGGCTGCGTCGGCCACGCCTGTTCGCCGCGCAGATCCGACGCGGGGACGGCGCGCTCTTCAATGGGAAAGAGGGGCTGCCCCGTTTGGCGATCGAACAGGAACACGAACCCGCTCTTCGTGATTTGTGCGACCGCGTCGATGCGCGACGGATGCCGGGTGAGGGTGACGAGGTTGGGTGCGGCGGGGAGATCGCGGTCCCACAAGTCGTGATGCACGGTCTGGAAATGCCACAGCCGCTTCCCCGTCCGCGCGTCGAGGGCAAGGAGCGAATTCGCGAAGAGGTTGGCGCCGAGCCGAGCGCCGCCGTAGAAGTCGGGCGTCGCCGATCCGGTGGGGATGTAGACGATGCCGCGGCGCACGTCGAGGGACATGCCGGCCCACGAGTTGGCGCCGCCTGCCGTCTGCCACGCGGCGCCGGGCCAAGTCTCGTAGCCGAATTCTCCGGGGTGCGGGATCGTATGAAATGTCCAGCGAATCGCTCCGCTGCGCACGTCGTACGCGCGCACGTCCCCCGGTGCCGAGCCTTCGTCTTCGCCGACGCGCGTGCCCTGAATGAGAAGATCGCGGTAGATGACGCCAGGAGACGTCGCGACGAGGTAGGCATCGCCGATGTCGCGGGACAGGCCGGCGCCGAGGTCTATGGATCCGGAGTCACCGAACGTGGGAATCGGGCGACCGGTACGCGCGTCGAGCGCGTACAGCCGGCGTCCCGCGGTAAAGAAGACTCGTCGATCGTCGCCGCTTGCCCAATAGACGACGCCGCGATTGACATGGGTCGTGGAAGTGCGGGGGTCGAACCGCCAGATCAGCGAGCCACGGTCCGCACGCAGGGCAATCACCGCGAGCGCCGGAGTCGTCGTGTAGAGGATGCCGGAGACGACGATGGGCGTCGCCTGGATTTCTCCATGACCGTCGGGTGGCAGGTCGCCGGTGTGGTAGGTCCAGGCGACGCGCAGCCGCGCGACATTACTCGTGTCGATCTGGGCGAGGGCGGAGTAGCGGGAGTTCCCTGGTTCGCCGCCCGTGACCCGCCAGTCGTCAGATGATGTTTGGCTCGCTGAGCAGCCTGCCAGGAATGCCAGAAGAGCGACGAGTCTCACTCGGTTCAGCGCTCGGCACGATACTTCACATAGACCGTGCGGTTGGGCCGCTGCTGGCCGAGCTCCGTCATGCCGAGCTTCCCGGCAATCGCGCGCGCCGGCTCGTTGCTGTCGTCGATGCTGGCGATGACACGCTCGAGCTTGGCGGTCTGGAACGCCCAGTCGAGGACCAGCTGGCAGGCTTGCTTCGCCATGCCGCGGGTTTGCACTTCCGATCGCATCGCGCACACCAGCTCGTAATCATCGGCGTTGGCCGCCCGCGACCGTAGCAGTCCGGCAAATCCGAGACCGACCGGGCCCTGCACGATGGCGAACAGGTGATGCGTGCCAGCTTCCGCCGGATCGGGCAGCGTGCCGACGTGCTCCCACACGTCATCCTGCCGTTGCAGGGAGATCAGCAGCTCGTGATCAGACTCGTTCAGCGGTCGAAGCTCCATGTCTTTAGTATACGCCTCTCGACTAGCCTTGCTTGCGGAGAAACACGTGGGTCGCGCGTTCGCCCGCAACTTGCTTCGCCAAGCCGTAGCCGCCGCCCTGGCCGATCGGATTCTCGAGATCCTGGTCCGGCCCGGCACCGAAGCCATCGATGGAGACAGCGAAGCTGCTGACCCGGAGTTTCGGCACGATGCTCTTACGCTCAGACGCCGAGGTGCCTTCCCCTTGCGTCGTCATTCAGTAGCTGGCGCGCCCAGCGGTGACGACACGTAGCACCGACTCCTGACGAAAGCGACGCTTGTACTCGGCGATGATCGCAACGATTGCGGAATCGGTCCCCGCCGATCGCGGAGGATGCACCACCTCGAGCACAAAGCTCGGCTCCCGTCTTGGTCCCTCACCTTGCCCGCGCCACTCGCCCTCGGCGGGCCAGATTGTAAAGCCGTCTGGGAGCCTGGTGCTGACGACTTCCCGCAAAAACGCCGCCCAGGCCGAGTCGCTGACAACCAGCGTGTTCGCGACATTGCGACCGAAATACAGCCGCTCGGTGACGACGTCCTGGAGGCCGCTCGACTGCATCGCGGGCGCGCAGGCGAGAAGGAGCAACGCAAGCGAGACGCTGAATCCGGGGCGTGTGTGCATCTGATGGGCAGAGAGCATCTATTCGATAGACAAGCGACGGGCATGCTCATCTAGAACTGCGCGCTCTGCCACCGGAATCCCACTCTCGCTGAACACGATTCGACCGTCGCGAATGCTCGCAAAACGATCGGAAGTGATGTGATATGGCCCGTGTTGCGGCACGAGGATGAAATGCGCATGCGGCACCCCGAAACCGTGAACCACCATCCCGACGCGCAGAGGCTTGAACTCATGCCGGAGCCGGCGCCCAATTCTCTGCGCGACGCTCATGATCCGCCGGCTCATGTCGTCATCCAGATCGGTGAAATGGTCCACGTGCGCTTTCGGGATGATCAGACATTCCCCCGGCGCGGTTGGACGAAGCGTCATGAAGGCCATCAGCCACGCGTCTTGATAAATCACGCTCGCGGGCGCGTTACCGGCGACGATTTCACAGAAGGCGCATTTCATCAGCTGGCGTTGTTTCGATCTGCGGCCCTACGGAGCGCTCGCGGACGCGTTGACTCGGCGCCGCACCACCTCGATGTCGCGCACCGGACGGACCTCGACGCATCCCGTGCGAGCCCAGGGGAACTCGCTGGCGATCCGGATCGCCTCATCCATGTCCTTGGCTTCGATCAGATTGAAGCCTCCGAGGACTTCCTTGGCCTCACTGAACGGGCCGTCGGTGACCTTGGTCTTGCCGTTGCGGATGCGTACCGATTTCGCCGTTTCCACACTCTCGAGCATCTGCGACTCCGTGAGATGTCCGTCCCGGCGCAGCTCGTCGGCGTGCGTGAGGCAGTCGCGCATCATTCCATCGGTCTGCGCCCGGGGCAGCGCGTCGTAAAGTGCGGGGTCGTTGTAGATCACGAGCATGAATTTCATGCGAGTAGTATCGACCTCACCGTAGGTTGGGTAGAAGCGGTGTCACGGCACAACAATCCAAGCGAATCGCTCCCGAAAGTCGTTGAAACACGGTTTGCAAATCCAATGGTACCGATCCAGCGTCGCATAGCCGGCGTGTACAGTGTCCGGCACTGTCTTCTCCATGAACTTAGCCCAACAGAATGCGCAGTGATCGTGGTCCCAATCTGCACGCGGAGCATGATACTCCTGCCAGCGCAGGGTCACGCCGGTGAGGTACCGTTCCTGTCCACCGAGACGCCAGTCAGCGTTATCGGACACGTGACCTAGCGGGGTGCGTCTAAGACCGCCGCCTTGGGAGCAATACTTTCCTTCGGGGGTTGCGCAGGTCCAAGTTCGCTCGGTGTGAACCGATACGGGATGCGGGTCCGGGTAAACGTCACCCCGACGCCTTTCACCGAGGCGAACCCCACGTCAATGCTCCGCAGTTGGTCGTATCGCGCGTAATGATCGCGCACATATTCAGCGACGCGACGAGCGAAGACCGACTGTTCGGGTTCCGACAGATCGGCGACGGGAGAATTCGTGAAGACGATCGTGAGGTATGCAGAGTTGTTGATGTTGACACTGATCGCCGACGTCTGGAACGCGCGCGACAAGCCCCGTTGCAACGAAAGGATATCCTTCAGATCGGCACATCCGAGCGCCCCGGCGAGCGTTACAAGACTGAGTAAACCGCGAGACGAGAGCATCTGTGAATCTAACCCCCGTTCCCCACTACCCACCGCGCCGCCGCCCGCTGCATCAACGCCTGCCCATGCCACGCACACAGCACCGGCACATCCTCCGGCACCTGCGCCGCCAGCCGCGGATGCGCGAACAGCACGATGAGCGACGCCTCGGGCACCAACCGCTCGAGCTGCGCGATCGACCTCGGCCCGAGATCGCCCCGGCCCTTCCACGAGCGTGGCTCGGCGTAGACGAGCACGATGTGGCGCGTGCCGGGCTCCGGATGTCGCGGAACACCAACCCCCATCCCCACCAAAGTCTTCGCGAACACATCCCGTGGCGGAATGGAATACGGCCCGCCCACGTCATCATCGACGATCGTCACGCTCAGCGCCTTCCCGAGCTGCGGCCGGTCACCGCGCACGAGATGCACCGCCCGATCGGCGAGACCGTCGGCGAACTTCTGATGCTCGGCGAGCGTCGCGTCGTCGAGATCGCCCGGCTGACCCCGGGCCGGCGCCCCGGGGTTAGCCGCCTGCTCGTACCGCCGCATCGCCTGCTCCGCCCGCTGAGGCTCCACGCGTTCGAGCGCGCGCGCCACGCCGGCCCAGTCCGTCGGATACAGCAGCATGTCGCACCCAGCATTCACCGCGGCGACAGCCGCCAGCCCCTCCGGCGCCGCAGCCGTTGCACCACCCATGATGAACGCGTCGGTAACGAGAAGACCATCGAAGCCGAGGCTCGCGCGCAAATAGTCCAGGATCGGTCGCGAAAACGTGGCCGCCGATCCGCTCGAATCCCAGTTGGGATAAGCAACAAATGCAGGCATCACACTCCCGACACCAGCCTTCACGGCCTCCACAAACGGATTCACATCGGCCTGCTGCAGCTCGGCAGCGGCCGCGTCGACAACGGGGAGCCCTTCGTGCGAATCGGTCGTGGTGCGGCCATGCCCCGGATAGTGCTTGGCGCACGCCATGACGCCGTGCTCCTGACAGCCCTTGATCCACGCCACCGCGTGCCGTCCAACGGCCGCAGGATCCGCACCAAAGGACCGCGTCTGAACGATGGGATTGCGCGACTCGATGTCGAGGTCGCACACCGGCGCAAACACCCAGTTGATTCCCACCGCGCGTGCTTCTGTCGCGGTGACAGACCCACACGCGTAAGTCGCAGCGACGTCGTCGATGTAGCCGAGCGCCGCCGGCGGCGGCAGCTCGGTGAGACCGCGCACCTGCTGTCCCGGGCCGCGCTCGAAGTCGGAGCCAAGCAGCAGCGGCCGGCCCGCCTTTCCGCGCAACGTGCTGGTGAGTGTCGTGACCGCAGCGCGAATGCCGCCAAACAGAATGAAGCCGCCGACGCCCGCGGCGAGCGCGTCGCGAATCTTGGAACGTTCTGAACTGAAAGATCCGCGCCGCCACCGAATCGCCGGACAGACGAGACGTGCTACGGGCGTCATGCGGGCGTGATGTGCCCCAGGATGCGCGGGCCGCGCGCCCCCGTCGCCGCAGGGAGATTGCCCGCCTTCCCCGACACCGTCTGCATGCCGAGAAACGCGAACGCGACGGCTTCTTTCGCTTCGCCGTTGAAGAAGAGTTGATCGAACAAGACCACGGGACGCGGCTGGACCTTTGCGGCCAACCGCTCGACGAGCGCCGGGTTCTTTGCGCCGCCGCCCGAGATGACGATCTCCGCGGCATCGTCTTTCCCCCAGCGCGCCACCGCCCGCCCGATCGACTCGGCGGTGAGCGCCGTCGCGGTCGCCACCGCGTCGTTGTCCGACCCGCCCATTTTCTTCACCCGTGCCAGCAGCTTGTCGGCATAGTCGATCCCAAACCGCTCGCGGCCCGTGCTCTTGGGAGGCGGCTGGTCGAAGTACGCATCGGCCAGCAGCTCGTCGAGCAACTTCGCGACGGGCCGGCCGCGGCGCGCGCGCTCGCCGCCGACGTCATACGTCGCCTCCGGATCGATGCGCCGGGTGACCGAGTCGATCACTCCCACGCCAGGCCCCGTGTCGAACGCGAACGCCCCGTCGGGCACGCCGCGCCGCGGCACCCAGGTGACGTTGGCGATCCCGCCGATGTTGAGCAGCCAGCGGCCACGCTGCTCGTGGCCGAACAGCATGACGTCGGCGAGCGGCACGAGCGGCGCGCCTTGCCCTCCCGCTGCGACGTCGCGGGCGCGAAAGTCGCTTACCACCCGCACGCCGAGCCGCTCGGCGAGCACCGCCGCATCCCCGAGCTGCAGCGTCGCCCGGCCCGGCTCGTGCCAGATGGTCTGCCCATGTGAGGCGACGAACGAAAGGTCCTTGGGCGACACACGCGCCTGAGCCAGCAGCGCGAGCACGGCGCCGGCAAATCGCTCACCCAGGGCGACGTGGAGAAATGCGAGATCCTTCGGCGTGCCGCGCGCCATGGCGTCGATGATCGCCCCGCGCTCGGCGCTGCTGTAGGGCTCCTGGCGAAACGCCACCAGGTCGACTGCGCCGTCCCGCCATCGCACCAGCGCCGTCGAAATGCCGTCGAGCGACGTCCCCGACATGACACCGACAGCGAGTGCGTCGGTCATCGTCTCACGGACGGCGGATCACCAACCACGGGCCGCACAAAGCCGGCGGCGGCGTCCAGCAACTTGCGAGCTTCCGTGGCGCTCACGCCGCGCCGCACCATCACGATGGCGAGCTTGATACTGCCCTCCGCCTTGTCGATTGCGGCGCGCGCCTCGTCCCGGCTCACACCGCAACACTCCATCACGATCCGCTCGCCGCGATCGTGCAGCTTCACGCTCCAATCCATCAGATCCACCATGAGATTGCCGTACGCCTTGCCGAGCCGGATCATGGCGCCGGTGCTGAGCGTGTTCAACACGAGCTTGGTCGCGGTGCCGGCTTTGAGGCGCGTCGAGCCGGTGAGCGCTTCAGGCCCCGTGACGGGATTGATGATGACGTCGCACGTTTCCGTGAGGACTTTGGGCGGCGAGCCGCACGTCACGAGCACCGTGCGCGCGCCGAGGGTCTGCGCGCGCGCGAGCGCGACGCGCACGTACGGCGTCGTGCCGCTCGCGGCGATGCCGACGACGACGTCGCGCTTGGTCACCGCCGCGTTATCCATCGCGGTCGCGCCGGCATTGGCGTCGTCTTCGGCGCCTTCGGCGCTTTTCACCAGCGCCGCGTAGCCCCCGGCGATCACACCGGTCACCATTGCCTGCGGGATACCGAAAGTCGGCGGGCATTCGGCGGCGTCGAGCACGCCGAGGCGGCCCGACGTCCCCGCACCCACGTAGATCAGGCGGCCGCCGTTTCGAATCGCATCGACGAGAAGATCGATCGCGCGCGCGATCGCCTCGCGCTCGCCGCGCACCAGCCCCGGTACCTTCGCATCCTCGGCATTCATGAGGTCCACGATTTCGAGACTCGACGCCACGTCGATCCGCTCGGTGCGCGGATTGCGCTGCTCCGTGGGCCTGGGGTCGGTAAAATCGCGGTTTGTCATGGGAGGGAAATAGACGCAAGATTACCAAATGCGAAAGCTCTCCGCGCTCTGCCTGGTGACGGCGCTGGGCTGTGTTCATCACCCCGCGCCTCCTGCGCCTGTCGTTCGTGACGCTCCTCCCCCCGTTATCCCCGCCACGTGGACATTGCGATCGCAGCCGGTGACGGCCCCGCACGCGATGGTCGTGACGGCGCATCCCCTCGCGACGCAGGCCGGCGTCGATATCCTGAAGCAGGGCGGCAACGCCATCGATGCGGTGGTCGCGGTGGCCTTCGCGCTCGAGGTCGTGCTCCCCGAAGCCGGCAACATCGGGGGCGGCGGCTTCATCGTGCACCGCACGGCCACCGGCGAAGTCTCAGCGCTCGACTATCGGGAGGCGGCCCCCTCCGGCGCGTCGCACGACATGTATCTCGACTCCGCCGGCAACGTGACCAACAAGAGCCTGGTGGGGCACCTCGCCTCGGGCGTGCCCGGCAGCGTCGCGGGGCTGCACGAGGCGTGGCAACGCTACGGCTCGCTGCCGTGGTCCACGCTGTTGGCTCCCGCGATTCGCCTGGCGCAGGTCCACGTGCTCGACAGCGCCCGCAGCCGCGACATCGGCTACGAGGCGGAGATGCTGAGGCGCTTCCCCGCCAGCAGGGCGCAGTTCCTCGTGCATGACAGCGCGCCGCCGCCGGGGACGATGTTCCGGCAGCCCGACCTCGCCCGCACGCTGCAGCTTATCAGCGATTCCGGGCCTGACGTCTTCTACCGCGGCCAGATCGCCGATCTGATCGTCGCCGAAATGCAGCGCGGCGGGGGGTTGATCACCAAGGACGACCTGCGGCGCTATCGGGCCAAGTGGCGCACCCCGGTGCAGCTGAGCTATCGGGGCTACCACATCTACTCGATGCCGCCGCCGAGCTCCGGCGGCGTGACGATGGGCGAAATCCTGAACATTCTCGAAGGCTACGACACGCTCCCCGCCTTCGGGACGCCGGCGTACGTGCATCTGCTGACCGAGGCGATGCGCCGGGCGTTCATCGACCGTAACCATTGGCTGGGGGACCCTGATTTCGTCGACATGCCGCTCGACCGCTTGCTCTCAAAATCATACGCCGCTACGCTGCGCTCGCAGATCGATCCACAGCACGCGACCCCGACGCCGCCGCAGGCGACGACCGGCAGCGAGGGAATGAACACGACGCATTACTCGGTGGTCGATGCCCAGGGCAATGCGGCCGCGGTCACGACGACGTTGAACGGCGGCTTCGGCAGCGGCGTCACGGTGGCGGGGGCCGGTTTTCTCCTGAACAACGAGATGGACGACTTCACGTCGGCACCGGGCAAGGGGAACATGTACGGGCTCGTGCAGGGGGAGGCCAACGCCATCGCGCCCAACAAGCGGATGCTCTCTGCCATGACGCCCTCGATTGTGACCGACAGCAGCGGCCAGGTTCAGCTGGTGCTGGGAACGCCCGGCGGGCCGACGATCATCACGACGGTGACGGAGGTCATCCTCAACGTGCTGGACCACAGAATGAGTCTGGGCGCCGCGGTGGCGGCGCCGCGGATGCACCACCAGGCGCTTCCCGACGTCACCCGCTACGAGCGCGGAGGGCTGAGCGACGAGACCGCGGCGGCGCTCCGCGCGATGGGGCATGCGATCGAGCTGCGCGGCCGGCAGGGGACGGTCGCCGCCATACAAAGAACCGCCGGGGGGTGGGTCGGTGTCGCTGACCCACGCTACGCCGGCGGTGCACTGGGCTACTGAGAGGTCTCTGAAAATGCGCCCAACCCAGCAGTCCTCACCCGCGGACGTCGTCGTCGTGGGCTCGGGAGCCGGCGGTGGCATGGCCGCCTACGTCCTGACGAAGGCCGGCCTCAACGTCACCGTGCTCGAAGCGGGCGGCCCGTGGGACAACACGACCGACTCGGCCATGTTCACGTGGCCCTACGATTCACCGCGCCGCGGCGCCTCCACCAAGGAGCGGCCCTTTGGCGAGTTCGACGGCTGCATCGGCGGGTGGGAGATCCCCGGGGAGCCCTACACCGTCGCCAGAGGGGACAGGTTCCGCTGGTGGCGCGCGCGGATGGTCGGCGGTCGGACGAACCACTGGGGTCGCATCTCGCTGCGCTTCGGCCCGCGCGACTTCAAGGCGAAGACGTTCGACGGCCTGGGCGATGACTGGCCGATCAGCTACGACGACGTCAGGCCCTATTACGACAAGTTGGAGCAGCTGGTGGGCGTGTTCGGGAGCAAAGAGAACGTCCCCAACGCCCCCGACAGCATCTTCTTGCCGCCCCCCAAGCCGCGCTGCTACGAGTTGCTCGTGCAGCAGGCGGCTCGCCGGCTCAATGTCACCTGTGTCCCGTCGCGGCTCTCGATCCTCACCAGACCGCTGCCCGGACGCGCCGCGTGCCACTACTGCGGGCAGTGCAATCGCGGCTGTAAGACGAACTCCAACTTCTCCTCGACGAATGTCCTGATCGCCCCGGCCCTCAGGACGGGTAAGCTCACGCTCGTGACGAACGCGATGGCGCGTGAGGTGACGATGGGCCGAGATGGTCGCGCCAGCGGCATCACGTACATCGACACCAAGGACGGGAGCGAGCATCACATCGACGCCCGGGTGGTCGTGTTGGCCGCCAGCGCATGCGAAACGTCGCGTCTGCTGCTGAACTCCAAGTCGCCATCATTTGCCAACGGTCTCGCGAACGGCAGCGGGACGGTGGGCAAGTATCTGACCGACACGACCGGCACCGACGTCTCGGGCTTCATCCCGAAGATGATGGATCACGTCCCTCACAATCACGACGGCGTGGGAGGAATGCACGTCTACATGCCGTGGTGGCTGGACAACAAGAAGCTCAATTTCCCGCGCGGCTATCACATCGAGGTGTGGGGCGGCGCCGACATGCCGGACTACGGCTTCATGGGCGGAATTCACCGCTACCCACCGGGCGGCGGCTACGGGAAACAGCTCAAGCAGGACTATCGCCGCTATTACGGCGCGTACGTGGGCTTCTCCGGCCGCGGCGAGATGATTCCCAACGACGGCAGCTACTGCGAGGTCGATCCCAACGTCGTGGACAAATGGGGAATCCCCGTGCTGCGCTTCCACTGGCAGTTTACCGACCACGAATACCTGCAGGTCAAACACATGCAGGAGACCTTCCGGGCGCTGATCGCGGAGATGGGTGGTGAGGTCTACTCGCCGATGCCGACGCGCGAGGACGGCTACGGCATCGCGGCGGGTGGCGTGATCATCCACGAGCTGGGTGGCGCGCGCATGGGCGCCGACCCCAAGACCTCGGTCGTGAACAGCAACTGCCAGACGCACGAGGTCAAGAATCTCTTCGTCGCCGATGGTGCTCCGTTCACGTCGCAGGCCGACAAGAATCCCACCTGGACGATCATGGCGCTGTCCTGGCGGACGTCCGACTACATCGCGGCACAGCTGAAAGCGAGGACCCTATGAAGCGGCGCGAAGCCGTCGGCGCGATGGCGATGGCCGCGCTCACGGCTGCCTTCAAATGGACACCGGCAGAGGCGGCAAAGGCGGCAGGGTTGGCGCGCGAGGCACTAAAAGCGCCGTACGCGCCGGCATTCTTCACTCCCCACGAGTGGGACACGGTGCGTGTCCTCGCGGATCTGGTCATTCCAAAGGACGAGCGCTCAGGCAGCGCCACCGACGCCGGCGTCCCCGAGTTCATGGATTTCATGATGAACGATCGGCCCGACGGTCAAACGCCGATGCGTGGCGGGCTCGCCTGGCTGGACAACGAGTGCTCCGAGCGGTTTGCCAAGACGTTCGTCGCGGCGACGCCGACTGAACAAACCGCCGTGCTCGACGACATTGCCTGGCCCAAGAAGGCGAAGCCGGACATGAGCCAGGGGGTTGCCTTCTTCAACATGTTCCGGGATATGACCGCATCGGGCTTCTGGTCCAGCAAGATCGGCGTGGCCGATCTCGACTATCGAGGCAACACATTCGTGCAGGAGTGGGCGGGCTGTCCTCCGGAAGCGCTGCAGAAACTTGGCGTCCAATACGAGGACTGAATGGCGAAACGACTTGGCATCGGGATCGTGGGGAGCGGCTTCAACGCCAAATTCCACCTGCTGGGATTCGTCGGCGTCCGGGACGCCGACGTCCTCGGCGTCTGGAGTCCCAACCAGAAGAACGCCGCCGCCACGGCCACGATCGCAAAACAGCTGGGCGTCGGCGACGCCAAGCCGTATCCGTCCATCGCGGCGATGGTCGAGGATCCGGCCATCGACGCGATTTGGCTCTGCGGCCCCAATCACGCTCGCATCGACAACGTGGAAGAGCTGGTGAGCACGATCGAGCGCGGGAAGGGCAAGCTGCTCGGCCTCGCATGTGAAAAGCCGCTGGCGCGCAATGTCGCCGAAGCCAAACGCGTCGTAGAGCTCGTCAAGAAAGTCGGCCTGCCGACGGGATACCTCGAGAACCAGGTCTTCTCGCCGCAGGTCGAGGTGGGACGTACCTTGCTCTGGGCGCGCGGCGCCAAGCTGACCGGCCGGCCCTATCTGGCGCGCGCGGCGGAAGAGCACAGCGGCCCGCATGCCCCCTGGTTCTGGCAGGGCGCGCAACAGGGGGGCGGCGTGCTGAACGACATGATGTGTCACTCGTCGCTGCTGGTCCAACATCTCCTCACCGATCCGGCGAAGCCGCGGAGCTCCGTCCAGCCGGCGAAAATCACGGCCCACATCGCGAGTCTGAAGTGGTCCCGCCCCCACTACAGCAAGAAGCTCAGCGAGGCGATGGGGCAGGACGTGGATTACGCGAAGACGCCGTCCGAAGATTTTGCGAGCGTGGTGATCGATTTCGCCACCGACGACGGCCATCGCGTCTTGGGTGAAGCGACGACGTCCTGGAGCTTCGTCGGCGCCGGCCTGCGGCTCTCAGCCGAATTGCTGGGCCCCGAGTACTCGTTGTCGTGGAACTCGCTCGACTCGGGTCTCAAGCTGTTCTTCAGCCGCGAGGTGCAAGGCAAGGCTGGCGAAGACCTGGTCGAGAAACAGAACGCCGAAGTCGGGCAGATGCCCGTCGTGGCGAACGAGGCGGCGGCGTACGGGTACGAGGCCGAGGACCGTCATTTCGTACAGGCGTTTCTCAACCAGCAGCCGCCCGCGCTCACCTTCGACGATGGCTTGCAGGTCGTGAAAGTTCTGATGACCGCATACATGAGCGCCGAGCAGGGCTGCACACTCGACTTCCCCGGCTCAGGCGTCGAGACGTTCGTCCCCGCGGTTGCGAAGGGAACATGGAAGCCATGATCGGCACGCTAGCTTTGTTGCTGATGGCACAGACACAGCAGCAGTGGCCGCAGCACTCGATGGACCGCCCTCGGCCTCCCGTCGTCGATCCTGGCCCTGAGCGCCCTCCCACCCCGGCGCCGAAGGACGCGATCGTACTGTTCGACGGGACGAACCTGTCGCAGTGGCGCGCGCAGGACAGCACGGCCGCGAAATGGACGGTGAAGGATGGTTACGTCGAGGTGAAGGCCGGAACCGGCATGCTGGTCTCCGCTCGCGGCTTCGGCGACGTGCAGCTGCACATCGAGTGGGCGACGCCGGCGGTCGTGCAGGGCGAAAGTCAGGAGCGTGGCAACAGCGGGATCTTTTTGATGGGGAGGTACGAGCTCCAGGTCCTCGATTCCTATCAGAACGACACCTATCCCGACGGGCAGGCCGGTGCGATCTACGGCGAGAACCCGCCGCTCGTCAACGCCACCCGGCCGCCGGGCCAGTGGCAGGCCTATGACGTCATCTTCCATCGGCCGCACTTCAAGGCGGACGGCACACTCGAACGTCCGGCGCGCATGACCGTGTTTCTGAATGGCGTGTTGATCCAAGACAACTTCGAGCTTGTCGGGCCGACGGCGAATCAGGCGAGGCCACCGTATCGGGCGCATCCGGACAAATTGCCGTTGCGACTACAGGATCACGGCAACCCGGTGCGTTATCGGAATATCTGGCTCAGAGAGTTGGAGTAGAGGCGGTCTCGCGAGCCGGCGCCTTGAACAGCGCCGTAAAGAACACCAGGACTGCCGCGGCGAATGCGGCGGGCAGCCACCAGAAGCTCTGCCACTGCGGAAGCGTCAAGGCGGTCGCGCCCGACAGGAATCGATCGTAGACGTTCCCCGCAATCTGCGCGCCGATCAGCATTCCCACTCCGTAGGTCACGAGCACCAAAAAACCTTGCGCCTGTCCGCGCACCGCCGGCGTCGACTTCTTGTCGACGTAGATCTGGCCGGTCACGAAGAAGAAGTCATAGCAGGGACCGTGGAGCGCGATGCCCAGCAGTATCATCCAGAACACGGCAGCGGGAGCGGCCAGTGCAAAGAGCGCGTACCGCAGCGCCCAGGCGGCCATGCCCATCATCAGCATCTTCTTCACGCCCAGCCGCATGAACAACATCGGCATAATGAGCATGAAGAACGTCTCGGAGATCTGCCCCACCGTCTGCGTGGCGGCGATCTTCTGCACGCCGGCCGCCCCCAGGAACAGCTGCGTGAAGTTGTAGTACGCAGCGAGCGGGATGCACAACAGCAATGAGGCGATGATGAACACATAGAATGGCCGGTCGCCGAGCTGTTTCAGCGCGTCCAGTCCCGCGATGCTGCGCAGCGAGACGGGCTGGCCGTGCCCCGACGGCGGCGTGTGCGGCAGCGTGAAACAGAAGAGCCCGAGGACGATGCTGGCCGTCGCGGCCGTGTACAGCGGCAGCGGCGTCTGTTCCGGAATGCCGCCCATGATCTTCCCGAGCAGCAGGCTGATGAAGAGTCCGGCCACGATCCATCCGATGGTACCGAACACGCGGATCAGCGGGAACTGCTGCTCCTGCGACTCGATGTGATGGAACGCGAGGCTGTTCGCCAGGCCCAGCGTCGGCATGTAGCAGAGGTTATAGAGGAGCAGGAGCAGAATGAACGTGGTGGGCTCGGCGGCGAATTGCGGCGTGGCGAAAAGGAGCAGCCCACCCAGCAGATGCAGTGTGGCGAGGACTTTCTCCGTCGCGAAGTACCGGTCCGCCACCAGGCCAAGGAAGAACGGCGCGACGATCGCCGCCACGGGATTGACCGTGTACGGCCAGTGGGTCAGCGTCGCCATGCCGTGATTCGTCATGTACACGGCGATAGACGTGTACCATGCCCCCCAGATGAAGAACTGGAGGAACATCATCGTAGAAAGCTTGGTGCGGATCACCGCCTCAGGATGCCGAGACCGCGAGTTCCTTCGTCAGCCGAATGATGATATGCGCCCCCGCTGGCAAGACGATGTCCGAGTCCTTGGTCTGGTGTGCCACACCGGCACCGGCGGCTGCACCCACCACGCCGCCGATGATCGTGCCCTTCTTGTTGCCCCCCAGGACGCGTCCGAGAATCGCGCCCGCAGCCGCGCCCGCTCCGACCTTGGCCGCGTCACCCGAGGTGATTCCTCGGCCCTTGTGAATCGTCTCGAGCGAGTCGACCGAGGCCTCGATCGGATACGACTTGCCGCGTACAGTGATGCTCGAGACACTCAGCGTCAAGGTCCCCGGCGTACTGGGATTGGGCGACGGTTTGACGTCGGTGATCTTGCCGTTGACGACCGAGCCCGCGGGAATCACGACGCGACCGGAGGCGTTGCGGACATCCTCCACGACGCGCGCGGTGAACGCGTCACCGACTTTCGCGGTGCGCGAGGAGATGGTATCGGAAGCGGCGATGTCCATCTTCGTCCCGACCCCTAGCCGCGCCAGCGGGGGCGGAGCGGGCGGACGCGGGGGCGCCGGAGGTGGATTGGTGCGGTTCGTGGGATTACGCGTCGCCGGCGGCGGAGTTGTCCGCTGGTCTGCAACGTCGCGCATCTGCCCCGTCGATTCGGCGGGCGCCAGCGTCAGGTTGCGGGCGGTCGAATCGCTGGCCTGGCTCTGATCCTGTCCTTTTTGACAGGCGCCCAAGCCCACAGCGATCGCGGTCGCGAAAATCGCAAGACGAGTCATAACATCCTCTCGGTGACAGCGGTGGTTAGCCTACAACCGATCCCGCAAAAACTGCGGCGTCAGGCTCTGTAAGTACCCGGCAAGCAGCGTGAAGCTATCGGTGACGAGCAGGATGCCCAACACGATCAGCATGCCGCCCGCGATGCGGTCCACCCATACTATGTAGGGGCGGAACCGTTGAAACCAGACCAGGAATCGATCCAGCGCCAGCGCAGTCAATAGGAACGGGATAGCGAGTCCGAGTGCGTACACCGCCAGCAACCCCATCCCGTGACCCAGGCCCGTCTGCGTGGCCGAAAGCGTCAGTATGCCGCCGAGAATCGGCCCGATGCAGGGCGTCCACGCGGCTCCGAAGGTGAATCCGACGACGCCGGAGCCGAAGTAGCCTAGCGGCTTGTGGGCCAGCTGGATGCGCCATTCGCGCATCAGCAACGCGGGCCGTAGGATCCCGAGCAAATAGATCCCGAACGCAATCAGCAGCACACCGCCGACCCGTCCCAGCCACACCTGATAGTCGCGGAGCAACTGGCCCACCGCCGACGCCGCCGCCCCGAGCAGCACGAAGACCAGCGAAAACCCGGCGACGAACCACAGTCCATGGAGCAGCGCCGTGCCGCGCCGACGCTCTGCCTCCTCGACCGACATCCCCGTGAGAAACCCGACGTAGCTCGGAATGAGCGGCAGGACGCACGGCGACAGAAAGCTCAGCAGACCGGCCGCGAACGCGACGACGGCACTCACATCAGCCGCAGAACGCAACCGCCGAGACGACGGTGGTCCATCGTGCGTCGGACCCGCATTCCGCGGTCGACGTCACGTTCATCGTACGCACGATCTCGCCCGAGAGCAGCCATTGCTCGCGACGCTCGTCCCACGCCTTCTCGGGGTCGAACGGCACGCCCAACACGGTCCCCAACATCGAGGCGGCCAGATCTTCGGCGTACTCGCCGGCGACCACCTCGTTCTGCCCGTAACTGTGGTGCTCGGAGATGTATCCGTGGTGCGAGGCGTCGGCGGGCAAAGCGAGTCCAATGGAAGCGGCGACCAGACGGCTGGGCTCGTTCGTGGCCGACTCCGCGACCACGGTGAACACAATTTGGCCGGGCTTCAGCATGCTCAGCCCCTCCTCGCGATCGACCAACTCGCAATGAGGGGGAAAAATTGAGCTCACCCGCACGAGATTGAAGTTGGCAAGGTGCGCATCGCGCAGCGCCATCTCGAAACTGGTGAGCTTTTCTTTGTGCCGGCCGACACCCTTCGTGAGAAAGGCCTTGGTCGGGATGAACATTCTCGCGTCAATCAACCTCGAACTACCTCCCTTCGTACCAGACCGCGGGACCCAGCTCGACGGGCGGCTCCGTATCACCGCCCCGGTCGACCGTCGCCTGCATAACCTGCGCCAACACCGCAGCGGGACTCAGCGCAACTTCCACCACTTCGATCTTGGTCTGCCCGCGGTCCTTGCCGCGCACGATGAGCATGTATTTCGCCGTGTAGACGCGCAACCGTGCATCGGCGGACCCACTCTTGCGCGTGACGACTGCCGTGCCCCACTCACGCCCCTGCCGCTTGATCGGACGGAAGACATAGATCGTCTCGATCTCGGCTGGCGGCACCTGTGCCTCGACCGCGGCCGCGAGCTTCGCCCAGCCGGGACCCTGCCCCGGTGGCGCCGCTAGCGGGAAGACTGGGCCGAAGTCCGGGGCGGGGCCTGGCTCGTCGCCTGCTGCCATCGCTCGACATAGAAGCGCAGGACATGCATGAAATCCTGCGCGTTGGTGACGACGCCGTAGGCCTGGTGTGTGCCGCGATCGCGCAGCTTGGTGACCACGAACTCGGTCTGATCCACGCAGATCGTCGTCAAGGGCCGAATGTCTTCGGTCACGCCTGGGTCCACGAATGCGGGAAGCATGTTCCCCACCGCGATCGCGTGGAGCGCGGTCGCCACGAAGATCGCGAACGTCGCAGTCGCCGTATGGGCCCGCATGGCGTCCTGGGCGGCAAGCGTGTCGGGGATAACGTCCGGCAACGGACCGTCGTCGCGGATCGATCCGGCGAGCACGAACGGGATGCGGTGCGTCACCAGGGCATGCATGATGCCGCTCTTCACGATGCCCTGCCCGACCGCCTGTTCGATCGAGCCCGCGCGCCGGATCGCGTTGATCGCGCGCATGTGCAGACCGTGCCCGCCTTCCACGCTTTCACCGGAGCTCGACATCCCCAGCGTCGTGCCGAAAATGGCGGCCTCGAGATCGTGTACGGCGACGGCGTTGCCGCCGAGGAGCGTGTGGCAGTAGCCGTTGTCGATGAACCAGATCATGTCCTCCCGCGCGCGCGCATGCACGAGCGCGGGTCCGATGACCCAGAGAATCTTGCCGCTGCGCTGCTTCTCTTCGCCCAGGAGCTGCGCCAGCACGCCGTAATCCACCGGCCGCTCGCGGGACACTTCCGTCGCCATAAAGCGGAATTCGTTGGGGCTGTGCGTGCCGCCCAAGAAACCTTCGCCGTGAACGAAGATTCCCTCGGT
The DNA here is from genome assembly GCA_035637435.1 of Gemmatimonadales bacterium. Classification (GTDB taxonomy): domain Bacteria; phylum Gemmatimonadota; class Gemmatimonadetes; order Gemmatimonadales; family GWC2-71-9; genus 20CM-2-65-7. Next base: position 23,549 of record DASPXD010000062.1, read on the forward strand.
GCCGTCTTCCGCCGCTCCGACCGCGACCTTGTCGCCCCAGCGCACCCGGCGTGGCTCGGCGACGACAAGATCGTCAGCGGACCCCCCCGCCTGCACGATCACGCAATCCATGCGCGGCAAGCGTGGCCGCCGCCAACCGCTCGGCAGCTTCACATAGGTCGGCAGGTTCGTAGTCGAAAAAAAACCGTCGGGAAGGACCCCGTCGGCGGGAGCGGACATGAACCTCGCGTCGGGCGCGCCGGACAGCGGCGGCGCGGCAAAGTTCGGTGGTCGATACTGAAAGCGCGGACGACTCACAGGGGGGTCAACATACCCGATGTGAAACGGCTTTCACAAGAGTGACTGCGGATCGCGATCCACCGTTACCGCGCGATGCGCCTTCGTGCGCCACGCGCGCACCACGCGCCCGAGCACGCGCGGCTCGGCGGACTTCACCAGCACGTGCCAGCGCCACTTCCCCTTGAGCCGCATGATCGGGCACGGCGCGGGACCCAACACCGTGAGCATTCCCTCCAGCCGCTCCGTCGCCGCGCGCCGCAGCCAGCCTGCGACCTTCTCCGCCAGGTCCGCCGTTCTAGCGTGGTCTGCGGTCGCAATCACGAAGCGAACCAGCCCTGTGCGTGGCGGATATGGAGGGTGTGGTGGTGTTCGCAGCGGCAGCTCGGCTGCCGCAAATTGCGCGACCGAGTGGGCCGCGGCGGCCCGGATGGCGTGGTGATCGGGCGCTCGCGTCTGAACGAACACGCGCCCGCCGCGAGGGCCCCGCCCCGCTCGTCCCGCCACCTGCGCGACAAGCTGAAACGTCCGCTCGCCGGCGCGAAAATCGGGGAAATGCAGGCCGGTGTCGGCGTCCACGACGCCCACGACCGTGACGTTGGGAAAGTCGAGTCCTTTCGCGATCATCTGCGTGCCGAGCAGGATATCCACGTCGCCGCGGGCCACCCGCTCGAGGATGTGATGGTGCGCCCACTTGCTCGAAGTCGTATCGAGGTCCATGCGGGCGATGCGCGCGCGTGGGTACCGCAGTCCGACGAAGTGCTCGAGCTGCTGCGTGCCCAATCCGCGCAGCCGCTGAGTCGCCGAGCCGCAGAGTGAACATGTTTCAGGGACAGGTTCCTCGTGACCGCAATAATGGCAACGCATCGCGGGTGGCGTCTGATGCACCGTGAGAGCGATCGCGCACTGGGGGCACCCCGGCACGTTCCCGCAGGCGGGGCACTGCACGAATGTCGCAAAGCCGCGGCGATTGAGCAGCAGAAAGACCTGCTCGCCGCGCTCCAGCGCGCCGGAGATCGCCTGGTCCAGCGCTTCGCTCCACGGGATCGCCCCTGCTTCCTGGGGGGGAATTCGGGGGGCACTCCGCAGATCGACGACCTCCACGGGCGGCAACGGCCATGCGCCCACACGGTCCGGCAGCGCGAACGTCGCGACGCGTCCGTGCGTGGCCTGATCGAGCGTCTCGAGCGAGGGAGTCGCGCTGCCGAGAATGAGCCGCGCGTGCTCCAGCTCTGCACGCCGGGTCGCCGCATCACGCGCGTGATACCGCGGTGCGGAGCCTTGCTTGTAGCTCGCCTCGTGCTCTTCGTCGACCACGATGGCGCCGAGCCGTTGGACGGGCGCGAAGACGGCCGAGCGCGGCCCAACGGCGACGAGCCGCTCGCCGCGACGCAGCGCGCGCCAGGCATCCGCACGCTCACCATCCGATAAGCCGGAATGCAGCACGGCCACCTGGTCGCCGAAGACGCCGCGCAGTCGGGCCACGGTTTGCGGCGTCAGCGCGATCTCGGGGACGAGGAGGATGGCGCCGTGTCCTCGGGCGACCAGGCCGCGCAGCACCTCCAAGTAGACGAGCGTCTTCCCGGATCCCGTGACGCCATGCAGCAAAACCGGCATGTCGACCGGCGTGTCCAGAATCCCCTGCACGGCAGCCAGCTGGTCTTTGGTCAATGATGGTGGCGGGGGCGACGAGAGATCTGCGAACGGGTCGCGCATTTCCGGCACGCGCTCGATGCGCGCGAGCCCCTGCTCCACCAGGCCGTCCAGGACGCTCGAGGAGATCTTGAGCTGCCCGACGAGATGTGAGACCGGCGCGGCCCCCCCGAGCGCTTCCACGGTCTCATAGACCGCGCGCCGCTTGGGCGCCCGCTTGAAGCGTCGCTCCCGCTCAAGGAGCGAGTCCATGCCGTTGCCGGTGAGCACCAAGAGCCGCTCGGCAGCCGGTGCCGGGCCCGCCGGCCGCGCCACGCTCCACAACGGGCCAGGAAGCAGCGCCCGCAGTGACAGGCCGAGTGGCGCGCCGTAATAATCCGAAAGCCAGCGGCCCAACTCGAGCAGCGCGGGGGAGAGCGCCGGGTCGTCGTCGGGCGCAGCCGCAATCGGCTTGATGTCGACGCCTGCTGACGGCAGACGGCTGACGGCCTCCGTCACTATGCCAATAACCCTCTTGCGCCGGAGCGGCACGACCACGCGCGCGCCCGGGACGACGCGAGCTGCGAGCTCCGACGGGACTGCATAGATGTAAGGGCGGCTTACCGGAACGGGCAGGACGACCGCGACAAAGCGCGGCACGGTCATCTCTTTTTGACGCCGAGGCCGGGCTCCGTGGGGAGGCGGATCTGTCCCTGGTCGATGGTCGCGCCGCTGAACGGATCGTCCACGGTGAGGGCCGCGCCGTCCAGATCGGCGGCATCGACGAGCGGCGTGAAATGCGCCGCCGCGGTGATGCCGAGCGACGTTTCGATCATGCATCCGACCATCACGAGCATGCCGTGGGCACGCGCCGTGGCGATCATGCGCAGCGCTTCCCGCAGCGAGCCGCACTTGGCGAGCTTGATGTTGATCCCGTCCACACGGCCCGCGAGCCGCGGGATGTCGGCGGCGACGAGGCAGCTTTCATCCACGACGACGGGCAGATGTTGCTTCGCCGCGGCGCGGCGCACGTCGCTCAGGCCGTCCAGGTCGTCCGGGGCAAGCGGTTGCTCGAGGAATTCGACGCCGTACTCCTTCAAGACCGGGATCATCTGCTTTGCCCGCGCCACGGTCCAGCCCGCGTTGGCGTCCACGCGGAGGGGCTTCCGCGTCGCGTCGCGCACGGTGCGGAGAATCTCTTCGTCGCGGTCGGTGCCGAGCTTTACTTTCAGAATGGGATAGTCCTCGGCTTCGCGCACTTTGACCCGCATCTTGTCCGGGGAATCGAGTCCGATCGTGAAGGAGGAGAGCGGCGTGCGCTTGGGATCGAGCCCCCAGAGACGCCACAACGGCTGGCCTAGCTTTTTCCCGACGAGGTCATGCAGCGCGGCCGAGAGCGCGGCGCGGGCCGCCCAGTTCTTGGGCAGCGCGTGCTCCCAGCGGTCCTCCGCGGCCTCGAGGTCGAACGGATCGCGCGGCAGGTGGGACGCGAGCTTGTCGAACGCCGCGAGCACCGTTTCCAGGCTCTCGCCATAGAACGACGAGGGATCGGCTTCGCCCCAGCCCTCGTGTCCGTCCCCATCCACGAGCCGGACCCAGGCGCGTTTGTAGCCGTTCGTCGAGCCACGCGCGATGGCGAAGGGGTGGCGCGTGGTGATGGAGGCCTGCTCGACGATCAGCTTCAGAGCCATCGATTCTTTTTGAGCCACCACATGATGACGCCGGAGGTTATCGCCATCACGACGAGGGCGCCGTAGAAACCGTACGGGTTATGGGTGAAGGGCATCTGACTGAAGTTCATGCCAAAAATCCCCGCGATGACGATCAGCGGCAGCGCGATCGTGGCCACGACCGAGAGCTGCTTCATCACGGTGTTCAATCGGTTCGATGTCTGTGAGAGATAGGTCTCGAGCACGCCCGCGAGCAGGTCGCGCACGGTGTCCATCGATTCCACGATGCGGATCGTGTGGTCGTACACGTCGCGGTAGTAGAGCTGGGTGTCGGGGCGAATGAAGCCGCACGGCCGGTTGGTCAGAATATTGAGGACTTCCCGCAGCGGCCCGACGTGGCGGCGCAGCGAAAAGGCCGAGCGCTTCGCTTTGAAGATCTCGTGAATCAGGTCCGGGTCGAACTTCTCGAAGAGCCGCTCCTCCAGCCCGTCCACCATGGTGTTGAGGTCTTCGACCAGGGGGAAATAGGCGTCCACCGACTGGTCGATGATGTTGTGCATCACCATCTCCGCCCCACGCGCGAGGAGCTCGGGATTGCGCAGCAGGCGATCGCGCACCGTAGCGCAGCTCTTCGACGGCAACGCGTGCACCGTGACCAGGAAGTTCTTGCCCAGGAAGAAATACAGGTTGGACGTGGCGAGGTCGTAGGGCTCGGGCGTGCCTTCGTCGAATCGAATGACGGCCATCACGACGAACACGTAGCGGTCGTATTCCTCGAACTTGACCCGTGTCCCGGGCGAGAGGGTGTCTTCGATGGAGAGGGGGTGGAATCCAAATACCTTCTCGAGCAGCGCGTGCTGGTGCATGTTCGTGCTGTCGATATCCACCCACAGCTCCCCTGTGCCACTCTGGATGATCTCGCGCATCCGGGAGGGCGAGATGTCCTGCTCGAGCGTCCCGTCGGGCCGCCGGTACAGGCTGATCGGCCAGTTCTTCGATGCTTGCGGCGATTGCGCCGGCGCGGTGGTGACGGTCACGTGCTCAAGATAGTGCGCGCACGAGTGCCACGACACCGGCGGCGAGCAGATCGAGCCGGTAGCCGCCCTCCAGCACGCCGACGACCGGTCGCTTTCCCATGCGCGCGCGCAGCACCTCCGTCCAGTGGGTGATGTCGTCCGGCGCGAGCGTGAACTCGCCGAGCGGATCGCCAGCGAGGGAGTCGAAACCCGCAGAGATCAGCAGGATGTCGGGATCCCAGTCGGCGAGGGCGGCATCCACGCCCGCCAGAAAATCCCGCACATACACCGCCCGCGGCAATCCGCCGGGCCGCGGCACGTTGAACACGTTGCCCACACCGCGCTCGTCAGCGGCTCCCGTGCCGGGATACCACGGATACTGGTGCATCGAGACGAACCGGATCGTCGGGTCACGCTCCACCAGCGCCTGCGTCCCGTTGCCGTGGTGCACGTCCCAATCCACGATCAGCACGCGCGCGCAGCCACGCGCCTGCGCGTGCCGGGCGGCGAGCACGACATTGTTGACAAAGCAGAAGCCCATCGCGCGGTCGGCGAGCGCGTGATGGCCCGGCGGACGCGTCACGCCGAACGCCCTCCCGGTCTTGATTCCCTGTTCCACCGCCGCGAGCGCGACGCCGGCGGACGCGAGCACGCTTTCCCAGCTGCGCGGGCCCAGGAACGTGTCCGCGTCGAGTGCGCCGCCGCCGCGTGCATCCATGGCTTCGAGCATATCGATGTAGGACGCGGGATGGACGCGCTCGAGCGACGATCGCGGCGCCGGTGACGCTTCAATCCAGCGGATCGCCGACGCGAGATCGGGGTGACGCAGCGCCTCGAGCACGGCCTCGAAGCGTTGCGGCCGCTCGGGATGTCCGGCCCCGGCGTAGTGATGCCGGCACGCCGGATTCCAGACGACCACGGTGGGCACTTAGTCTTGGCGGCGGGTGTGCAGCAGCTCGCGCAGCGATTCCACTTCGCGCTTCATTTCCTTCTGCGCGGCGGCCAGCTCCGCCATCGCGCGACGGTAGCGGAACCACCCGACGATCACGAGCGCCGCCGCGATGCCGCAAATGATCGCCCACATGACGTGGTTGATCATCACCAACAACACGGCGTTGAGCAGCAGGAAGCCGACCGCCATGATCGTCACGCCGCGCGTGAACGCCCAGGTCGTCATCGCACGGGTTGCCGCCGGCCGGGCAGCACGATGAAGGGGGCGTTGGGAACAGCGCCGAGTGCCCCGAGTGTCGTTGATTCGTCGAGGACGATCGCGCCACGGAACTTGACCACACAGGCCTGCTCGTCCCGTGCCGTCTTCAGCGCCGCGCGCAGGGCCTCCTGCTTCACTTGGGCGACCGTCGTGGTGTCATTGACCTGGACCGAGACGGTTTCCCAGGCGGGCGTGACCATCACCCGCACGGCATAGCGTTCACCCACGGCCCCCGCCGGACTCACGCGACCTCCACCTGCGACGCCAGCGGCAAGGTGGAGAAGAAGCGATCGAGCGCCTGATCGAAGAACAGTGTCGACGCGCGCACCCGCGTGACGCTCGTTTCCTTGTCCTCCCAGGCGCTGATCACGACCTCCTCCCCGCCCTGCCCGCGCAGCGTGAGGAAATTGGGTCCCTGCTTCTCCACGAACGCGGAATTAGCCGGCACGCGCTCGGCAAAGAACTGCTGGGCCCGGGCAAGCACATCGGCAGGCGAGAGGGAAACGGTCGTGGTATGGGTCATGGCGTCCGGAGGATCGTGATCCCTGTGGGTTGCCGCGGCACGGGAATCGTGGCGACACGGACCCGCGTCGTGAGGTCGATGACGTCCACCGCGCCCGGATCGATGCCGACACTCTCCTGCGAGATGAACGCCCAGCGCCCATCGGGTGAGTAGGCGACGCCGTGCGGCAACGGCTTGGAGGTCGGGATCTTGGCGACTTCGGTCAGACTCTGCGCGTCGACGAGCGAGATGCTCTGCGCCTTCTTGTTCGTCACGATGATCCATCGCCCGTCGGCCGAGGGCTCCACGTTGTACGCACCGGTGCCGACGGGAATCTCCCGCACGAGCGCGAGTGAAGCGGCGTCGATGACCTGGAGGCTGTTCCCGTGGTTACACGCGACGTAGAGCCGCCGGTCATCGGGTGACACTGAGACGAACGTCGGCATGCAGTCGTGAGCACCCGGAGCGGCATGGATGGGTGGTCCGGCGGAAGCATGCTCCGGCTGCTCGCCGGTCTTATGGCGGCGGGTGATGCGCAAACTCTGGCGGTCGATCTCGAGAATCTCGTCGGAGTTCATGCAGGAGACGTACACGAACGTCCCGGCATGATTGACCTTCACGCCGTGCGGCATGTCGCACGCCGGAAGATTCGTGAGCGGCGTCATCGCCGCCGTCTGCACGATCGTGACGACGTTCGTCCGGGGGTGATCGCCGTGGAAGTCGGAATTCGCGACGAACGCGAGAGCGCCGTCGGGCGTCAGCGCGATCGTGGTCGGAAACATCTCGAGCGGCGCGCGTCCCAATAGGGAGTCGGTGCCCGCGCTCATTTTCCACAGCGAGCCGTAGGGCGTGCCGTGCGCAATCGTCACGTACCAGGCCGAGCCGTCCGGGGCGGCGGTCACGTTGTGCGGGCCATCGATGTCGGCGGGCATGATCCCGACGGGAACGACTTTGGCGACACGCAACGCCGTGCCGTCCCACGTCAGCTCCGTGACGATATCCCCCGATTCGCTGGCAACCAGAATGCGGTAACCCGGCATGTCGCTCGCAGCAACCAGGCCAGCCAGCAGTGCGATTCCGGCAAGAAGGCGCATCGGAAAAAAGATAGCGCCGAACACAAGCCCGCGCGTGGTTCAGGCTGGCTTGCCATGAACGCCCTCGGACGCCAGAATCGCCCGATGTCGCTCAACCCCACCGCTGACATGACGCGATGGCTCGTGACCGCGGCACTCGTCGCGGTTGCCTGTTCTGGTTCACCCATCATGACGCACGAGCAGCTCGAGAGCGACATGCAGCAACTGCGCTCGCTCGACGCGGAAGCGCAGCTGCTCCAGGATGTGGTCGCGGCCCATCACTCCAAGAGCCGCTTTGCGCGCGAGCACGCGCGCTATCTGCAGCGCAGCGCGCACGCGCACGCGAACTCGCTCGCGCAGGCCCGGTCTGCGCCGGGCGACGAAGCGGAATTAGAACGCGTGCGCGCCGCCGCGACGCGGCTCGAAGAGCGGTTCGTCGCGCTCGTCATCGAGATGCAATGATCATCGGTGTTGGGCAGATCGTGTTCGCCATGCAGGCGGGGGCGCTGTTCGGCTACGCGTTGCTCTGGACCATCCTGCTTGGCACGATCGCGACCATCCTCTACATCGAGATGTGCCACCGCGTTGCGACGGTAACCAAAGACGGGGTGTTCACCGTCGTCCGATCGAAGCTCGGCGAGCGTCTCGGCACCGCCACGCTGGCCGGGGCCAATCTCGTGAACCTGATCACCTGTGCCGCCGAGCTGGCCGCGATCGGAATCATGCTGCACCTGCTGACCGATTGGAACGAGCGGCTGGTGATCGTGCTTGGGGCCGTGGTCCTCGGAGCGCTCGGCTCGTCCGTGCGGTTGCAGTCGATCGAGCGCACCTTGGGACTATTGGGCGGGGGCCTCGCGGTGCTGCTGTTCGTCGCGGCTGCATGGCAGGTCAGCCACCTCGCGCCGCCTCCGACTGCGCCCGTCCCCACCTACCAGACATCGCTGCATGGGTACTTCGCGGTCGGGATCTTCAGCGCCTTGCTGATGCAATACAAAGTCCACGCGTACCCCGCTCGGGGGAAGGCGGCGATCAGCGGCGCCACGCTCGGCGCGCTGGTGATGTGCGCGCTGCTCGTCCTCGGCGCGGTCGTGTTCCTGCCGCGCGGCATCTTTCCGAATCTGCTCTCGTCGCTTGTCTTGCCAGCCGCTCTGCCGCTCGGCCGCACGGCGCTGTGGGTGGCTTTGCTGGGCATGCTGGCGTCGTTCGGTGGTGCCGCCGCGCAGACGGCGATGTCGGTCGGCTACAACACGTGCCAGTTCTACGGCATCGATGGTGAGGCGCCACAATTCACCACGGCATGGGTGAGCACGCTCATCCTCGCGACGCTCATCGTGCTCAGCGGCGCGCGGCCGCTCAAACTCGTGCATTACGCCATCGTCCTCGGCATGGTGATGATGCCGCTCACTTATTATCCCATGCTCAGGGCGGCCGCGGACCGTGCCCGCATGGGTGAGCATGCCACGACCCGCGTCCAGCAGGCGCTGGGGTGGCTATTTTTTGTTCTGATTGCTGTTGCCGCGCTGTTGGCGATTCCGCTGATGTTGCTGACCAGAGCCGGCCAGCCCTAGCGCGCCTCGTCGACCACCTCGTAGTGCGCTGACCGCTCGTCGAACCGCCCGAGCAACGCCCGGGCTCTCGGCGGCACGACCGCCTTCTCGTAATCGGTGCCCGCGAATTCGCGCACCGCTGCGAGCGAATCGAACGTCATGATGGTGACGAACTCCACGCCATCCGGCAGTGAGCGACGCAGCAGCTGAATGCCGCGGAACCCCTTGATGTGGCGCTCGCGAATCCCGACGAAGATCTCCTGCTGCAGCAGGCGTTCGTACGCGTCCGCATTCGCTTGGCTGGTCCATCCGTGCCAGATCCGCACGATCATTGTGGCTGCTCCGGCCAATGCTTGTCGGGCCGAGCTGGGGGCGGCTGGTCGGCATGCAAGCGTTCGGCGCGAATGTCAGCGTAGATAAAGTTCTCCGGCGCGACCGGTGAATCGGCGAGGCGCCGCAGCATGGCGAGCTGGCCGACGTGCGTCATGGTATCGGCGAAGGGGCCCTGCAGTAGTTGCTCCGTGGTGATCGAGCACGGCGCGTCACTCGCAAGCAGATCGCCAACCGCTTGCAGCATGCTGTGGAAGCGATCGACTTCGTCCTTGAACGAGGGCAGCGGATCCGGTTTCGCCGGATATGTGCCACCCTGGAAGTGGGTGCGGACGTACCCCATCAGCGACGTCATGTGCCGAATGAGCTCGGCCGGCGTCCGCGCGCGGTTGCCCGCGCTAAACGTCGGATAGTGGTCGGGCGCGCCACGCAACGCCTTCTGCGTGCGGTACGCGATAGCAGCGAGAAAATGCCGTAACAGGTGACGGTCTCGATCCATGATATTCCCAGGCTAAAGCCTGGGCTCGGCAATCACTGTCCTTAAGGACAATGTTGGCCGAGCCCACCCTTTAGGGTGGGAATATCTAACGGCGGAATACAAAGAACACCGCCCCCCAAAGGCACAGGCGGGCCCACAGATAGTTCAGCCGCAGGTGGGCGTACCAGGCGAAGGTCATGAAGATGTTTGAGAGGATGAGCAACCCGGCTGTCTTGGCGACCACCGGCATGCGCGAGTCC
>DASPXD010000063.1:0-3881 GCA_035637435.1 Gemmatimonadales bacterium
GCACGGCCGGAACCCGGCCGCCTCGGCCTCCTCGCAGCCCGCGTGGAAGCGGACATTTTCGCGGCGCGCCTGCCGCGCGGCGCACGAGGGGCGGCAATAGACGCCGGTGGTGCGCACGGAGTAGCAGAACACGCCGTCCGCGTCGCGGTCCCTGCGCTGGACCGCCGCCCAGCGCTCGGCGTCGCTTGCGAAAGGCGGCGAGTCGGTGTCTTTCATCGTCATTGCGAATTCCATGATAACGCTCCTTTTCGGTGGCGGCGCGCCCTTGGGCTCGCCCTGGCGCCATGTTCGGGGACGGCAGGAAAGCAAGCACTCCGGCTCTTGCTTTCGAATCCGACGCGTCCGGGCCGCCCCGGGGCGGACGAGAGCGCCATTGATTTTGCCATCGCTCATCCCCTATAGTTTCCGACGCGGATCGTCCAACGAGGGGGGCGCATGTCCGAATCCATCGATCGCCGCAAGTTCCTGCAATCGGCCACGCTGGCCGCAACCGCCGCGACCGCGGTCACCGGAACCGCGCTCGCCGCGGATGCCAAGACCGGAGCGAAGTCTGCTTCGCATCAGGGGCCGCTCACGCGCCGCTGGATTGAGCAGCGCTGGCTGCTCGACAACACCATCCGCTCGGTCGGAATGGACTGGGACCAGCCGCGCTCGGTGTATCTATCCGCGCCCTGCGGCCCGCAGGCCGCGGCCGATTTTGCGGCGGTGCGCGCGCGCATCCAGAAGTATGCCGACGCCGCGCCCGCGTTCGAAGCGGCGGCCAGGCGCCGCGAGGGCGTGGCCAAGGCCGCGCTGGAGGCGGGCGACACGGTCACCGCGCGCGAAAACTATTTCATGGCGGCGATCCACTGGGGCGCGGCGCAGTGGCCGATCGACGAGGCGAACGCGCAGAACCTGAGCTACAACACGCGCAAGCGCGAGTGCTACGGCGCCTATGCGAAGCTCGCTGACCACCGCGTAGAGGAAGCCTGGGTCCCCACGCCCGACGGTAAGCGCCTGCCCGCGTGGTTCCACCTGCCGCCACGCTACGCGGGTGGAAAAGTTCCGGTGGTGATCTCGGTGCCGGGCATGGACAGCTTCAAGGAGATGGGCGTGTCGATGTACGGCGACCGCTGGCTCGAGCGCGGCATCGCCGTGCTCGCCATCGACGGGCCGGGGCAGTACGAAGCGCCGCTCCTCGGCGTGTTCTTCTCGATGCCTGCGTGGCAGGCGGCGGGCAAGGCCTGCTGCGACTGGCTCGCTGCGCGCGCCGAGATCGACGCGCAGCGAATCGGCATCAGCGGCAATAGTTTCGGCTCGTTCTTCTCCACCATCGCGGCGGCGTACGAGCCGCGCCTGCGCGCGGTCGCGGTGAGCGCCGTGTGCCACGAGCCGGGCTTTCACACGATATTCGAGGAGGCCTCGCCCACCTTCAAGATGCGCTTCATGTTCATGTCGGGCTTTACCGACGAGGCCAAGTTCGATGAATTCAGGAAAACGATGACTTGGGAAGGCCACGCCGAGCGCGTGCGCGTGCCGTATCTGTGCATGGCGGGCGAGCACGACGAGCTCTCGCCGCTCGAGCACACCGAGCGCCTGCTGAAGGCGCTGAAAGGCCCGAAGCGCTGGGTCGTGTACCAGGACTCGCGCCACTCGGTGGGCGGCGTTCCGTCGGCGAACCTCGGGCCGAACCCGGCCGTCCACGTGGCCGACTGGATGCTCGCGAGCCTTGCCGGCAAGACCGCGCCGAGCGAGAAGTGGTTCGTGACGGCGACCGGCCAGGTAGTCAGGACGCCGCTGTAGCCGCTGCATGCAAGAGCGCTATACCCGCACGGCGATTGCGCTCCACTGGCTGATCGCCCTGGCCGTGTTCGGACAGATCGCGTTCGGCTGGTACCTTGAGCTCATCCCGCTCGGCGCTCCCCCGCGCGCCGCCGTCGTCAATTTCCACAAGTCCACCGGGCTCGTGATCGGGCTGCTGATCGTGTTTCGCCTCGCCTGGCGCCTGACGCACACGCCGCCGCCGCTGCCGGAGTCGATGCCGGCCTGGGAGCGCAGCGCGGCGCGCGTGAACCACGTGCTCCTGTACGCCTGCATGCTGATCATGCCGATCGCGGGCTATACCGCCTCGAACTTCAGCAAGTTCGGGGTCAAGCTCTTCAACGCCGTGCTGCTCCCGCCGTGGGGGGCCGACGACCGCGACATCTACGCGCTCTTCAACGGCCTGCACGTGGGGACGTCGTACGTCTTCGTGACCTTGATCGCCCTCCACATGCTGGCTGCCCTCAAGCACCTGGTCTTCCCGCGCCACGGGATACTGCGCCGCATGCTGCCGCCGTGAAAGACTCGTTCAGATTTTCTCGCCCGCGACCACGTAAGCCCACAGCGCCTCGACCTCTTCCGGCTTCAACAGGTCGCCCCAGGGCGGCATCTGATTTTTGCCGCGCGTCACCGAATTGATGAAGCGCTCGCGCTCGCCGCGCGGGAATTTCCTCAGGTCGGCGGCGCCCTGCGGGTCGAGCATGCGCGCGCCGTGGCAGGGCGAGCAGTTGCGCGCATAGATTTCCGCGCCGGTCTTGAGCTGCTCCGCCGCGAAGCCTCGCGCCTGCGGGCTCTGCGCCGCGGACGGGGCGCAGGCCAGAACGGCGATGACTAGCGACGCGACGGCGAGCCCCCGCTGCACGGCTCTAGTTCGGCATCAGCGCAAAAGTCCAGACTGAGCCCCCCGGCGGCACCTTGTCCTTCAGCTGCTCGCGCGCGATGTTCCAGTACAGCCCGCCGATCCCCGAGAGCACGGTCACGTACTGCCGGCCCTTCTGGGTAAAGGTCACCGGCATGGCGTTGATGCCGGAGCCCGTCTGGAACTGCCACAGCTGCCTGCCAGTGTCGGCGTCGAGGGCGATGAATTCGCCGGTCTCCTTGCCGGTGAACAGCAATCCGCCGCCGGTCGCGAGCATCGCCGACCAGATCTGGAAATCCGCGAGCGGCACGCGCCACTTTTTCTCCGCGGTGAGCGGGTCGATGGCCTCGATGTGGCCGACCGGATCGCCCGCCGCGCGCGGCAGCGGCAGGTTCTCGATGTACATGTAGCGCTGGCCGAGGACGTGCGGCTTGACCTCGAGGTGCTTGTACATGCGGCCCTCGTGCAGCGTGTTGGCGTAGATGAGTCCGGTCTGCGGACTGAACGCGGCGTGCTCCCAGTTCTTCGCGCCGCGCGTCGACGGCCAGTGCTCGGTGGCCTTGGCGTCGCGGATGCTCTTGGCGATCTCGGTCTCGACTGGACGCCCGGTCTTCATGTCGACATGGCTCGCCCAGTTCACTTTCCCGTACGGCTTCGCCGAGATCAGCGCTCCGTTGGTGCGGTCGAGCACGTAGAGGAAGCCGTTGCGGTTGAGCTGCATCGCCACCTTGCGCGGCCGGCCCTGCACGCTGAGGTCGGCAAGGATCAGCTCCCAGCAGGCGTCGTAGTCGTAGGCGTCGTTCGGCGTGAACTGGTAATACCAGACGACTTCGCCGGTCTTCGGCCGCATCGCCAGCACCGACGATGTGTACAGGTTGTCGCCCGCACGGCTCTGCGAGGCCCACGGCGCCGGGTTGCCGGTGCCCCAGTACATGAGATCGAGCGCAGGGTCGTACGAGCCCGTGATCCAGGCCGAGCCGCCGCCGGTCTCCCAGGCGTTGTTGTCCTGCGGCCAGGTCTCGTTGCCCTTCTCCCCGCGTGCGGGGATGGTGTAATGGCGCCACAGATGGTTGCCTGTGTCCGGGTCCCAGCCGTCGATGAAGCCGCGCACTCCGAACTCGGCGCCCGAAATTCCGGTGACCAGCACGCCGTTCGCGACCAGGGGCGCGACGGTGAGCGAGAAACCGTCCTTCCACTCCGCGGCCTTCGATTTCCAGACCTC
>DASPXD010000064.1:0-12694 GCA_035637435.1 Gemmatimonadales bacterium
TTTTTCAAGGATCACCCGATCAACCAGCTGAGCCACGACTCGATGTTCGATCCCAAGTCGCCGGCATTCAATCCGGTCGCGTTGCTGGATCTCATTTTCAATCCGCCGATCTTTTATGAAGTGAAGAAGGCACCCACGCCCACCAACGACGTCGAGTTCACGATCGGGAGAACTCAACTGGTCGTCGACCTCGGTGCCACCAAGGTGCTGATCCCCGAGTCCGATTTCGGTCTTGGGACGACAAGCCGCCTGTTCGACGCGGGGGTCGGCTTTGCGGGCTTCAACGTGGGCGTCATGGGGTTTCTGCAGTATGACGTCGAATTCGCCTTGGACACCACGCTGCGCAAGTTCCTCGTTGGCGACTCGGCCGGTGCGCAGCCGGGCACAGCGTATTTCGTCAACACCGACGGCACAGCCCAAGCCGGTCTTGCGCCGACGGTGAGTTTTGCGGGCCGGCTGCTGCGCGGTGCCGGCGGGGACGAAACCGACGATGGGTTTTATCTGGGCGGCGCGCTGCATTATTACCTTGGCGCCACCTATGGACGTGGGGTAGGGCCCGCGGGCTTCACGACGGGAACCCCTGACGTGTTCACCAGCACGCCGGCACCGCTACTCAATGGCGACGTGTTTACCTCCAACAAACCAAACGGGCACGGGCTCGGGGGCGACGTCGGCGTCGTGTGGATCTCCGGACCGTTCGAGGTCGGTGCCGGTGTCAACGACATCGGTGCCGAGCTCACCTGGTCCGACACGAAAGTCCAGCACTTCGCCTACGATAATGCGGGAGACTCGATCACGGACGTGGTGACCGCGAATCACATCGAGACCAAGACCAAGTTGCCGATTACCTACATCGCCAACGCCGCGCTCCACATGGGGACGGGCACCACGGTTGGCGGTGACGTCGTCAATTCCGGCCGCGGGACGATCATCCATGTCGGTGCCGAGCAACGCTACGGCCCATTCGCCGTACGCGGCGGTGTGTCGCGCGACCAGCGCCGCAGGATGCAGTTCGGACTCGGCGGCGGTCTCAAGTTCGGCTCGATTGGTCTGGACGTCGGATTCTGGACCCACAGCAATTCACTGTCGACGCAGCGCGCCATCACGCTGGCCACGTCGATTTCGATTTATTAAGGGGCGACCGATGAAAGCTCTGACTGCCGCTCTCCTCGTGTTCGTCGCGGCCTGCGGTAAAGGCAACGTCATCCTCAACGTGAACGTGCTGAGCTTTTTGTCGGCCAGTGACTCGACGAAGGCATATGCGATCCTCGGCACCGGAACGTTCGATTCAACGATATCGCGGCGGTTCTCGATGCCTCCGGGATTCGGAAACTCGAGCGTCGATTCCGTCACCGCGACGGTCGCTTCATCGCTCGAGAATGCGACGGGGGCCGGAAGCGTCATCCTCGAAGTGTTCTTCGCACAGACGCAGGGCGGGCTGTTCACCGGAACGCCGTTCCTGGCCGATTCCAGCGGGCCGGTCTCAGGTGTCCAGACGGTTCCACTCGGTAAAAGCTCACTGCCATTGTCTAATCCGATATTCAACAGTGATTCTCTGTGGGTCGGCATTCGCGCCAGACTCACGACCACGACCGCCCCGATGTCGGGCCAGCTCCGGTTCACCGACATCCACCTGCGTATCGTTCTGCAGGACAACATCCTGTAATTTCCGGCGCCGCGCCACGCGGCGCTATATTTCGTCCCCGTGAGTACCCGACGCTCCACGGTCACGGTCAGCGTGGGCGGCGTGCCGGTGGGCAGCGCCCATCCGATCGTCGTCCAGTCGATGACCAATACCGACACCGCCGATGTCGTCGCGACCGCCGCACAGGTGCGTGCCTTGCACGCCGCCGGCAGTGAGCTGGTGCGCGTGACGGTGAACACCGATGAGGCGGCGCGGGCGGTAGCGGCGATCGTCGCGGACGTCGCCGTCCCCGTCATCGGCGACTTCCATTACAACGGCCATCTGCTGCTCACCAAGTATCCCGACTGCGCCCGCGCGCTGGCCAAGTACCGGATCAATCCGGGCAACGTCGGCACCAAACGCCGCGACGACAACTTCCGGACGATCATCCAGGTGGCGATCGATAACGGTAAACCGGTGCGCATCGGGGTGAACTGGGGGAGCCTCGATCAGCAGCTGCTCACCGGGATGATGGATGAGAATGCGAGACTCGCCGAGCCGCGCGACGCCCGCGACGTGACGATGGACGCGATGGTCGAGAGTGCGATGCGCTCGGCGGAGCTGGCCGAAGAATGCGGCTTGCCGCTCGACCGCATCATTCTCTCGGCGAAGGTCTCGGGCGTGCAGGATCTCGTCGCCGTGTACCGCATGCTGGCCGCTCGTTCCGACTATCCGCTGCATCTCGGCCTCACCGAGGCGGGGATGGGGACGAAGGGTGTCGTGGCGAGCACCGCCGGCCTGTCGATCCTGCTGCAGGAAGGGATCGGCGATACGATTCGGGTGTCGCTTACGCCGCGGCCGGGCGGCGATCGGACGGAAGAAGTGCAGGTCGCGCAGCAGGTGCTGCAATCGCTGGGCATCAGGAGCTTCACGCCCCAGGTCACGGCATGCCCCGGCTGTGGACGAACGACCTCGACGTTCTTTCAGGAAATGGCCGAGCAGATTCAGACCTATCTGCGCGACCAGCGGCCCGTCTGGCAGGCGCGCTACGCTGGCTCGGAAGATCTTCGGGTGGCGGTCATGGGCTGCGTCGTCAACGGGCCAGGGGAATCGAAGCACGCGGACATTGGCATCTCGTTGCCGGGGACGGCGGAGGAACCAAAAGCGCCGGTGTATGTAGATGGTACGCTGAAGGTCACGCTCAAGGGTGATACCATCGTCGCCGACTTCTTAAGGATTCTCGAGGAGTATGTCGATGCCCGCTATGGCTCTCGCACCCAGGCCGCAATCCGCTGAGCTGCTTCTCACAGCCGTCCTCACGCTGTTTGGTTTTCCTGCTGCCGCACAGCAACTGGGAACGACGTTCGCCTTAGCCGATCAACAGACGGCCGTCGCTCATGTCGTGCCCGGCCAGTTTCTGCGCGTGCGCCTCAAGGACGGCTCGCGCACCGGCGGCCCGCTGATCCAGGCGACGCCCGTCGCATTCACCCTCGGCCCCTCGGTCGCGTTCGGCGATGATGACAGTCGCCTCTATCTCGGGACCGTCGATAGCATGTGGGTGCGCGTCTACAGCACGCGGCGCGGAATGGCGATCGGCGCACTGCTTGGGGCGGCCGCTGGTCTGGGTCTCGGGGTGAGTGCCGCGTCGGTCTGCCCGGTCGATGGATACAGCAGACCGTGCACGCAGGGAGCCGTGACGTCGTTCGCGGGGGGCATGATCCTTGGTGGACTCACCGGCTCGCTGCTCGGATCCACGCGCTCGCACTGGCAGCGCTTGTTGCCGCGCGACGGCACGGGGACCGCGGCGCCGACTGGGACTATCGCCGTGTTGACCGTGCCCGACGACTCGACGGCGTTCGACCCGCGCGCGCTGGCGCTGATGCGCGCCTCGAGGGACAAGCTGTTGCGGCTGACATTCGGCGACCGCGGTGATCTGGGTGCTTACGTCGTGCGCGCCGGGGCGCGCGGCGCAACCCTGGACGTCGTTTCGGGATATCCGGGCGATGCCCCAATCCCGCTGCAATCGCTCGAAGGCGTCTGGGAGCGGGGAACCGCCGCGCGGACGGGGTCGTCCATCGGGCTCCTCGCAGGCTCCTTAGCAGGACTGCTCATCGCCGCGCATTCGGGGACCTGCGAGCGCAACAAGTGCACAGGCGTGATCTTTGGCGAAGGAGTGATCGGCGCCGTTGGCGGGTTTCTCCTCGGCGACCGCGTAGGACACTGGTTCCCGCAGTGGCACCGGAAGTACTAGACCGAGCTACCGTAGCGGCGTGCCGAGGGGAACCTCGCGGTCAGGCTGGACCAGGCAAATGTCCCCCTCGCCGAGGATGACGCCGAGCGTCAGCACCTCCGAAAAAAACGTGGCGATCTGGCGCGGCGGAAAGTTGACGACGCCGAGCACCTGCTTTCCCACCAGATCCCTGGGCTCGTAGTACTTGGTGATCTGGGCACTCGAGTTCTTCACGCCGATCGCCGCTCCAAAATCGATCCGCAGCTTGTAGGCTGGTTTGCGCGCCTGCGGAAAATCCTCTGCCTGTACGATTCGCCCGACGCGAATGTCGATGCGGGCAAAGTCGTCGTAGCTGATCTGGTCCATAGCCTACCCTGAATGTCCCCTTTTGAGGTCAGACATTGCCGCCGCCCATGCGCGGGAAGCTTGGCATGCGCATTGCCTTCCCGCTACGGCGTAGCTCTTCCACTCTCACAGGACGGCGATATGCGGCGGATCGGCATGGCAGTGCTCGGCCTCGCGCTTGGGACGACTCCTCTCGTCGGCCAGCGGTCCGCCCTGCGAGAAGTCCGCGACCGCGGCAGCTTCGGCGTCAACGTTGTTGTGGCGCAACCGCTCGGTGCGTTCCGGCGCACTGGAAGCGTAGCGCCGGGGCTGAGCGGGTTCGCGGTCGTCGGGGGTCCGACGCTGGGCCTGCGAATTGACGGGAGCTGGATGGTCTATGACTCTCGGTATCAGGGCTACGGCGTCTCCAGTACGTCGCAGATCGGTTCGCTGGCGATCGGCCCGCAGATCACGCTGGGCCAGGGCCCGATTCGCTTGTACGGCTTTGCGACCGCAGGTGGCTCCCTGTTCTGGAGCAACGCCAGCTACAGCGGCGGCTGCGGATGCTACGCTTCCAACGACTTCTATCTCGATGGTGACTTCACCACCACGACATCAGCCGGGACCGGCGTGCTCATACAGGTCGCCAGCCGGCGGTCGTCGGTGGCAATCGACCTCGGCGTGCGCGGGGTGCGTCACGACCGTGTGATGTACGTACCGGCAGGCGGTCTCACGCAGAACTCCGACGGCACCTTCTCGGCGCAGCGCGTCGAGACGCCGGTCGAGCTGCGGGTGTTTCAAATCGGGGTGGCGATCGGGATTCGCTGACCTCTCCTGGCCGTTCCCCGAGCTTCACCCCTGGGCCCCCCCGCCACTCTGTGGAGAGGGGGTTCCTCTTTCCGGCTCAGTCGGCTGCGACGGGCGGTGGCTCGGTGACGGATGTGCGCGCGCGCCGCCCAAAGCGATGCTGCAGCGCGTCGAGGTAGGTGTAGACGACGGGTGTCACGTACAACGTGATCAGCTGCGAGAAGGCCAGGCCGCCCACGACGGCGAGACCCAGCGGCCGCCGCGACTCACCGCCGGCGCCCAAACCAATCGCGATGGGCAGCGTTCCGGTCAAGGCCGCCATCGTCGTCATCATGATGGGCCGGAACCGCACGCTGCACGCTTCGAGGATCGCCTCGCGCGGCGATTTGCCCTCACCGCGCTCCGCCTCGAGCGCGAAATCGATCATCATGATCGCGTTCTTCTTCACGAGTCCCACGAGCATGATGATGCCGACGAACGCGTAGATGCTCAGCTCGGTGCGGAAGATGAACAGCGTCAGCAAGGCGCCGAATCCCGCGAACGGCAGACCGGACAAGATCGTCAGCGGGTGAATGAAGCTCTCGTAGAGCATCCCCAGCACGATGTAGATCACGACGATCGCCAGGAGCAGCAGGAAGAAGAGCCCCTGCTGGCTCGACTGGAACGCTTGCGCCGTGCCGGAGAAACCCGTGCTGATGGTCGAGGGCAGCGTCTGGCGCGCTGCCTTCTGGACGTCGTTGACGGCCGTGCCCAGCGACACTCCCGGCGGCAGGTTGAACGACAGCGTCACCGAGGGGAGCTGCCCGCTGTGGTTCACGCTCAACGGCCCGACATCGTTGGACGCCGAGGCGACCGACGTGAGCGGAATCAGCTTACCGCTTTGCGAGCGCAGGTAGAGCAGCCCGAGCGCGGACGGATCGCGCTGGTATTCCGGCAGCAGCTCGAGGATCACCCAGTACTGGTTGTTCGGCGTGTAGATGGTCGAGACCTGGCGCGAGCCGTAGGCGTCGTACAATCCCTGCTCGATCTGCTGGACGGTCACGCCCAGGCTCGTGGCGCGATCGCGGTCGATCTGGACGCTGACCTGCGGGTTTTTGATCTGCAGATCGGTCGTGACATCCTGCAGGGTGGAAATGCCGCGCAGGACGCGCTCCAGCTTGGCGGCGTTCTCGTACAGCGCGTCGATGTCGGCGCTCTGCAGGGTGAATTGGTAGAGGGTCTTGGTCGGGCGGCCGCCGATGCGGATCGACTGTGGCAGCGACAGGTAGGTTCGGATCCCGGTCACCGAATTGAGTTTGGCGTTCAGCTCGCGAACCACCTGGTCGGCCCGGAGACGCTCACCACGCGGTTTCAGACGAATGCTCAGGCGGCCCTGGTTCATGGTGCCGCCACCGACCGTCGACATGTAGTGCGCGACATTGGGGTCGCGCCCGACGATGTCCGCGACGGCGAGCTGATGGTCGCGCATGTTCTCGAACGAGGTGCCCTCGAGCGTCTCGGTGGTGCCCTGAATCTGTCCCTGGTCTTCCGTCGGGATGAACCCTTTCGGCACGAACGGATAGAGGAGCCCGGTCGCCACCAGAATACCGAGCGAGAACAGCATCGTCGCCGGCCGGTGATCCATGACCCAGCCGAGCGTCCGCTCGTAGAGCGCCAGGCTGCGCTGGTACACACGCTCCGTCGCCTCGTAGAAGCGGCCGTGTTTCGCTTCTTTGGGTGGCCGGAGGAACCGGCTGCACAGCATCGGCGTGAGCGTGAGGGAGACGAAGCCGGAGACGAGAATCGCCACGCCGATCGTCACGGCAAATTCGTGGAACAGGCGGCCCAGGATGCCGCCCATGAGCAGCACGGGAATGAACACCGCGGTCAACGACAGCGTCATCGACAGAATCGTGAAACCGATTTCGCGCGCGCCGTCGAGCGCGGCCTCCATCGCCCGTTTTCCTTTTTCCATATGCCGGACGATGTTCTCCAACATCACGATCGCGTCATCGACGACGAATCCGACGGACAGCGTGAGCGCCATCAGCGACAGATTGTCGAGACTGTACCCCATCAGGTACATCACCGTGAACGTGCCGATGATGGAGAAGGGGAGCGCCAGACTCGGAATGACGGTCGCCGAGAGGTTCTTCAGGAACAGGAAGATCACCATCACCACGAGGCACAGCGTGACGAGCAGCGTCACCTGCACGTCGTTGACCGACTGGTGGATCGATACCGAGCGGTCATAGAGCGTGTTCACTTGGACCGACGCGGGGAGCTGCGCGGAGAGCGAGGCCACCGTCGCCTTGACGGCGTCGGCGACCTGTACCGTGTTGGTGCCGGGCTGGCGCTGGATCGCCAGCACGATCGCGCGCTTGCCGTCGTACCAGCTCGCGTTGCGCGAGTCCTGTACGTCATCGAGCACGCGGGCGACGTCCTGCAGGCGCACGG
This sequence comes from Gemmatimonadales bacterium, assembly GCA_035637435.1. GTDB lineage: Bacteria > Gemmatimonadota > Gemmatimonadetes > Gemmatimonadales > GWC2-71-9 > 20CM-2-65-7. The sequence goes on from DASPXD010000064.1 coordinate 7,422, forward strand.
GCGCGCCGTTCTGGTACGTCACGGCGAGCTGCCGGAATTCCGGGCCGCTCGAGATTGAGCCGTCCGCGAGCACGGTGTACGCGCGCTGGGGGCCCCACAGCGTCCCGGTCGGCAGATTCGGATTGCCGGCCGACACCGCCGCCGTCACTTCATCCAGCCCGATGCCGCGCGCCTGCAGTGCCTTCGGATCTACCTGGATGCGCACCGCGTACTTCGCCGACCCGAACACCTGCACCTGCGCGACCCCGTCCACGGTGGACAGCCGCTGCGCGAGAAACGTTTCGGCGTACTCGTCGAGCGCCGACAGCGGCATCGTCGCGGACGTCAGCGCGAGATAGAGGATCGGCGAATCCGCCGGGTTCGACTTGTTGTACGAGGGCGGCTGAATGCCGGGCGGGAGCTGTCGCAGCGTTTTGGAGATCGCGGCCTGCACGTCCTGCGCGGCCCCATCGATCTCCCGCGACAGCGAAAACTGGAGCGTGATGTTGCTGCTGCCCATGGTGCTCGTCGACGTCATCGCGTCGATCCCGGCGATCGTCGAAAACTGTTTCTCGAGCGGCGTCGCGACCGCCGCGGCCATCGTTTGTGGGCTCGCGCCCGGCAAACCCGCTGAGACGGTGATGGTGGGGAAGTCGACGTTGGGGAGGTCGCTCACGGGCAGCAGCCGGTAGGCCATCAGCCCGAACATCAGAATTCCAAACATCACGAGCGTCGTCGCGACGGGGCGGCGAATGAACAGGCCCGAGATGCTCACGGTACCGGCGCTCCGCCCATGCCTCCGCCGGCGCTCTCGGTCGTCGGCCCGCCCCGGATGTCTACCTTGGCGTTCGGCGTCAGTTTCAACTGCCCGTCAGTCACGACGAGCGCACCGGCCGGGACACCGGCGACGACGCTCATGCTGTCGAGCGTGCGTTCCACCGTGATTGGCTGCGTCGCGGCCGTGCCGTCGTTGTTCACGACGAAGACGTACGTGCCTTGCTGGCCCTGCATGACGGCCTGACTCGGCACGACCACCGCATCGTTCTGGACGCCGAGCACCAGGGTGATCGTGACATACTCACCCGGCCACAGCGCGCCGTCGCGATTGGGGAAACGTGCCTTGAGCAGTACGCTGCCGGTCGTCGTATCGACCTGATTGTCGACGAACGACAGCACGCCCTCCACAGCCGACGCCGAATCGCGTGCGGGCAGGGCGATTGCGGCCAGCTCCTGCCGCGCGCGCTGGCGCAGCGCGGGAAGATTCGTGGCCGGCACGGGAAACCGCACGAGAATCGGACGCAGCTGCACAATCGACACGAGTTGGTCGCTGCCGGCGCGCACGAGATTGCCTTCGTGCAGCAGCAGCCGCCCGGTGCGGCCGCCAATCGGCGCGCGCACCGTCGCGTACTCGAGGTTGAGCCGGGCGATCGCCGTCGCCGCCGAGTCGGAGCGGACCGCGGCTCCCGCCGCGTCGGCCGTCGATTGCTTCTGTTCGTAGTCCTCCTGCGTCACGGTGTTGGTCTGGGCGAGGACGCGATAGCGCGCGGCTTCGCGCGCCGCGCTCTGTGCCTGCGTGAGATCCCGGAGCAGCGCGCCTTCGGCTTGTTGTAATGCGGCCCGGTAGGGACGGGGATCGATCTCGAACAGCACCTGGCCGGCGGCGACTTCATCGCCTTCGGCGAAATGCACGCGCAGGATCGTGCCGTTCACCTGGGGCAGCACATCGACCGAGCGGATCGGCTCGACGGTGCCGGTGGCGTTGAGCTCATAGGGGACGGCCCGGCGCTCGACCCGGGCCACGCTGACGGGGACCTTAGGAAGAGTCGCGCCCTGACGTGAGCCGCACGCGGTCGCCGCCGCGAAGGCGACAATCGCGAGCATGGAGGTTCGGAAAGGCACGACTTCTATACGCATACCAACCCCATGCCGTCGAACATACGTGATGCGCGAAGTGTTTCAGCCAGCTTACAGTTCCCCCTGCGGTTTCTGACAAGTTGCTGAAAACTCAGCGTTTGGGACGGACCGCCGGTCGGTACGATGCTTGCACCCGCGTGCTCCGTGGAAGGGGAGGAGGAGGGGGACACCGTGTCAGAATCGATTCCGGCTACCGGGGGGAATGGGGGAATAACCCCCGTCGCCCCGCAGGAATTGGCCGTCATGCCGCCCGCGGGCCGCGCGCTGGATGTGCGCCACTCGCGCGTCATGCCGCTCGCCAGTTCCATACTTTGGACACCCGCCGTGGGAGCCGTGCATCGTCCGGGCCCGCCGATGTTCATCGCGCAACACACGCTGCGTAAGATACATGATCGCCTGGCGAGCCTGCCCAACGGCCTTGGCATGGGGCTTCTCGCCGGCCGTCAGTATACGTGCAGCGGCTCGGGCACGCAGTTCGTGATGATCGATGGCGCCCTGCCTCTCCCGTCACCAGCGGCCGACGACGAACCGATCGAAGTCCTGGCCGAAGGGATTCGATCCGCGGCGGCCGGCGTCGAAATACTTGGCTGGTATCGGGGTGGGCCGTTCAGGGATGCCGTCCTGACCCCTGCTGACGTCGAAGCACAAACCGCGTTGTTCGAAGGCCGGCCGTGCATCATCGCCGTCGTCGCGGGCGCCGGCGACGCAGGCGCCATCTTCCGGCACTCGATGAGTCCGGGGTGGCCGCTCGCGTCGCTGCCGTTCTACGAATGGCTCGGCGATCACGTGGTCGCTACGGACGAGCCCAAACCTTCTATTCTCGGCTGGCGCAATTACCGGCCATCCGAGCCCGTCGTCCGCGCGAGCGCCGCTTCGCTGCCGCCGCGCGCATTGCATGCAGCCGCGCCCGACCGCGCCATTCATCCCGTTCTCGTTCCTGATGCCGATGGTGATGAGGAAGCGCCGCGCGGAACGGCCAAGTATACCTGGCTCCGGCCGTTGCTGCGCCCCGCCGGCTATGCCGCCTTGGTGCTCGTCGCTGCCGTCCTCATCACCGGGGCGTTCGCATTGTTCGGGGCCGCGTCGTCTCCGGGATCGCAAAACGGCAGCACGTCGACAGCAAATGTCGCCGGGTCCGCCCCAGCGGTCGCGATACTGGATCGCCGAGCCGACACGCTCGCGCTCGCTCTCAACGTCTTTCAGGACCGCGCGCGCATGTTCGATGCTCGCCAAATGCCGTGCAGCGGCTTAGCGCGGGGACTGCAGCAAGTCGAGGACGGGTGGCTGGACTACAATCTGGCCCGCAAGGAGACGCTCACGTCGTTCGATCCGGTGCGGGAAGCGCGCGACCGTGCGCTCTACGCCGACGTGCGCACGATCGAACAGCGCTTCCAACGCTCCGGCTGTCCGCGGCCCTGATATGCGCCGCTGCCTGGTCGCGTTCGCGCTCGTCGTGCCGGCTTCTCTGTATCCATGCCGCTCAGGGTTCGCGCAGGCACCTCGGCCACTCGAAAAAATCGAGCTGATTCGCCTGCTCACCAACCCGCTCTTCGCGCAAACCGAAGTGGCGGAGATCGTGCGGCGCAGTTGCGTCGATTTTCGGCCGACGGAGCGAGATTGGGCGGATCTGCGCAATGTCGGGGCGGGCGGCGAAGTGATCGCCAGCGTGGCTGCGTGCGACACGCGTCGCTCCGGCTCACGTCCCGCGAGCGTGCCAGCCGCTGCCGCGGCGAGTCCCAGGGTCGCGGCACCGGTCACGCCGGCGCCCCTCACACCACTGCTGCTCACCGGTGACGTCGTGGCCACGGCGGGCTCGCCGTCGGTTGTGCGCGTGTTCGTGCACCGTGCTGGTGTCCCGCAGGCGCGAGTGCCTCTGATGTTGCGAGGCACGACTGCTCTTGGCATGCCCCTGGATGCCGTGGCGCTGAGTGATGACAGCGGCCTGGCCGAGTTCCAGCTGCCGCCAATGCGTCAAATCAGCGCCTATCGGTTCGAAGTCGTGGGGAATGGTGGTGCACCGTTCCGCAATCGGCCCACCGTGGCGTTCGCCGTGAAGGCTGCGGAACCGGCACGGCTGCTGGTCACCCCCGACTATGTCTCAGCCTCGGAGCGGACTGTAAAGGTGACCGCCACGCTGAGTGATTCACTCGGCAATCCTATCCGCGGAGAGCCGGTCGAGCTGAGCTCTGTCGCGAGCGGTCCGATCTCAATCACTACCGATTCGGCCGGGCGATCGGCGTTCACGTTGCCCCCTGGCGCACTGCCGCGTGGCGGCGTGCTGCGCATACGCGTGCGGGCACTGCCACCCGTCGAGGTGGCCGTGGCCGACGCCGCGGGATTGTCCGGAGCGGCGACCCGTTTTGCGCCGCTCGCGCTCGGGCGTCACGGTCGCGTCGGCAGCGCCCTGGGGGAACCGCTCATCTTCCAGGCCCGCACCGTGCAGGGTGATCCGGCACGCGGACGGCTCGTGCGGTTCCATGCCGTCAACGCCCGGGTCAGTCCGGATTCCGCGATGCTGGACTCGAGCGGCAGCGTGGCGCTGGACGTGGTTTTCGGGGCGCGGGCGGGAGACGCCCTCGTTGTGGCACGCATCGACTCCGTCGAGAAGCTGCTCACGGTGCCTGTTGATCCTGGGCCGATCGTCTCGCTGGTGCTCGAATACAACGGGAAGCCGGCAACGGGCCGCCGCATCCTGGTACCTGTCGCGACGCCGTTCCAGCTGCGGCTCACGGCGCACGACTTTTATGGAAACGAAACGTCCATCGCTGCGCTTGGCCAAATGCTGCGAGCTGGTCGCGCGCAATCTGTGGCGCACGACAGCGATCTCGAGCTGCTCAATCTGGAGGTGAGCGAGGCCGTCGTCCTCATCACGCTTCAAGCACGCCGCTTCGGGATTTACGATTTCACGATCGGCAGTGGCATCACCGCGAGTCTGCGGGTGCAGTCGATTCGCGGGTCATAGTCGCCTCTTCGGACCAAGCAGCGGCTTTTCGACACCGCCGGCAGCGTTTTGCTTACCTGGTGAGGGCGCCGCGACCTAGTGTCGCAGTATGCTTGCCCGCGTCCGCTCCGCCGCCGTTCTCGGCATCGATGCGTATCTGGTGGAGGTCGAGACCGACATTGCGAACGGACTTCCCACATTCGTGACCGTCGGCCTGCCGCAAGGCGCCGTGAAGGAGGGCCGGGATCGCGTGTCCGCGGCGCTCGCCAACACCGGCTACACATTCCCGCTGCGGCGGATCACGGTCAATCTGGCTCCCGCCGACATACGAAAAGAAGGCTCCGCGTTCGACCTGCCCATCGCGCTGGGCATTCTCGCCGCGACGGAGCAGGTCACGGGTGACCGGCTCAGCAAGATCGCGGTGCTGGGAGAGCTGGGA
>DASPXD010000065.1:0-5215 GCA_035637435.1 Gemmatimonadales bacterium
TTTGTAGCGGCCGTGCACCGCCATGCCTTCCTTGAACGCGCTCACCTTTTCCGGGAACTTGTCGCCGGCCTCCGCGCGCAGCTTCTCGATCCAGTAGCGCACGGTGTTCTGCGTTGCCTCATGCAGACGGGCGACCTCCGCTTCGCTCAGCTTTCCCGTGAGCAGAAATGGCGAGAGCTTGGCCGCATGGAGGATCTCGTCGGACAGCCAGTTGCCGATGCCATCGAACAGGTGAGGATCGGTGAGCGCCCGCTTGAGCGTGTGCGATTCGGTTTGCAGCCGCTCTTGAAAAGCCGAGACGCTGGAACCGAGCACGTCGAGCCCGCCAGGGTCGTGTTGCGCGAGTGCCGACTCTCCCTCGACGGCGTGCAGCGAGGCGCGGTGTTTGGGACTGGCTTCGGTGAGCAGCAGGGCGCCGGTCGGAAAGTCGAACGAGGCGAGCCCGACCTTGGCGGGAGGCTTTGTCCCTTTGGGCCGCCACTTGAAACGCCCGGCGATCATCAGGTGAAAGACGAGAAAAACTTTCCCTTCCATCTCCAATACGATGCGCTTACCGAGGCGACGCAGCCCCACGACTTTGCGCCCCTCGGCGGCGCTCAGTGGTGGATCGACGGTGCGCAACAGCGACGGGCTGACGATGCGGGCGCGCTCGAGCGGCTGGCCGACGATGCGCGGGGCCAGCGCTTCAAGGTAGATGGTGATATCAGGGAGTTCTGGCATGATTGATAAATTGACAGGCTGAAGCCTGTGCTCGGCTGGCACTGTCCTTAAGGACAATGTCTGCCGAGCACACCCTTCAGGGTGTGAACACCTGCAGGGCGACCTCTACTCTCCCGAACGGCGCGCTCACCTGCACGCCTTGCACCATCTGCTTGACCTTGATGAACATGTCGCGTGCAATCGCCACACCCTCGGCGAGTGCGGCTTCCTTGCCCTTCTCCTGCGCTTTCCGCATCCGCTGCAACACCTCTTCCGGCACCGAGACGCCCGGGACTTCGTTCGCCAAAAACTCGGCGTTGCGCAGCGAGATCAGCGGCCAGATGCCGGCGACGATCGGCGTCTTGTACTGCTCGACACGCTTCAGGAACACCTCGAGCTGGCGCACGTCGAACACCGGCTGCGTCACCGCGAACTCCGCGCCGGCGTCCACCTTCCACGCGAACCGCGACAGCTCGCGATCCGGGTCGCTCGCGCCCGGATTCACGCCGACGCCGATCGCCCATTTGGTCGCGCCGCCGAGTGGGTTGTTGCCGGGATCGAGCCCCTGGTTGAGCCGGTAGACGAGATTCGTCAGACCGATCGAGTCGATGTCGAAGACCGCCGTCGCCTCGGGATAGGGGCCCATCTTCGGCGGGTCGCCGGTGATGATCAGAATGTTGCGCAGCCCTGCGGCGTGCGCGCCGATGATGTCGGACAGCATCCCCAGCAGGTTGCGGTCGCGGCAGCAATAATGAATGACGGTCTCGATGCCGACCTCGCGCTCGATGAGCAGCGCCGAGGGCAACACGCCCATGCGGCTCTGCGCGCGGGGACCGTCCGGCACGTTCACCGCGTCGACGCCCGCGGCCTTGAGCGCGCGGCATTGCTCGAGCATCGGCTTGGGATCCACTCCCTTGGGCGGCACGATCTCGACGCTGGTCACGAGCTCCCCGCGCGCGAGCTTGCTGCCCCAGTGCGACTTCAGCGCGAGCGCCACGGGCGTCACGCCGGCGGGCGCCTGCACCGAGGTACGCGACACGACGACGTTCGGCTGGCGCGGCACCACGCTCGCCACGTAGTCGCGGATCTTCTTGATGTGCTCCGGCGTCGAGCCGCAGCAGCCGCCGACGAAGCGCGCGCCCGCCTCGATCATGCGGCGCGCGTAGCTCGCCATGTACTCCGGTGACGCGAGATAGATCTTGCGGTCGCCCACGTCTTTGGGGAGACCGGCGTTCGGCTGCCCCGAAATCGGCTTGTCGGTCGCCTTGACGATCTTCTCGACGGCCTCGAGCACGCCCGCGGGGCCCACCGAGCAGTTCACGCCGATGACGTCGGCGCCCCACGCGGTGAGCTGCTTCGTGAACGTCTCGGGATCGGTACCGTAGTACGTCAGCCCGTCCGTCCCGACCGTCATCTGGCAGACGACCGGCAAATCCGACAGGGCGCGGACCGCCTGCAGTGCCGCGTGTATTTCATCCATGTCGCTGAACGTCTCGAGGATGAAGCCGTCCACGCCGCCGGCGAGCAGCCCCTCCACTTGCCGCGCGAACAACGCCTCGGCTTCGGCTTTTGAGGTGGGGCCGAACGGCTCGATGCGGATGCCCAGCGGCCCGATGGCACCGACGACACTCGCCTTGCCACCCGCCGCCGCCCGCGCCAGCTCGGCGGCGGTGTGGTTGATCTTCTCCGTCTCGTCCGCCAGGCCGTAGCTGCCCAGCTTCAGCGGATTCGCGCCGAAGGTGTTGGTCTCGAGGATTTCGGCGCCCGCCCGGACGTACTCCGAATGCACCTCCTGCACCAGCCGCGGCTGCTTGAGGTTGAGCTCGTCGTAGCAGACGTTGAGGAAGAAGCCCTTGGCGTACAACATCGTGCCCATGGCCCCGTCGAAGACGTGGACACGGCCGTCGGCAATGAGATCGCGGAATGTCGGCAGGCAGAACCTCGGCTTTTTAGCGGTTTGTTTAACGTGGCCGCAATACGCCGCAAATCGCCACGAACCCTCTATGGAAAATAATCGATTGATTGGCGCGTACTCTTAGATACACATGTCGCCCCCCCTGCGCAATGTCGCGGCCGATGAGCTACTGGCAGAGCACACGCCGGCGCTCCGGAACTTCCTGGGCGCGCGCTGCCGCGACGATGATGTGACCGCGGAGCTTCTCCAAGAAGTCGCCGCCCGGCTGGTCACGGCGGCCCCGCGGCTGTCGCTGAACGGCAACGCGCGGGCCTATCTGTTTCGCATCGCGGCGAACGTGTGGCACGACCACTTACGGCGCGAGCTGGTGCGCCGCCGGGCGGCGATGACGCTGCAGGCCGAAGCACGCGGAACGGCTCCGGCCGCCGACGAGCATCTCCTGGAAGGAGAATTGCAAGCCGCGGTGCGTCGCGCGGTCAGCACCTTGCCGCCCGCCCAGCGCGCCGTGGTCGAGTTACGCCATCAGCGTGGCCTGACGTTTCAGGAAATCGCCGATCGCCTCCAGCGCCCACTGGGCACGGTCCTTACGCAGATGCGGTCGGCGCTGATCCGGATTAGCGCAGCACTGGAGGAGTACCGATGAATCATCCCACAGGTGACGAACTACTGCTGCTCGCATACGGTGAGCTGCCCGCCGCGCACGTCGCACGCGTGGAGGCGCACCTGGGCGAGTGTGCGGCGTGCCGGGCACAGTTCACGCGGCTCGATGCGGCGCACGTCGCGCTCGATACTGCGATCGCGCCACTGCGTCGGATCGCCCCGCGATGGACCGTGGCAGCGCTGGCTGCCGCGGCCGTGCTCGCCACGGTGTTCCTTACGAGCTCCGGACCGCGACGTCGGGTGCATCCGGAATGGCGGCCTACGTCGACCTGGTCCGCGACCGCCGGTTATGTCACGGGCGGCCGCGCGATGGTGGAGATCGACGCGCAACTCACTCGACTGGAACAGGAGCGGTACCATGGTTTGTCGAACTAGCGCTCTGATTGGTGTGTTTGGGCTCCTCGCTGTCTCGTCGAGCGCGGCTCAGGACATGCCCAATCCACAGGCGATGCAGATGCAGGTGCAACAGATCATGCAACAGCGGCCGCGCGAAGCGGAAGCAGCCGCCCGCGCATTTCTCATCCTGGTCGCTCCGGAGCGAGTGAACGGACTCGACTCGCTGCGGGAGCAGGCCAACAGGTCGTTCAATCAGCCGCTCTACGTGGTGCCCTTCTCGGAGCCGCCGGCGCAAGACCAATACTGGATGGAGGTCGCGCAGCTCACGGTCCAGTTCGACATGGTTCAGAAACTGAGCCAGCGCGACAGCCTTCGCGCGCAGCTTGTCGGCAAGATGTTCGGGTTGGAGGCCAATGCGCGCGCTCAGCAACGTGCCTATCGAACGGCGTCCGAAGCCAATCGCCCGGCCATCCGCAAGCAGATCGAGACCCTCATCGCGCAGCACTTCGATCTCGAGGACCAGCTGCGCGCGCGGGAGATTGCTGACATCGAGCGACGCCTCGCGGACGTGCGTGCCGAGAGCCAGCGGCGGCGCGAGAAGCGAGCCGAGTTCATCAAGTTCGCCGTCGACGATATCGTGCGCGATGCTGTGCGCCCGCGGTAGCGGGCGAATGATCAAACGATCATTGATCATTGGTCATTGATCATTGATCTTTGCGCATGCCAAACATCGGCGCTTATCACCCCATCATCGTCCACTTCGCGATCGCGCTGCTCGTCGTCGGCGTGATCTTCCGCTGGATCTCGCTCACCGGCCGCGTGGCTTTTACCGGGCCTGCGGCGGCGACCCTGATCCTTGCCGGCGCGGTCGCGGCGCTCCTGGCCGTGCATTCGGGGACCGATGCGCACGGGCCGGTGGAACGGATCCCCGGCGTCCGTCAGGCAGTCATGGACCACGAAGGGGCGGGGGAGTGGGCGCGCAACGTCTTCTTGCTCGTCGCGGTCCTGGAGATTGGCGCCCTCGCGATGGCGCGACGCAACGTGCGCGGAGTGAAAGGCGTGCTGTGGGGTTCCGCTGTCGTTGGCGTCGTCGGTTTGGCTGCACTCGCCAAAGCTGCGGACCGCGGTGGCGACCTCGTCTACAGCTACGCCGGCGGCGTGGGAACGCGATCGGGCGACACGGCCGACGTCACGCGCTTGTATCTCGCCGGCATCTACCAGGCGGCACAAGCTGCGCGGGTGCGGCACGACTCGGCCCGCGCCGCGGAGCTGTACGCCGAGCTGGCGCGGCGATTCCCCGGCGACACGAACGTACGGCTGCTGGCGATCGAATCATTGGTGCGCGACAGGAACGACGGCCGGGCGGCGTTGACGGCGCTCGCACAAGTCAACGTCGCGCCGGATGATCGCCGGTTGCGGCTCCGGGTCGGCTTTCTGAAGGCCGACGCCTATGTCGCCGCCGGCAAGCCCGACTCGGCGCGCGCGACACTCGAGCAGCTGCGCTCCGCATTCCCCGATATGGAGGCGCGCATCGGCGAGCGGATGCGAATGATCAATGATCATTGATCATTGATCATTCGAAGATCCCTATTCGCTGCACCACCC
>DASPXD010000066.1:0-16985 GCA_035637435.1 Gemmatimonadales bacterium
AATCACGACGGCAAGCTGGACATCTTCGATCTGGGCGCGGTGTTTCGGCAGCCGAGTGCATAGACTGGCAATGCGCGTAGATTACGGAATGAATCTTTCACCAGCGCGCCGCAGCCTAGGCGCACTCCGTTAGCTCGCTACACCGGTGAAGGTGACGAACTCAGACGCGTAGGCCGGGCTGTCTCAAAAGCATCCGACGGCTGGCCGAGTGGGCAACGTCATCACAACGAGTCGGGGCTGTCATAAACGCATCGCGAGATAAACGCAGGATGCGACGCTTTCCGAATCGACTCGCGGTTGTCGTTCTGGTGTCGATCTTTGGTTCGTGCAGTTCTCTCCGACCCATCGAAGGGCAGACTGCCCGAGGTTCGGATCCCGTTGACCCAGCGTGCGTGCTGCCCGGAGCTCCCGCAGTCGTTCTCGAGGATGGAGGGGTCGTGCTATGGGTTTGGAGGGTTCCGTGGAAGGATGCGTACGCGCGTCCAGCGCTTCCAAACGACGCGGGGCTTATGGCCTATCGCGCGGCGATCCGTGAGGAGGGGGCGGAAGAACGATACCCCGCGCTCGCGGTCCCGACCGGAGCAAGCGGACCCAACGCTGATGTTTGGCGCGACGAGAGTTTCAACAACGACCTGGCCTATCGAGGCGTTGTGGGCGCGATCGGCCCGATCACCTGTCTCGATGCTCTCCTGTTTGCCCAGGAGAACGCTCGCGTACCACAGCTAGAGCGCCCCACCGAGTTTCTGGCCTCCGTTCTCAGGAAAGGCAGCGATGAGCGTCGGGAGATCCTGGTCGTGTTCGGGGCCGGGACCGAGTTGTTCCCTCCCAAGACGGTCTACGGCTTCGACATCGTCGACGACTACCTGGCGCAGGGCTGGAGTTACTGGTATGTGTTGCACAACCATACGCGGCAAAGCAATGGCGCGCTGGGTATCCCGGTACCCAGTACGTCCGACGTCCAGTTTGTCCGAGGCCTCGCGGCGAAACGCGGACTGAAACGGGTCCGTGTGACGAACGGATTCTATTCGTTCGATGCCGGTATCGACGAAATGCAAGCGCTTCGTGCGAGGTGACCGGATGCCTGGCACGAACCCTGCGATGTGACGAAGGCTACGCAAGCCTGCGGCCGAACAAGCGCTTGAAGCTGACGGCGCGGCCGCTCCCGAACTGCGCGGAGCGATCGCGTTGTGTCTGATGTGCTACCTCGCTTGCAGCTTCTGACTTCAATCTTCTTTCTGACCAAATATCGCCATGTTCGAGCTGTGCCCCGGCATGAACTTGGCCGTGGGATTCATGAAGTGCACCGCGTGATTGACGGCGATGCAGGCCTCCGCGACGCCCGTCGCGATAAGCTTGAGTTTTCCCGGATAGGTCGTGATGTCGCCCGCCGCGTAGATGCCGGGAATGTTCGTCTCCATGGTCTGGGCGACCTTGATGTCGCCCTTCTCGATCTCCAGCCCCCACTCGGCGATCGCCCCTAACGACGAGATGAACCCGAGCTGCGGGATGACGCAGTCCATGGGGAGCGTCTCTTCCGCTTTGGTCTTGTTGTTGAAGATCGTGACGCGCTCGATGCGGCTCGAACCCGCGATCTCCTTCAGCTCCCAGAACGTGCGAAGCTGCATCTTGCCGGCGGCCGACAACGCCTGCACCTGATCGACCGTCGCCTGGTGCGCGCGAAAGCCGTCGCGCCGGTGGATCATCACGATCGATTTCGCGACGCCCTGCAGGTTCACCGCCCAGTCGAACGCCGAGTCGCCGCCACCCACGATCAGGATCCGCTTGCCGGCAAACTCGCGCGGATTGAGCACGCGGTCGTGCAGGCCTTTGTCGTTCCACTGATCCACGTCCTTGAGCGGCAGCTTGCGGGGCGTGAAGGCGCCGATCCCCCCGGCGATCAGGACGGTGCGGCCGGGATACTCGTCCTGGTCCGTGACGATCGTGAACAGCGGCTTGCCGTTCTCCTGGGTTTGCTTGAGCGCGATGACTTTCTGGGCGAGATGCACGGGCCCCTTCCACTGGAGCCCCTGCTCCGCCATTCCCTTCACGAGATCCTTGGCGAGGATCTTGGGAAATCCGGCGACATCGAAGATGTATTTCTCCGGATACAACGCGGTGAGCTGCCCCCCTACCTGATCGAGATTGTCGATCAGGCGGTGTGACGCGCCGCGCATCCCGGCGTAAAACGCCGCGAACAGCCCCGTCGGGCCGGCTCCGATGATCGTGATATCTTTCGCCTCTTGCATCGGGCCAACGCTAGCGTGCTTCTCGTCCTCGGTCTACTGGCCTGCGCCAGCGGGCCGCATGCCGCGCTGGGCTGGAGTCTGGGCGGGGAAGCGCACGGTGATTGCGGCCCAGCCGCTCGCGCTGCGTTGCCCCTGAGCATAGGTTCAAACGGCCGTGCGTCGTGCGTGGTGCGTCGTGCGTGGAGGTGACTCCTGAAGATCTATACCAAGACCGGCGACGCCGGGGAAACCGGATTGTTCGGCGGCGACCGCGTGCCGAAAGATGACGCGCGTGTGCGAGCCTACGGCGAGGTGGACGAGACGAACGCCGCGATCGGATTCGCCGCGGCGCTCGAGCCGGCGGCTTTCGCGCTGGCCAGTTTCCAGACGATTCAGCGCGACCTCTTCTCCATCGGCGCGGAGCTGGCGACGCCGGACCCCCGAAAAATGGAAAAGGTGCTGGCGCGAAGCGGCGCGCCCATCGGCGCCTCCGAGGTCGGTGCGATCGAAGACTTGATCGACACACACGAGGCGACGCTCCCGCCGCTGAAGAACTTCATCCTGCCCGGTGGCACGCCTAAAGCAGCGGCGTTGCAGCTGGCGCGGACGACGTGCCGGCGCGCCGAGCGCTCGGTCGTGAGCTTGGCGCGCGGCGAGACGATCAATCCCGCAATCATTCATTACCTGAATCGCCTATCAGATCTGCTCTTCGTGCTCGCCCGAGCGGTGAACCAGCAGGCCGGCCAACCCGACGTCGCGTGGTAACGATTCGCGTCCCGCTCATCGAGCAGCGGGATGCTTCCTACGACATCCTGATTGGCTCAGGGTTAGTCCCGCAGCTGGACACGATCCTGACGCAGTACTGCCCGGCCGCGGCGTACGCGATCATCTCGGATTCGCAGGTGGGGAAGCTGTATGGCGAGGACCTTCTCAAGCGGCTATCGGCTACCGGCTCTCGGGCGGAACTGCTCACCTTCCCCGCCGGAGAATGGAATAAGACGCGGGACACCTGGGCTGCGCTCTCGGACCAGATGCTCGCGGCGCATTTCGGTCGCGATTGCGCCGTGATCGCCGTCGGCGGCGGCGTGGTGAACGACGTCGCCGGATTCGTCGCGGCGACCTATCTCCGCGGCGTGCCGCTGGTGCAGGTCCCGACGTCCCTGCTCGCGATGATCGACTCCTCCATCGGTGGCAAGACGGGTGTCGATGTTCCCGCCGGCAAGAACCTGCTGGGCGCGTTCCACCAGCCGCGCGTCGTCGTCGCCGATCCCGAGCTGCTGGGCTCGCTGTCGAGCGTGCAGCTCGCGGCGGGGCTCGCCGAAGCGGTCAAGCACGGCGTGATCGCGGATGCCGACTACTTCGCCTTCCTCGAGCGGGAGTATGCGGCGATTTTTGCCAAACATGCGCCGGCGCTGGAGCGCGTCGTGCGGCGGTCGCTGGAGATCAAGGCAGAAGTAGTCGCGCACGACGAACGCGAAACAGGAAAACGCGCCATTCTCAACTTCGGCCACACCGTCGGGCACGCGATCGAAGCCACGTCGAAGTACGAGGTGATGCACGGCGAAGCGGTGGCGATGGGGATGATTTATGAAGCCCGGATCGCGGAGTCGCTCGCCATCGCGCAGTCCGGGACGGCGCAGCGAATCAAATCGACGCTGGAGCTGTTGCATCTGCCCGTCGAGCGGCCCGACAACAGCCAGGCCGATGACCTCATCGCGGCGATGCGCGGCGACAAGAAGGTTCGGGCGGGTGAGATCAGGCTGGCGCTACCCCAGGCGGTTGGCAAAGCCTACGGCGACGATGGGCAGGGGTGGACGGTTGCCGTGAACGAGGATGCAATTCGTAAGGCGCTGCTCAACACGTAGCCCACATGGCTGTCCACGTCTCCACAGGGCCGATCTCGTCCTTCGGATTGAGTCAGTCCACATGCGGATATTCAGTTGGTCGAATCATTATCCACAGATCCTGTGGATAGTGGACAAACAGTGGAATGCCCACGAACCCAACAATTTGTGATGTGGACAACCGCGTCTATTTGCACAGATTGGCAGGAAATCCTATATTGGCACGCAGTTAGGTGGCCTAAATGGCGGCGTCAGCCCGCCGTTTCCACACACATATCGTTTCAAGGGGAGTCCCGCATGGCGAGGTCGAATGGCGGCAAGGCGAAGGCCTTTTTCCGCACCACCCCTTCCGGCGCATTCGACCAGTACCTGCAAGACATATAAAAACTTCCCCTCATCAAAGATCCCGCTGAAGAACGTCGCCTCGCCCGTCGCGTGCAACGGGGCGATGAAAAAGCGGCGGAGCGTTTAGTCACCGCAAATCTGCGATTCGTCATCTCCTACGTCAAAAAATATCAGGGCCACGGTCTCGATCTCTCCGAGTTGGTCGCGATCGGCAACGAAGGGCTGCTCAAGGCGGTCAAGAAGTTCGATCCCGACCAAGGCGTCAAGTTCATTTCGTACGCCGTGTGGTGGGTGCGGCAGGCGGTGCTGAAAGCATTGGCGGAACAGACGCGCAGCGTGCGAATTCCGCTGAATCAGAACTCCCAGTTGATTCGCATGAGCCGCACCGAAACGTATCTCTCACAAGAGCTTGGCCGAGAACCGACCGACAACGAAATCGCGCAGGCCCTCGAAGACTCCGTCGAGAACGTGCGCACCGCCCGCCGCATGACGGCGGCGGAGCTGTCGCTCGACGCGCCGGTCGATCGCACCGACAAGGACGCCGCGACGCTCGGCGAGCGCTTCGCGGGACAAGAAGGCGGCGAGATCGAGGAGCGCACCGACAGCAAGCTGATGCGCGAATTCATCGATCGGATCTTCCACAAGTATCTCACGCCGCGCGAGCGCAAGATTCTCTATCTCTATTACGGGCTCGAAGAGGGCAGCGAGGCGATGACGCTCGAGAAGATCGGCGCGCTGATGGGCGTCACGCGCGAGCGCATCCGGCAGATTCGAGAACGGGCATTTGAGAAGCTGAGAGAGTCGCCCGACGGCAAAGCGCTCAAGGGGTTCTGGAGAGCAGCCTAGGCACTCCAGCTTCACGAGATCAAGGGGGTCAGGACAGTCTGTCCTGACCCCCTTTTGACTACTATATAGCATGACCTCGTCCCTCGCCCGCGATCTCTCCGCCATCGTCGGGGAGCGTCACGTCCGCGAAGCTCGCGCGGAGCGTATGACGTACGCAATGGACGGTCTCCCCACTCATCGCCGCGTTCCCGACGTCGTCGTGCTGCCCGGCACGCGCGAAGAGCTGATCGCCGTCGTGCGCCTCCTCGCGGTGCACGGTGTTCCGTTCGTCCCGCGTGGCGCCGGCACCGGCCTCTCGGGCGGGGCCCTGGCGGACGAAGGAAGTGTGCTGCTCGTGCTGACCCGGTTGAATCACATTCTGCGCGTCGACCGCGACAATCGCCTCGCCGTCGTCGAGCCCGGTGTCGTCAACGCGAAGCTCGGCGCGGCGGCTCGGCCGCATGGTCTGCAGTACGCTCCCGATCCATCGAGCCAGAGCGCGTGCACGATCGGCGGCAATGTCGCCGAAAACTCGGGTGGGCCGCATTGCCTGAAGTACGGCGTCACCGCCAATCACGTGCTGGCGCTCGAGCTGCTGCTAGCGGACGGATCGCTCGTGGAGGTCGGCAGCGCGGGCGGCGAGCCGTGGGGGCCGGATCTCGTCGGAGTGTTCGTGGGATCCGAAGGAAACTTCGGCATCGCGACGCGCATCACCGTCCGTCTCATGCCGCTGCCGCGCGCGGTCCGGACGATGCTGGCCGACTTCACCGGCCTGCGCATCGCGGGCGAGGCGGTGTCGGCCATCATCGCCGCCGGCATCGTTCCGGCGGCGCTCGAGATGATGGATCAGTCGTGCATCCGTGCGGTGGAAGACTCCGTGTACGCGGCCGGCTATCCGCGCGACGCCGCCGCGGTGCTGCTCGTCGAGATCGACGGCAGCAATGCCGACGCCGTCGTCGCGGAGACCGAAGTCGTCGCCGATCTGCTGCGGAAATCGGGTGCGCGATCGGTGCGAACCGCGGCCAGCGAAGCGGAGCGCGAAAGACTCTGGCAAGGACGCAAGAAGGCGTTCGGCGCCATGGGCCGGCTGTCGCGCGATCTGGTGGTGCAGGACGCCGTCGTCCCGCGTTCCGCGCTGCCGCAGGTGCTCGAAACGATCGGTGCCATTGCGCAGCACTATGGAATCGTCGTCAGCAACGTCTTCCACGCCGGCGACGGCAACCTGCATCCCAACATCTCGTTCGACGCGACCGATCCCGCGCTCAAACAGCGCGTCGAAGCCGCCAGCGCCGAGATCATGGCCGCTTGCATCGCGGCGGGCGGGACGATCACCGGCGAGCATGGCGTGGGAATCGACAAGTTGCGCTACATGCCGTTGATCTTCGATGCCGAATCGCTCGGAGCGATGCACGCGGTACGGAAAGTGTTCGATCCCGACGAGCGCGTGAATCCCGGGAAGGTGGTCCCGGTACACGCCTGTAGAGAGTGGGCTTCGGCGCTGGCAAGGGCGTCATGACGATCCTCGAGAAAGTCACAGCATTACTCGGCGAGGGCGCTGTCCTCGAGCCCAGCACCGACCGCGTCCCGCGCGTAGCCCCCGGCTCCCCCGATGCCGTCGCGCTGCTGCTCGGCACGGCTCACCAGGAGGGTTGGCGGGTGCGGATCGAGGGCGCCGGCACCTGGCTGCAGAGCGACGCCCCCTCCGATCTCGCGCTCACGACGCGCCGCCTCGACCGCGTCCCCGCCATCGAGCCGTCCGATCTCACCGCGACCGCCGAGGCGGGCATCGGGCTCGACCAGCTGCGCCAGCAGCTCGCCGATCGCGGCGCGTGGCTCGCGATCGATCCGCCCGGTCTCGCCGGGCGCACGCTCGGCTCCGTCGTCGCGACGGCTACGGCGGGGCCGCTGCGCCACGGCTTCGGCCCGATCAAGGACCATCTGCTCGGCGTCACGTTCGTCAGCGGCGACGGCCGCATGGTCCAGAGCGGCGGCCGCGTCATGAAGAACGTCGCCGGCTACGACCTGACGCGCCTGCAGGCGGGAGGCTTCGGGGCATTCGGCGTGATCGTCCTCGTGCATCTGCGGCTGCGCACGTTGCCGCGCGCCGACGTCACCTACCTGCTGGAGGGCGCGCGCGAAGACCTGACGCAGGTCGGCGAAGACATCGCCGCCGCGGGACTGACGCCGGCGGCGCTGGAGCTGGTCTCGCCCGCCCTCGCGCGACGCGAGCGGTGGGTGTTGGGCGTACGGCTGGCCGGGTCCCCGGCGCTCGTCGCGGCGGATGAGGCCGGCCTGGGCGCCGCGAGCGGCGGCGGGCGATTCGCGCCCCTGCGCGCCGAGGAAGCCCATGCCTTTTGGATGCGCCTGGCGGAAGGATTCGCCGTGCGGCCCGTGACGTTCCGCATCGGTGGCGTGCCCACCGCCAGCGACGAGCTGCTCGATCTGCTGCAGCATCAGCTCGGCGACGAGTGGATCTCCGCCTCGCCCGCGGCCGGCGCGATCCGCTGGACCGGCGACGCGAGCATCGATCGCTTGCAGCGGTTGCGCCGCACGCTCGCCGGGCTCGAGGTGCCGCTCACGCTCGAGCGCGCACCCTGGGCGCTGCGTGGCGCCGTCGGGCACTTCGGGGCGTATCGCGAGGGCGTGGGCCCGCTCGTCACCGGCCTGCGCCGCACGTTTGACCCCGGAGGCGCCCTCGTCGTCGCCACAGAAGGCTCATGACGGGGGAGGACCGGACGCGAGGCGGATTCGAAGGGCTGGACGCGTGCGTGCATTGC
Organism: Gemmatimonadales bacterium; assembly: GCA_035637435.1. Taxonomy (GTDB): domain Bacteria; phylum Gemmatimonadota; class Gemmatimonadetes; order Gemmatimonadales; family GWC2-71-9; genus 20CM-2-65-7. Next base: position 8,017 of record DASPXD010000066.1, read on the forward strand.
GGGTTTTGCCTTCAAGCTTGTCCCACCTTTCTTGCCACCGGAGACGAAGCCGACTCGCCCCGCGGCCGCATCGAGCTGATGCGGGGGCTGGAGCGCGGCGACATCGCCGCGACCGACATCGCGCTCGCCTACCACCTCGACCGCTGCCTCGGCTGCCGCGGCTGTGAGCCGGTCTGTCCATCAGGCGTGCACTACGGACATGGGCTCGAAGCCGCCCGGTCGCGCATTACCGCGGCCCGCGGCACGCCGCGCCTGGCGCGCCTGGCGCTGTGGGCGTTGACGACGCCGGGGGTGAGCGGGGTGGTGTACTGGTTTGCCCGGCTGCTGCGATCGGTGCTGCCCCGGAGTGTCGCCGGATGGGGCAGGATTCGGTTTGGACTTGGAATGTTGGCGGCGACGAAACCGGAAGGTTGGAATGTTGGAACGTTGGAAAGTGGTGCGACGTCACGTTCCAACCTTCCAACTTTCCAACATTCCGCCCTGCTCTTCCGCGGCTGCGTCATGGAGGGCCTGTTCTCGCATGTGCACGATGCCACCAGGCGAACCCTCGCTGTGAATGGGTATCAAGTCCACGAGGTCCCGGGCCAGGTTTGCTGCGGCGCGTTGCATGCGCACGCGGGATTGCTCGAAGAAGCGCGGGCGTTGGCGCGGATCAATATCGCGGCATTCGGCGACGGCGATGAGCCGATCGTCGTGAACAGCGCGGGCTGCGGGGCACTCATGAAAGAGTACGGGCATCTTGTGGGCGATGAGCGAGGTGAGAGATTCGGTGTGAGGGTTCGCGACGTGACGGAGCTTCTCGCCGGCGATGGGACGAAGGGGCCTGTTCCGGGCGCGCCACTCGACCTGCACGTCGCCTATGACCCGCCGTGTCATCTCTTGCACGCGCAAGGCGTCGCGGTGCAGCCGCTCAAGCTGTTCGCCGCGATTCCCCTGCTCGAGCTCGTGAGCGTGCCGGGCGCCGCCGAGTGCTGCGGCAGCGCCGGACTGTTCACGCTGCTCGAGCCCGAGATGTCGCGCCAGGTCCTTGCGGCGAAGCTCGAGCGGCTGCGCGAGGCGGCACCTCAGGTCGTGGCGACGGGGAATCCCGGCTGTCTCATGCAGCTCGGTGCCGGTCTCGCCGCCGCCGGCATCCACGCGCACGCCCGCCATCCGGTGGAGCTGCTCGACGATGCCTATCGTGCCGCCGGGCGCTACGAATGACCGGAGGCGCGCGTCGCGTCACCACGCCGGACGGCGTGGATCTGGCGCTGCACCGCCTGCGTGCTTACCGGGACGGCCGCGCCGCCGTGCTGCTCGTGCACGGCGCATTCACGAACCACCGCTTTTGGCTGCATGCGGAGGATGGGAACAGTGCGGGCGGGATGGCGCACTTTCTCGGCGCGGCGGGGCTCGACGTGTGGCTCGCCGACCTGCGCCATCACGGCGACAGCGCGCGCGAACCGCGGCGCGGGGCGTGGACGTTCGAAGACTGGGTGCTCAACGACACGCCTACGCTGGTCGCGCGGGTGCGCGAGGAAACGGACGGCGCGCCGCTCGCCTGGATCGGACATTCCGCCGGCGGCGCCGCGGGGTTGTGCTGGCTCGCGCGCGTGGCGGCCGCCGCACCGCTCCGCGCCATCGTCACCCTGGGGACCCCCGGCCCGCGGCGCCTCGGCCTGGTGCGGCGCACGCTCGCCGCGACGACGATCGCCCTGTCGCGCGTCCTCGGGCGATTCCCGGCCCGGGCGCTGGGCTTCGGCAACGAAGACGAGGCCGCGGAGATCATTGCCGAATGGATGGAGTGGAATGTGCGCGGCGGATGGCTCGGCGCCGACGGCTTCGACTACTTTGCCGGACTGGCGGCGCTGAGCGTGCCGTACCTCGGCGTAGCCGGGGCCGCGGACCGCATCTTCGCGCCGGCGGCGGCGTGCCGGCAGGTGGTCGAGCGCGTGGGCGCCCCGCGGAAGGCACTGGCGATCGAGCCGGGCCTGTCGCATCGCGGCCTGGTGGTGAGCGAGCAGGCACGAAGCTCCTGCTGGCCGAACATCGTGGCGTGGCTCAAGGAGACGCTGTGACGGAAGCGGTGCTGTTCGACTTCAACGGCGTGCTGGTGGACGATGAGCCACAACACTGTCTGGCGCTGCAGCGCGTGCTGGCCGACGAAGGCATTACGCTGACTCGCGAGCAGTACTACGCGGCGTATCTCGGCTTTGACGATCGCACCGGGTTTATGGAGGCCTATCGCCGCGCGCAGCGGACCCTGACGACGGAGTTGCTGACGTATCTCGTGAAAAAGAAGTCGACCCTCTACCTGGAGCTCGTCGCGACGTCGTTGCGCCTGGTCGCGGGCGCGGCGGAGTTCGTGCATGACGCCGGCCGGCGATTTCGTCTCGGGATCGTCTCAGGCGCGTTGCGGAGCGAGATCGACGCAGTGCTGCGCCGGACGGGCCTCGCGGATCGATTCGAGATCATCGTCGCGGCCGGCGACGTGCCGCGCTGCAAGCCCGATCCCGCGGCCTACCTCGCCGCGCACGGCGCATTCAACCAGCGGCAGCCGGTCGCGGTCGACCGCTGCGTGGTGATCGAAGACTCGCTGCCCGGACTCGCGGCGGCGCGCGCCGCGGGGATGCGTTGCGTGATGCTGACGACCAGTCATCCCTCTGATGCACTCGAGGGACGCGGCGCGGCCAGGGTGTGGGACTCGCTCGCGGGGCATTCCGCCGCGGAGCTGGCGGATCTGTGAGCGACGTCTTTCCGACTGCTCCACCGGCCACGGTCACGCGCCTCGAGCCTGATGCGGTGCCCGCGGAGGTCGTCGATCAACTGCGCGCCGGTGCGATCGTCGCCCGCGCCGACGTCGCCGTCATCGACCTGACAGGGGCCGGTTCCGGCGCCGTCACCTGCTTTCAGGGCTTGCTCACCAACGACATCGAGAAGCCCGGCGACGGGGCGTTCGTGTACGGCGCGCTGCTCACGCCCAAGGGGATGATGGTCGTGGACGGCTGGGCTGCCCGCCTCGGATCGCGAGTTCGGTACACGGTGCCGGCCGAGGGCCGTGAGCGCGCACTGCAGATCCTGCAGCGCTCCGTTCCGCCGCGGCTCGCACGGACGTCCGATCGCACCGAAGAAACCGCCGTACTGCGAGTAGCTGGGGCGCACGCCGTGGCGGTCATGGGCGCCGCCGCCGTCTCGGTTCCGCACGGACTGAATCGTGTGCTGGAGAGCTCGGCAGCCGAGCCGTCCCTCGAGGTGGCGCGGAGCGGCGACCTGGCGCCCTTCGTTTTTCAGATCACGGCAGCCGCCGACCGCGTCGCATCCATCCAGCGGCGCTTGATCGATGCCGGGGCCCACGCCGCCAGCCCCGAGGCGCTGGAGCTGGCGCGGATTCTGGCGGGATGGCCGCGACTCGCTTCGGAAGTCGATGAAAAGACGATTCCGCAGGAAGTGCGGCTGGATGAAATCGGCGGCGTCTCCTACACGAAGGGGTGTTATACGGGCCAGGAGACGGTGAGCCGGCTGCACTTCCGCGGTCACGCCAACCGGCAGCTGCGCGGGCTGCTGTTCGAGGCCGATCCGCCCGCGGCGCCGGCGAGCGGGTGGAGCGCGGTCACGCATGACGAGCACGAGGTCGGCCGGGTGACCAGCATCGCGTGGTTGCCGGACGGCGGCGGATCGGTGTTGGGCCGCTGGATCGGTCTCGCGATCGTGCGGCACGAAGTCCCGGTCGGCGCCACGGTGCGTGCCGCCGGCCGCGAAGCGCGGCTCGTCGGCCTGCCGTTCGACGCGCCGCGCGTCGCTCCGGCGTGACTGTTCTCGTCACGGGCGCGGGTGGGCTCGTCGGCACGCACGTCCTCGAGGCGCTGCATACGCGCGGTGAGCGCCCCCGCGCGCTCATTCGGGAGCACTCGCGCGCCACCGTCGAACGATTCGGCGCGGAGGCGTTTGTCGGCGATGTCACCGACGCCGTCACCTGGCAGCACGCCGCGAACGGCGTGCGCGCGATCGTGCACGCCGCCGCGCTGGTCGCATCGCACGAACCGCTCGCAGAATTCACGCGCGTCAACGTCGGAGGGACGCGCCTCGCCATCGAGGCGGCGCGCCGGACCGGCGCGCGCCTGATTCACATCTCCTCGGTCGCGGTGTATGGCCGCGCGGCGGTATATGCGGCCGGTGAGCACGGGGTGACCGAAGACTATCCCTTGCAGCCGCTTCCGGCGTCGGACTTCTACGCGCGCAGCAAACGCGCTGCCGAGCAGCTGCTGCGGGAGGAGGCCGCCCGCGGGGGACTCTCGGTCATCGCCATCCGGCCGAACGTCATCTATGGCGAGCGCGATGTGCTGTTCACCCGACGCCTGGTCGCCAATCTCAAGCGCGGGTTCCTGCCGCAGATCGGTCCGGGGACGAATCATCTGTCGTGCGTGTACGCCGGCAACGTCGCTGCGGCCGTGGTTGCGGCGCTCGACGCGCCGGCGCAGCCGGGATTTCGGGCGTACAACGTCACGTGCGACGCGCCGCCACGCCTCACGCAACGCGAGTTCTTTGCGGCATTCGCCGAGTCGTTGCGTGTGCGGCCGCGGCGCATTCGCGTTCCGGTGGCCGCGATACGCATCGGCGTTCGCTGCTGGAGCGTCCTGATGCGCGTGCTGCTGCCGGGCCGCTACACCGCGCTGGGGAATTCCGCGATGTCCTTCATTCTGGGAGAGAATCCGTATTCCGTGGGTCGGATCCGGCGGGAGCTGGGATGGGAGCCGCCCTTCGACACCCGGACGGCCATCGCTCGTGCCACCGCACAAAACAAAAGCCCGGGCGGCGCCCGGGCTTGATACGTTCGAGCACGACCGCGTCGCTACGGACGCCGCGTCGGCTTGCGCGCCGGTGCCGGCGGCGGCTTTGGCGCTGGCGTCGCGTGTGCCTTGGCCGTGTCGGCCATCATGTGATGCGTCGTGTCAGCCGGCGCCATCATCTTCATCGAGTCCGCCATTTTCATCGAGTCGGCACGCGCGTTGTCTGCGGCCATGCCGCGGTCTTCGGCCTTCTTGCACGCGCCTGCGGCCATGACGACCAGCGCCACAGCCAATGCGATCCGCTTCATGCTCGCTCCTGTTGAGGTACAGGGGTCGGGGTCGGGAAGAACGGCGAAACGTACATAGGGGACCTGTACAGTCAAGCTGCGCTAAGTTATAGCAATCATGCACCGTTTTGATCGCCGCACATTCCTCGCGTGGCTTGCGACGTTGCCCGTTCTGCGCCGTGCGCAGAACGGCTCGACGCAGCAACCGTTCATCGAAGTGCGTCCCACCGCGCTGTTTCAGCAACCCGACGGCCGCAAGAATCTCGTGCGCATCACCGTCTCGGGACTGGGTGCGCCCGCAGCACGCGCGCGGGTGACGGACCGGCGCGGCGCGTTGGTGGGCACGGCCGGACTGCTGCCGTCCGCGGACGGCGTGGCGCTGGGCGGCGAGGTGTGGGTGCCGCTCTCCGAGCCGTCCGATTTTCAGGTGGACGTCGAAGTCGGCAAGGACCGCGCAGCCCGGCGACGCCTGCGACTCACGCCGCCGAAACGCTGGACGCTCTACTGGCTGGCATCGATTCATACCGACGTCGGCTACACCGACATCCAGGAGAACGCCCTCGAGGTACATCGCAAGAATCTCGACGCGGCGCTCGCCTGGACGACTACCCATCGCGACTTTCACTTCACCGCCGAATGCGCGTTGCAGGTGCTGTCGTACGTGGAGAATCGCTCGCCCGCAGCGGCTGACGCGCTGCTCCAGGCGATCCGCGATGGGAAGGTCGGCTGGCAGGCGCTGTTCGCCAACATGCTCACGGGCTTGCTCGATCACGAAACATTCGCGCGGCTGGTGTGGCCGGCCGGCAAGCTCGCCCGCGAGCGCGGCCTGACGTTCCTCTCGGCGCAAATCACCGACGTCCCGGGCCAGACGCTCACGTTTCCGATGCTGCTCGCCGCGAGCGGCGTGAAGTATCTCGCGAGCGGACCCAACCCCGAGCGCGCGGTGCCGCTGCTGCCGCCGAGTGGCGGCAGCGAAGGCACCGCGTATCCGCAGCTCTACTACTGGGAAGGTCCCGACGGCAGCCGCGTGCTGCATTGGCGGGCGCACCACTACGGCGACGGCACGCGCTTCGGCTTTGACGTCGGTGCGGACGAAATGGGCCACCGCCTGTCCAGCTGGCTGCTCGATCAGCCGGCATTCCTGGCCCAGAACTGGCCATACGACACCGCGTTGCTGTACGGCGCCGATTGGCAGGACAACGCGCTTATGAAGGAAGCAATCGTCGCCAACGTCCAGGAATTCGGGCGACGATTCCAGTGGCCGCGGATCGTGATGGGCCGGTCCGAGGACTTCTTCCGCGACGTCGAGCGCCGCTTCGGATCCAGGATTCCCGTCAGACGTGGCGACACGGGACTCTACTGGGAAGACGGTGCCGCATCGACGGCGGCGGAGCTTGCGTCCTACCGATCGGCTCAGCTCGCGGCGCGCGCTGCGGAGATCGTGACGCTGTGGAATGCCCGCCTGGGCGTTCAAGACGCTGACACCGAGTCGCGTGCCGCCGTGTGGCGAGACCTGTTGCTGTTTGGCGAGCACACCTGGGGCGCCGCCGAGAGTGTATCGGCGCCCACGTCCCGCCAGACTATTGCGCAGTGGGCTTACAAGAAGCGCTTCATCGACTCCGGCGCGGCGGCAGCGCGCGATGAGCTGGCCGACGGACTGCTGCGGCTCGGCCGCGCAACGCGCCCGGGCCGCGGCCGGCTGGTATTCAACGCGGGGAGCTGGGAGCGCTCTGACGTCGCGCGTGTTTCGGGAGGCTCGGGTAAGGCGTTGTCCTATGACGGACGCGATCTGGCCTCGGTGGATCTCCCCGATGGTGATGCGCTGGTCCTCTTCCGTGACGTACCGCCGCTCGGCTACCTCGCGCTCACCGAAGCAGATCGCGACCCACGACCGCCAGCCGCGGACGGCGAAGCGCTCGACGCCAAAGCGGGGGGGGGAGGGGGGGGATTCACGGTCCAGATCGACCAGGCGAGCGGCGCGATCCGCTCACTCACCGGTCCGGACGGCAAGGAGCGCGTCAAGCCATCGACGTGGGCGGGCTTGAATCAACTGGTCTACGCTCGCGGCGGCGAGCACAGCGCCCTGTGGACGTCCGGCAATCGCGACGACCTCAAGAACCCACCCCAGCTGGACGTGACGCAGGCAAAGCTCATCAGCTGCCGTCGCGAGAAGCTCCCCGGCATCGGTGTGCGGCTCGTAGTCGAGCGTGCGCTCGACGGCTTCCCGGCCATCACCTCGATCGTCACGCTGTACGACGAGCTGCCCTGGGTCGACATCGAGAACCGCATCGTCAAAACGGCGACCACGGCGAAGGAAGCGCTCTACGTCGCCTTCCCGTTTGCGTTCCTGAAGCCTGCCGTCGACGTCGAAGTGCCGCTGGGCCGCATGGGCGTCGAACGCGATCAGCAGCCCGGCAGCTGCCGCGACTGGTTCTGCCACACGCACTGGGTGTGGATCCGCGAAGGCACCGATGGCGTGCTGTGGAGCGGGCCCGACACGCCGCTGTTCACGCTCAACGACCTGTTTCGCGGCGCCTGGCGCCGTAGCATCGTCCCCGACGGCACGCTGTTCGCCTACGCGATGAACAACTACTGGCACACGAACTACGCGGCGTCACAAGGCGGCGCGGCGACGTTCCGGTTCAGGATTTCGCTGCTGGCACCGGGCGACGGGGCGGAGCCCGTCCGCCGCGGGTGGGCCGCGTGCGATCCCTTGTACGTCAGCGCGTCGTACACGAATGCCACGCCCGGCCCGCTGATCGCGAAGGATCGGGCGCTGTTCTACGCGGACAAGGGAGTGATGATCGTCGGCGCCAAGGCGGCAGACGATGGCGACGGCGTCGTCGTCAAGCTGCTCGATGTCGCGGGACAGGCGCGTGCGGTCGGCGTGTGGCCCGCGGCGTATGCGTTCAAGCTCGCGCGCCGCGCCAACCTCGTCGAATTGAACGGCGACGCGATTGCCGTCAGCGGCGACGGACGAGCTTCCGTCGACCTCACCGCGTGGGGTGTCGCTGCCGCGCGGCTCTTTACACCCGGCGAGGCCTCTGGTTAACGAACGCCGCGCCGTCGAGTTTGCACCGAAGGACGCGCAGCTGCGCGACGACGTCCGAACGCTCGGCGCGCTGGTCGGGGACGTACTGCGCGAGCAGTGTGGCGACGCGTTCTTCCAGCTGGTGGAGCGCGCCCGGCACGCCGCGATCGCCGGCGCCGACGACGAGCTGCATGCGTTGGCGAAGGGTCTGCCGCCGCGCGACGCCGAGACGCTGGTCCGCGCGTTCTCGACCTACTTCGAGGTCGTCAATCTCGCCGAGCGGATTCACCGCATCCGGCGCCGCCGCGACTACCTGCGCAGCGCGAGGGATCCGCAGGAGGGCAGCCTCGAGGCGACGGCGCTGCGGTTGGCCGCCGCCGGCGTCACGCCGGCTCAGATCGCCGCACTGCTCCAACGGCTGCGCGTGGAGCCCGTATTCACAGCCCATCCCACCGAGGCGACCCGGCGAACGCTGCTCGAAAAGGAGCAGGTGATCGGCCGGCTGCTCGTGGAGCGGCTCGACCCGTCGCGCACGCCCGATGAAGAGCGCGCCGCACTCGCGCAGATTCGCGAGGAAATCACCGGCGCGTGGCAGACCGACCCGCAGCCTTCCGCGCGCCCCTCCGTCATGGACGAGCTCGAGAATGTGCTCTTCTACCTGACGGACATCGTCTACCGCATCGTCCCGCCGTTCGCCGAGGAGCTCGAGCAGGCGGTGCACAAGGCGTACGACGTCCAGGTGCCCCCCCCCACGCGCCCGGTTTTGCGGTTTGGCTCCTGGGTCGGCGGGGACATGGACGGCAATCCCAACGTCGGGGCCGAGACGCTGCGCGAGGGGCTCGCTCGGCAGCGCGAGCTCGTGCTGGAGAATTATCGCCGGGAGGC